>JAFRKZ010000166.1 GCA_017431485.1 Parasporobacterium sp. | reverse complement strand
AGAACCGTCCCCATCGACTCCCCATCGACTCCCCATCGACTCATGAAAAGATGACAAAAGAACCGTCCCTCTGTCATCCCCGTAGATAACCCGCGCTTCTTATGATAAGATTTACAACAACACATACAATGCTCCTTTTTCTTTAGCTGTTTTTTGACAGGAAAACCCATGAAAACAAGAAGAAAAATATTTTCAGTAATAATGGTGCTGATAATTCTGATCTGCCTGGCTCCCGTGACCAGTCGTGCAGCGCAGCGGGAGCTGGAGATCTCCGTGCCCTGCGTCAATCCGGTCAGCCATCAGATCATAGACTGGAAGTATCCTTATTCCGATGATTATTTCAGGGAATCTTCGGAATATTTTTACCTGGAACTGGCCAGAGCTTCCCTGGGACTTGCCCTGTCTGCTTTTCGTAATAACGGGAAGGATCTGGAGGATCAGTACGAAACGTATCTGACAGAAGCAGGCTTTACCGATCTTTATGCCTTTGGCTATGAGCAGGAAACGACAAAAGACACCCTTTCCGGCGTGATCGGCTGTAAAAAAATCGACGACTTTATCCTGATCGCGGCAGCGCCCTGCGGGCAGGGATACGGAAAAGAATGGGCCAGCAATCTGGAAGTCGGAAATGAGGAACGGCATGTGGGATTTAACAAGGCAGCTCAGATCCTGGAGGGGAAGATTGACGATTATATCAGAGAACATCAGCTGACCGGTAAGATGAAGCTGTGGCTTTCGGGATTCTCCCGTGCGGCGGCAGTGTCCAATCTGACGGCGGCAGATATGATCGATTCCGGCCGGTTTGAAGATGTGTATGCCTATCTGTACGGGGTGCCCCGCACGACCCGGGCAGAAGATCATTTTGATTATCGGGGAATATACAATATCTGCGGGAAATATGATCCGGTGACCATGATCCCGATGGAAAACTGGGGTTATGAGCGTTACGGCACAGATTTTTATACGCCGGCGCAGGAGATGGACAGTCAATACATGATATATACCATCTATAATTCGATCACGAATTACGATCTCACCGGAGATATGTTCTATTTTAATCCGGAGATCAATTACCAGCTTCATCTGATCATAGAATTTCTGGATGAACTGTTTCCCACCAGCGCGGACTATGCGGCAAAATTCCAGGATACCCTCATGAGATACTGGACGGAGGCGGATCCGGAACGGATCGGTTCGATCCTGGTGTCAGCCCTCTCCGCAATGAAAGAACTGGATCAGAGAGAAGCATACAGCAGTGAGATCTTCATTGATTATCTGACATATATCATGTCCAGGCATCTGAAAGGAAATACGGCTCAGGTGGACCGCGGATTATGGAATCCGGATCAGAAGATTGCGGAAAACGTGCTGCGGGAACATATGCCCTATACCTATATCTGTTGGATGTTCTCCGATATCGATCTGGAGATGCTGCTTGCAGGGCCGTGGACAACCAGAAGGCTCTCCTTTTTCGGAAATGTGGATGTGGAAGTATGGGAAGACGGATATTTCCTGAGCGGACTGGACAGAAATGGGGAAATCTATTTCAGGGATTCGTTTGAGGAGCAGGGAATATCCGCTTCTGGTGATATCCTGGGCGCTTATTATCTGACGAATGTCTATATTTTCCGAAACGGAAGGCAAACGGTAGTTAACGTGCCGGCAGATGGTCAGTATCAGGTCCGTATCCTGACAGACGGACCGGAAAACCTGATCTATTATGATGTGCTCAATACGCCCGATTCGACCTTCGGCGATTCGGATACCATGTTTATCCAGAACCTCCAGAAGGGGATCTACGAAATGACGGTAGAGGGGACAGAGGACCTGACCAGGCTGACGGCACTGGAAGGGGACATTTCAAATGTGGTGGAAACAGGGTTCCACTATTCTCCTACCATGGTCATGAGCAACGAAAGTTCCGCCGAGGAGCATATCAATATGGGCACGCTGCTGCAGATCCTGTTATATGCGGCAGTGTTTGTCCTTGCATTGCTGCTGGTATGCCTCGTGATCCTGATCGTTCATCTTATACGCCGCAGCAGAGGACATCAGCCATATTCCGCCTGGTATATCATTGTTCCTCATCTT
>JAFRKZ010000004.1 GCA_017431485.1 Parasporobacterium sp. | reverse complement strand
GCGGCATCCATGTCTGTTCCTTTTCTTCTGCTGGC
Organism: Parasporobacterium sp.; assembly: GCA_017431485.1. Classification (GTDB taxonomy): domain Bacteria; phylum Bacillota; class Clostridia; order Lachnospirales; family Lachnospiraceae; genus RGIG5612. Next base: position 5,479 of record JAFRKZ010000004.1, on the reverse strand, counting down.
CAACTATGCTTTGATCCTGGATACCAGTGACGGATATAAGAGACAGTTCACGATCCATATCGCAGCAGCCGCATTGATCGTAGTCCTGTCATTGTTTATCTTCAACCGTTATCTCGTCGGTGCTGTATCCATACTTTCAGGCAGCAGACAGGCGGCGGTCGAACAGATCAATCTCGCTGCCCATAACATGAAATCCGGTTCGATCTCTTACAACCTGTTTATCGATCTTTTTCTGTGCACCTTGTTTATGTATTGCCTGAATGCCTGGCCGAAACGGTTTTTTCAGGGAAAGAAGATCCGGATACTGCGTGCAATGGCCATTCTGCCGGTGCTCTATGAAGCAGCATCGATCGCGCTGCGGGTCCTTGCTGCGCAGGACAGGATCGTGCTGGATTATAATATCTTCCCGTTCCTGACAACGAAACCGCCGATGATGTTCCTGGTGTTTCTTGTGATGGCGTTTTTTATTAAATACCGGGAACGGGCGTTCTGCAAGAACGGAAGAACACATGCGGAATACGATCTGTTCCTGAAGACCAGAAGAAATTCTCTTCAGTTTTCTGTTTTTACGGCTATTGTGTTTGCGGTCGCCGGGGTTTTGGACTCTCTGATCCTGGCCTTTCTGGCAAATAGATTATTGGCAAGTCAGTCAGCAAATGGTGATCTTATATTAAAGATGCTGGACCTGGGGATCGGAGGAGCCGGGATCCTGCTTCCCATAGCGCCTGTCGTCCTGCTTTTCTCTTATACCCGTACGCATAAAAACCAGCTGATCGATTATCTGATCCCGGTGATCGGGGTTCTTTTAAGCATTTTTGTGTATCTGGAAGGGGTCTATCAGGCACTGCAGCGCATCCCGAATTTTCTGGATAGGTTCCTGGGAGGGGCATAACTATAGCTTGAAAAGAGCATTGAATAATGTTATAAAATAAATAGATCTGGAAACAGGTTTAAATATTAAGCTTAATTTTTAAATGTAAAATGGAGGAATTACAAATGGCAGATCTTAAGGCATTAAAGAACAAAACAATTATCACAGTCGCACCGACCGGTGCGTGGCCGAAAAAGAAAGACAACCCGAACGTCCCGATGGAGCCGGAAGAGATAGCAGCAGACGTTTATGAGTGCTGGAAAGCTGGTGCAGCAGTTGCTCATCTTCATATGAGAGATGCAGACGGCAACGGAGCAATGGATCCCGTCAGATTCAAAAAGACGGTTGAACTGATCAAAGGCTACAAGGACTGCGATATCGTTCTTAACCTTACCACATCAGGTGATATCCATGCGGATGATGAGATCCGTGTTGCTCATGTAAAAGAACTGAAACCGGAAATGGCATCCTATGACTGCGGTTCCATGAACTGGCTGAACAGCGGCCTGTTCCTGAACACCCCGAAGTTCCTTGAAGACTGTGGCCTTCTGTTCCAGGAACTGGGCGTAAAGCCGGAAATCGAAGCATTTGATCCCGGTATGATCGGAAACGCTGCATACTACATCAAGAAGGGCGTCCTGAAGACTCCTGTTCACTTCCAGTTCTGCATGGGCTGCGCAAACGGCATCGGCGGCACGATGAAGAACCTGATCTTCATGAAGGAAGAAGCTGACCGTCTGGTTGGACCGGCTAACTACACATGGTCCTGCTTCGGCGTTGGACATTCCGCAATGGAAATGCTCTACGGCGCAACCGCTCTGGGCGGACATATCCGTGTTGGTATGGAAGACAACGTTCTGTACAGCAAAGGCGTACTTGCTGAATCCAACAAGCAGTTCGTGGAAAGAGCTGTTCGTGTTGTTAAGGAATTCGGCCGTGAAGTTGCTACTCCGGACGAAGCACGTCAGCTGCTTCACCTTGCTCCGTACAACGAGTAATCCGAAAGGTCTTTACCTGACCTCAGACAGCGGGCCTGTTGGCCCGCTGTTGTAATAATAATAGGAAACATGAAATACGATTTTACTTCGATCATCGACAGAAAAGGCCACGATGCCATTGCCTTGGACAGCCTGGGACAGATACCGGGCTTTGCGCCGGATCTTCCACAGGATGGGTTTGACCCCATCCCCATGTGGGTGGCCGATATGAATTTTCCGGTCTGTCCTTCCATCACGGAAGCGCTTGTCAGCCGGGCACAGCATCCTGCTTTCGGATATTTTAATCCGCGACAGGAGTATTTTGATGAGATCATCAGATGGCAGGAAAAAAGAAACCATGTGACGGGCCTTACAAAGGAATGCATCGGATATGAGAACGGCGTGCTCGGCGGCGTCCTTTCCGCGCTGAACGTATTCTGCTCCCGGGGAGATAAAGTACTGGTCCATTCCCCGACTTATATCGGCTTTACCATGTCCCTGACAAATAACGGCTACAAGATCGTGCACAGCCCATTGTATATTGACGGGGATGGCGTCTGGAGAATGGATCTTGCCGATATGGAGAAAAAAATACGGGAAGAGCATATCCATGCGGCAATCCTGTGTTCTCCGCACAATCCCACCGGCAGAGTCTGGGAGAGGCAGGAACTGGAGCAGGTCATGGAACTGTTCCGTAAATATGATGTGTATGTGGTCTCTGATGAGATCTGGTCGGACATCATACTGGACGGTCATCAGCACATCCCTGTGCAGTCTGTATCAGAGGATGCCAGGATGAGGACCGCGGCTTTTTATGCGCCGTCCAAAACATTTAATCTGGCCGGACTGGTGGGAAGCTATCATATCATCTATAATCCCTGGATGCGGGAAAGGATCCTGAAGGAATCATCTCTCAGCCATTACAATGAGATGAATGTGCTGTCCATGCATGCCCTGATCGGAGCCTACCGGCCGGAAGGATATGAATGGGTGGACGAACTGAACATGGTCCTGTCCGAAAATGTTGATTATGCCTGCCGTTATATCGCGGAGCATTTTCCTGAGGTAAAAGTCTGCCGGCCGCAGGGGACCTATATGCTGTTTGCAGACTGCAGCGAGTGGTGCCAAAAGCACGGAAAGACCCTGGACGAGGTAGAACAGGCCTGCTGGAACGTGGGAGTTGCCCTGCAGGACGGCCGGATGTTCCACGGCCGCTGCCATCTGCGGATCAACCTGGCGCTTCCTCTTTCAAGGGTACAGGAAGCGATGGATCGTCTGGGGAAATTTGTATTTATTTAAGTTAACAAAATGAAAACAGGAGGGATATTATGACCTGGGGTGCACAGTACATGTGTTATACATGCAAAAAATGCGGAAAAAAGTACAGATATGCTATTGACCTGATCGGGGATTACGGCCCGGATTACGGGAAATGTCCTGTCTGCGGAAGTGACGGCAATCTGGATGCGGAGGGACCTGTGGGCGATGCCACAAGACCCTACGAAGATGTAGAATAAACAGGAAAACATACGTGACAAGAAAAAGTTTTAAACCGGGGAATATGCTGTATCCTCTTCCGGCGGTTATGGTAAGCTGCCAGATCCCGGGAGAGCAGCCTGATATCATTACGGTTGCCTGGGCAGGAACTGTCTGCTCTGACCCCGCGATGGTATCTGTTTCCATCCGGCCGGAACGGTTCAGTCACGGGATCATCAGCCGGACAGGGGAATTCGTTATCAATCTGGTGAATGAACAGCTCACGAGATGTATGGATTACTGCGGCGTCAAAAGCGGCAGGGAGATCGATAAAGCCGAAGAATGCAGACTGCATCTGATCCCATCCGAGAAAGTACAGGCCCCTTCTATTGCAGAAAGCCCCGTTTGCATCGAATGCAGGGTCGTGCAGACGATCCCTCTGGGATCGCACGACATGTTCCTGGCCAGAGTGGAAGCCGTGACCGTGGATGAAACACTGATGGATGAGAAAGGGAAGTTCCATCTGAACAGCGCGGGCCTTACAGCTTATTCCCATGGAGAATATTTTTCCCTGGGAAGAAAGATCGGAAGTTTCGGATACAGTGTCAGGAAAAAGCCTGCATCGGATCACCGGAAGAGCAGAACAGGAAAAAGAAACACAGCAATACCAAAAAAGAAAGGTTCAGATCAAGGAAGGACGAAAGAATGACAAAAGAACAGATCGTTAAAGCAATTAAATCAGAAGATATCCAGTTTATCAGGCTGCAGTTCACCGATATCTTCGGTGCCATGAAGAATGTGTCTATCACGCCTTCCCAGATTGAAAAAGCACTCCGGAACAAAATGATGTTTGACGGATCTTCCATAGACGGGTTCGCCAGGATCGAGGAATCGGATATGTGCCTTTATCCGGATCTGGACTCTTTCCGTATCCATCCCTGGGATCAGGAAAAGGGCAAGGTCGCGCGTCTCATCTGTGATGTCTATAAGCCTGACGGCAACCCCTTTGAAGGCGATCCCCGGTTTATCCTGAGAAATGCCCTTAAGCATGCGCAGGAGATGGGTTATACCTTCAATGTGGGACCGGAATGCGAATTCTATCTGATGAAGACAGACGCTGACGGACGTCCTGTCCTGGATTCCTATGATGAAGGCGGGTATTTCGATCTCGGTCCCAATGATGTGGGGGAGGATGTCAGGAAATATATCGTTCTCGCCCTGGAAGACCTGGGCTTTGAGATCGAGGCATCCCATCATGAGTGCGGGCCTGCCCAGCATGAGATCGATTTTAAATATGCGGAGGCGCTTACGGCAGCGGACAATATCATGACCTTTAAATATGCCGTGAAGACCATTTCCGAAAAGCACGGTATGTACGCCACGTTTATGCCAAAGCCGTTCTACGGTGTGGCAGGAAACGGCATGCACCTGAATATGTCCCTGACCAAGGACAAGACCAATGCTTTCGTGGACGAATCGGACAAAAACGGTCTGTCCAAGGAAGCGTATTCCTTCATGGCCGGCATCATGAAACATATCGAAGGCATTACGATCATCACCAATCCGCTGATCAATTCCTACAAACGTCTGGTGCCCGATTTTGAAGCGCCGCTGTATATTGCATGGTCTGCCAGAAACCGTTCGCCGCTTTTCCGCGTTCCTACTTCCGGAGGACAGTCCACAAGGATCGAACTGCGAAATCCCGATCCTTCTGCTAATCCTTATCTCGCACTGGCACTCTGCCTGGAAGCAGGACTGGAAGGTATCCGCCAGGGTATGACGCCTCCGGCTCCCGTGGACAAAAACATTTTTGAAATGAGCAAACGGGAACTCACACGCTCCGGCATTCACATGCTTCCGCTGAATATGTACGAAGCGATCCGGAAAGCGGAAAAAGACGGGTTTATCCGGGAGGTTCTCGGAAACCATATCTTTGAACGCTATATCACGGCCAAGAAACACGAATGGTCTGAATATTCCCAGAGGATCAGCGACTGGGAGATCCAGAAGTATCTGCTGAAATACTGATCGGAAGCGATAAGATGAAGATGGATGGTTTCACCATTGTCAGATTGATAATGCTGGTCATCGGCACAGTCTTATTCCTGTGGTTCCTGATCCCTGCCCTGCTCACATTCAACCCGAATATCGGCGC
>JAFRKZ010000020.1 GCA_017431485.1 Parasporobacterium sp. | reverse complement strand
CCGTATACGCCGCCGTCAACTGCCATAAGGCCGCCGCCTCTTCCTACAACAGCATCCAGATCCGACAGATCCACGCCGTTTGCCTTGATCAGGTCACGGATCATGCCCAGACGGAAGGGAAGCTGATCGGAAATGGTTTTATATTTTGCAAGTTCGTCTGCTGCGTGGGACACATTCTCGGAAAACAGTTTTTCCTCGCCTTTAAAAACAGCGATCTTGGTTGATGTGGACCCCGGATTGATAGTTAAAATCTTGTAAACTCCCATTTTTTCCTCCCTGAATATGATAAAACTGACTGCTTTAAATTCTATACAATTTTACACTATCGTCCTGAGAAATGATAGCCCTTAACGTAAAAAAAGAGACCGCCGCAACCATTTGCAACGACCCCTCTTTAGCGAGTGGTAAGATCCGGAGTTTATGCCGGAAGCATAAACTCCGGATGTTTTTGTATTGACTTGATTATTTCTGGATAAGCTCAGAGAAATATCTGATCGTCCTGCACATATTAGCTGTGAAGGAGCTCTCGTTGTCATACCAGGAAACAACCTGAACCTCAGTCTTGCCGTCTCCGCACGGGATAACGCTTGTCTGGGTTGCATCAAACAGAGATGCAAAGTTCATGCCAACGATATCGCTGGAAACGATCTGATCCTCGGTGTAACCGAAGGACTCATTGCTGCACTTCTTCATCTGTGCATTGATCTCATCAACTGTTACGGTACCGTTCACAACTGCGGTAAGGATCGTGGTGGAACCTGTTGCTACAGGAACTCTCTGTGCTGCGCCGATCAGTTTTCCGTTCAGTTCCGGGATGACCAGGCCGATAGCCTTTGCTGCGCCGGTGGAGTTCGGAACGATATTGACTGCTGCTGCACGGCCTCTTCTCTTATCGCCTTTTCTGTGCGGGCCATCCAGGATCATCTGATCACCGGTATAAGCATGGATCGTTACCATGATGCCGGACTCGATCGGAGCCAGGTCATTCAGAGCCTTTGCCATCGGTGCCAGGCAGTTTGTTGTACAGGACGCTGCAGAGATGATGTCATCATCTTTTGTCAGGTTCTGATGGTTTGTATTGTAAACGATGGTCGGAAGATCATTGCCTGCAGGTGCGGAAATGATAACCTTCTTAGCGCCGGCATCGATATGAGCCTGTGCTTTTGCCTTGGAGGTATAGAAACCTGTGCACTCAAGGACTACGTCAATGTCAAGATCTTTCCAGGGAAGCTTGGAAGCGTCTGCTTCTTTGTAGATCTCGATCTCAACACCGTCAACAATGATGGAATGATCTGTATAAGATACAGCATCAGCCTTTGCATAACGTCCCTGTGTTGAGTCGTACTTCAGCAGGTATGCCAGAAATTCCGGGCTGGTCAGGTCGTTGATGGCAACGATCTGATACTCTGCATCGCCGAACATTCTTCTGAAAGCCAGTCTTCCGATACGTCCAAAACCATTGATTGCTACTCTAACTCCCATTTTGTCATCTCCTGTTCTTTTCCGGGTGATGCCGGAAAGGTGTATTTTATGGATTCTTTCCTTTGAATTCTGGGGTATTGTAGTATTTTTATCAGTCTTTTTCCATACACACTCTAGCCAATCTTTCACAGAATTTCCACACTTTTATAGACATTTTTACTAATTCTGTTAATTTACTTTTATTCACATTTTCATTTTCCCTCTTTCAGGCCATTTTTCGCCATTTTTTCGTCAATGTGCACAATCGTTTCCTTCGCTCTATTGATTTCCTAAGCATTTAGCACTATAATTTTTCTGACTTATTGAAGTTAATACTAATAAAGGAGAGGTATTTATCATGAAAAAATTATTCGTTCTTGTTCTTGCACTGGTGTTGGCATGCTCCATGACAGCCTTTGCGGGCGAAGGTGCAGATGCCGACTATTCGGGCTATACGATCCGGATCTACTCAAACTCCAACTCCACAGAGCGTACGACCTGGCTGATCAATGAAGCCAGAGACGCCGGCTTTACCATCAGCATTGATGACAATGCAGTCATTTCCGGTGATACCGCTGCTGTGCAGGCTGCGAATGAGAACAAAGACGGCGATCTGATCTTCGGTCTGAACGAGACCCGCTGGGGACAGATCATCGACGGTGCTTATGAGAACCTGAAGCTTGTTGACTGGACTCCGTCCTGGGCAGATAAAGTAGGCTCCTATAAATATGATGGAAAAGCTTACGGCATCGTGATCCAGAACGTACTGATGCTCTATCGTACAGATGAGCTGGGCACCAATGGTGAGGAACTTCATTTTGAGCACTGGGCAGATGTTGTGAACAGCGGATACAAATGGTATCGCCAGAACAAAGTCGGCGGAACCACCAACGCCAACATCAACTCCGCGATCCTGTACGCTTTCACCGATCCGGAATCACCGGCCGGCGGCATCAGCCTTGACGGTTGGAAGACTCTCTGGAAATTCTGTGCAGAGGGCGTTTCCGGCGGCGATGATTACAAGTACGGATTCGATCCGCTGAACAAAGGTGATGTGGCGATCTCCGAATTCTATTCCTCCGCTCTTTACGGCAAGATCGATGCTGCAGCGGAAGGTTCCGATGTTCCTCTGGTCGGTACTCTGGAGCCGGAGAACTGGAATCTGGTGGACATCGCAGACGGCACATACTACATTGCCGAGTACATCGGTATCCTGGATAAGGAAGGCAGAAGCGAAGAAGAGACCGAAGCCGTGAAGGCATTCTGTGAATGGTTCGGCAGCGCTGACCTGCAGGCGGCATGGGCAGAAGAATTCGATACCGTTCCGTGCAACGAAGATGCTGTTGCTCTTTACTATGGCGATGACATTCCTCCGATCTATCTGCTGAACAACTTCGCTCTGAACACCGTGCCGGGAACCGATATGACCTATGCGGCATATGTTGGAGCGCACAGTGCAGAATGGACCAACATCCTGACCAATCTGGGATTCTTCTGGACCGACGCGACGGCTCCGGCAGAACCCGACTGGGAGTCTCTTGACTGGGCTACGCTGACCCAGAGCGCAGGCGAATAACCCGGAATATAAGCTTGTTTTCGGAACAAGCACACAGATGGCGAGTCGAAAGACTCGCCATCCTTATATAAAGGCAGGAGCCCATTATGATCAGATTAAAAGACATCGTCGTAAAATTCGGAGATTTCACAGCTCTCCACGATATCAACGTGCAGGTAAACGAAGGGGAATTCTTCACTTTCCTGGGACCTTCCGGATGTGGAAAGACCACAACTTTAAGGACCATTACCGGATTTATCGAACCAGCAGAAGGTTCTGTGTTTGTAAAAGATAAAGATATCACCCACGTTCCCATCGAAGAGAGGAATATCGGCATCGTGTTCCAGAGTTACGCCCTGTTCCCCACCATGACCGTTTATGACAACATTGCCTTCGGCCTGAAGGTAAAAAAACTGAAAAAACCGGTGATCGATGAAAAGGTCCGCGCCATCGCAAAAAAGGTGGAACTGGCCGACGAGAAGCTCAATAAAGCCGTTTCACAGCTCTCCGGCGGACAGCAGGAGCGTGTTGCCATCGCCAGAGCCCTGGTCACAGAGCCTTCTATCATCTGCCTGGACGAGCCGCTTTCCAACCTGGATGCCAAGCTCAGGGTCCAGCTTCGGGAAGAGCTGAAGCGGATGCAGAAGGATTTCGGCATCACCAGCATCTATGTCACCCACGACCAGGAGGAAGCGCTGACTCTTTCCGACCGGATCGCCGTATTTAATAAAGGAAGGATCGAACAGATCGGAACCCCGAATGATATCTACAATCATTCCGCCACCGAATTCGTATGCAACTTTATCGGAGACATCAACCGACTTTCCGACGGGATCGTCACGCAGCTGGCATCCCTGAGTTCCTCGATCGATCCAAAACAGCACCATTACATCCGGTTGGAACGGCTCCATGTGAACGAGCCTGCGGAAGAAGGGGTCCTGTCTCTTCCCGGGACCGTCACCATGCGTGAATACTACGGTCTGTATATCAAGTATTACATTGATGTCGGCAGTCAGATCCTCAAGATCATAGAACGCAACGACGGCGTGCATATCTATGAAGAAGGCAATCAGGTGATCGTCTCCATCAACCCGGCAGACCTCATGAGCTATCCTGCAGAAGGAGGAACGGAGGCAGAACGATGAAACTGCGCAATCCGAAACCATTCAACACCACCAGGATCCTGCAGCTGATCGGAGCTCTGTGCTTCGCCTATCTGTTCCTTGGCTTCATGCTGCTGCCCTGCCTCAACACGCTGACCAGTATTTTCACTACCAAAAATGCTGCCGGGGAAACAGATCCCTTTGCCGTGATCCGGTTCTTCCTGGCAGGCAGCATGGGCAAATACGTCTGGAACTCCCTGAAACTGGCCATTCTCCTGGTGATCACGGTCAATATCATCGGTATCTCCATTGTCCTTCTTACGGAATATTTTGATATCAAAGGAGCAAAGATCCTGCGGCTTGGCTATATGACAACCCTGATCTACAGCGGCGTCGCACTGGTGACCGGCTATATGTTCCTGTATGCGGGCGATGGTATCCTGACCACGTTCATGAAGGAACTGAATCCCGAATTCAACCCAACCTGGTTCAACGGCTTCAATGCGGTTCTATTTACCATGACCTTTGCCTGTACCTCTAATCACATGCTGTTCCTGCGCAATGCGATCCGGGGGATCGACTACAACACCATCGAAGCCGCCCGGAATATGGGAGCAAAGCCTTT
>JAFRKZ010000165.1 GCA_017431485.1 Parasporobacterium sp. | reverse complement strand
TTTGTTTTTTTATTTTTTCGCCATTTTTTTTATGCGGTTTTTTCATGCGTTTTTGACATTTCTGTTCTTTCGCATGAAAAAAACAGATAAATTATCATGTGAAATATTAGTTTTTTATTTTTCACATGATAAAATGCTTCCAATTATCATGTGAAAATTGCATTTTTGCTTTTTCGCATGAAAACAGCCGTAATCTTTACCTTCTATCCAGCAACAAATCGGAAATAATCGGACAGTATGAAAGGGGACGTGCTATTAAAGCACATCCCCTTCTTTACTATATAAAATGGTGCTCTTTTTTATGCCTGCATCTGGGCTTTGGCTTTGAGATCCTTCTTCGGTGCAGAGAATCTCTTCTGTGAGAAGAGCTCGAAATGAAGCTTCTTCTGCAGAGTTCCCATGATGCCGTCCGGCAGGAAGATGATGACCAGGATCGCGATCGCGCCCAGGATGATGTTGGACCATCCGGGAAGTTTGGCCAAGACTTCACTCAGCAGAACGTAGATGATCGCGCCGACTACCGGGCCGGACACGGTGCCGATACCGCCGATGATAACGATGAATACCATGGAGACGGTCCAGCTGATATCAAATCCGGAGCTCGGGTAGATCGTCTGCTTGTTGACAAAGAACACGGCGCCTGCAAGGGCTGTGAAGATAGCTGCGATCACGTAGACCAGCAGTTTGGACTTGAAAATATTGACGCCGACGGAGGAGGATGCATCTGCATCGTCTCTCATGGCGGTCAGTCCAAGACCTGTCTTGGTCCTGAGCAGTGCATACACAACGACCATGGCGATCACGCACAATGTCAGTGCCATCAGATAGATCTCCGGTACTCTCGGGTACGGTTTCGCCCTGATGGACATACCGCCGCCCTGGTTTACGAACTTCCAGCTGAGGAACCAGGTGCAGATGGCTTCCGCCACAACCCAGGTGGCGATGGCGAAATACATACCTCTCATACGGAACAATACGAAAGATAAAAGAAGTGACACCACCAGTGCGATGACGACAGCGACCAGAATACCGATCCAGATAGACATCTTATAGGTGGAGGTCATGACTGCTACCGAGAAGCCGGCCAGACCGATGAAAGTCTGGTTGCCCAGGCTGGTCATGCCGGTGAATCCTGACAGCAGGTTCCACATTTCGCCAAGGGTGATATAAAGGAAAATATTCATCAGGTAACGCATCAGGTTGCTGGAGAATATTCCCGTAATACCTAAGATATATAATGCTGCTACTACAATGATGCATACGATCAGCATCGGTATGCCGTCCAGTACTTTGATAGGCTTATGAGCTGATGCTAAAGTTTTGTTGTCTCCCATAACATCCTCCTTCCTACTTACTGAACAAGCCCTGCGGTCTTACGGCAAGCATGATGATCAGCAGGATGTAGCTTACGAGAAGTCCGTAGTTTGCTCCGCCGATAACCTGTGCCAGGCCGAACACCAGGCCGGCGACCAGGGTACCCGGAATGGAACCCATACCGCCGATAACGACAACACCAAATGCGATCAGCAGGTAGCTGCCGCCGGAAGATGCGTAGAACGTCCACTTAAGGCCGATGCAAAGTCCCGCAACTGCTGCTGTTGCCAGAGCAATACCCATTGCAATGGCGTAGGTTTTCTTAACACTGACACCCATCAGGGAAGCTGCCTGTGTATCATCAGAGGTAGCCCGGATGGAGCGTCCCATGTAAGTTTTGTTCAGGAACATGGTAAGGATCAGGATCGTCACCAGAGAGATCACCAGCAGGATGATGTCCAGGAGCGCGATATTGATCCCGCCGATCTTGAGGATCGTGGAACTGTAAGCGGCGCCTGCATGGCGGGCATCCGCAGTGAACAGCAGGAGCATGGCGTCCTGCAGAATGATGGAAAGACCGAAGGTGACCAGAAGAGCCGGCTCCGAGCCTTTCAGCATAACCCGGTTGATCAGTCCCGTCTGCAGTCCCATACCGATCAGGAACATACAGGGAACCGTTACGATCAGGGTGAGGATGGGATCTACTCCCAGTGCCTGTGCCAGAAGCGTGGAACCGTAAGCGCCCAGGATAACAAATTCACCATGGGCCAGGTTGGTCAGCTTCACGATACCGAAGATCATAGTCATTCCGACACCCAGGACTGCGTAGATACCACCCAGCAAAATACCGTTAATGATAAGCTGTATTACGTGCATTATTCTACCTCCTTCCTAGATACCGAAATATGCCTTTTTGATCTCGTCATCACCGAGCTCCTTCGGCGGTCCGGAAAGGACCACTTCGCCCTTCAGCATGACGTGGCACAGTTCGCCGGTCTTCATAGCTCTCTGGGTATCCTGCTCTACCAGAAGGACTGTGATGCCGGTTTCTTTATTCAGTCTCTTGATCGTGGCGTAAATGTCCTTGATGACCGTAGGCGCAAGACCTAAGGAGATCTCATCGAACAGAACCAGTTCAGGATCCGTCATCAGCGCACGACCGACTGCGACCATCTGTCTCTGCCCGCCGGAAAGAGAGCCGGATGCATCGTTTCTCTTTTCCTTCAGGACCGGGAACAGATTATATACTTTTTCCAGATTGTCTTTTGCTTTGGCTCTTACGCCCTTGGGGAAGCTTCCCATGATGAGGTTGTCCTCTACGGACATACGAATGAAGCAGCGGCTTCCCTGAGGTACCAGGCTCAGGCCTCTGGTTACGATCTTTTCTGCCGGAAGACCGGTAATGTCTTCCCCTTTAAAAAATACTTTGCCGGCACTGGGCCTGTGAAGCCCGGCCACGGTATCCATCAGAGTAGACTTGCCTGCTCCGTTGGATCCGATGAGGGAAACGATCTTTCCCTCGGGTACATCCAGGGTTGCGGAATGAACAGCGATGAAATCGCCATATTTCGCCTGGATCCCTTCCACTTTCAAAATAGGCTCACTCATCTTCGATATCCTCCTCTTCCACTCCCAGATAAACGGCTTCCACTTCTTTGGATTCCATGACAGGTCTCGGTTCACCGATCAAGAGCTGATGGCCTTCTGCCATACACATCAGATGGTCCGTGGACTCCACCATGGTCTGGATCACGTGCTCGATCCAGATAATGGAATAGCCGGCTGCCTTCAGATCTGCCACCATCTTCATGACATCCTGCACCTCCGCCTCGGTAAGGCCGGCAGCGACTTCGTCAAGAAGCAGGAGCTTCGGCTGGGTGCCTAAAGCTCTGGCGATCTCAAGACGCTTTCTGTCAAGCAGTGTCAGTTCCCCAGCGGGGATCTCTCTCTTCTCATAAAGATCTGTCAGTTTCAGTGATTCCAGGGCAACCCCTCTGCCCTCATGCTCTGAGTGTCCGGCACCGTGTACTGCTGCCACCAGGACATTCTCAAAAACACTCATTCCTTCGAAGGGGCGGGGCACCTGATAGGTACGGCCGATGCCCATGTGGCATCTTGCGGCAGGTTTTACCTTGGTCACGTCCTGGCCGTTAAAGGTGATCTTTCCTTTGGTGGGAATGATCAGGCCGATCAGGGCATTGAACATGGTCGTTTTACCGCAGCCGTTGGGTCCGATCACGCCGTATACCTCTCCCTCTTCCACTGAAAATGACAGATCATGCAGGATCTGGACACGGCCGTATCCTGCATCGACATTTTCAAATGTTAAAATATTTCCCATAGCAATCCCTCTAAGCTTTCTGTGGAATCTTCACAAA
>JAFRKZ010000164.1 GCA_017431485.1 Parasporobacterium sp. | reverse complement strand
TTCCGGGATCTGAAGGATGTTCTTTGCTATGCCCGCTTTGTCAATGCCGTTTTCGCAGGGGAAAGTTCCCTGTACAAATCTCCTGAGAACGGCAGGTATTATCTTGTGCTGAAGCCGACTGTCACGGATGCAGGCATCCTGTCCTACCTTACCGCTTCTTCTGTCGAATTCGGTACGAACGAGTCTGCTTCCGCAGCCAGGATCGCTTTCCTGGAAGAGCATTATGAAAAGATCCTGAACGGAAGCGCCGTTCAGGACCTTGCAGGTATCTGATATTCTGTTCTCTTGCCTGTCAGTTGATCTTCACATTTTCCCAGAGTGTATTGACATAATCCAGCAGTTCCTGTGACAGATTTTTGTATGCATAGGTGTTATACTGCTGCGCGAAATCCTCTGTTTCCGGATAAAGGATCGCAATGGTCTCTTCTCCCAGATCCTCAAGATACTCCGGATCCGTGAAAACAGTCCTGTTCGGAGATGCATAGTAGGTATACTCCGCATTGGCAACGGCCGCATCCCTGCTCAGCATGAAATTGATAAAGATCTCCGCCAGTTCCTGATCCTGACAGCAGGTCGGGATACACATGGCGTCGATATAGTAGTTCGTGGGATCCGGATAATAGAACCGAAGATCCACATTGGGAGCCTGGGCGTCCAGCATGGTGAAATAATCCCCTGCATAATACGCGCCTACAGCCGCTTCTCCGGATTCCATGATATTAAAGATCTCATCCATCACATAACTGTATACCACGCCTCTTTGTGCCTTCAGCTCTTCCAGGGCCTGATCCCAGACGGACTTGTCGTCGCTGTTCACATCCAGTCCCAGTTTATACATGGCGGTACCGAAGGCATCGCGGGAGTTGTTGAACTGCACGATCTTGCCCGTGTATTTGTCGTTCCACATCAGATCCCATCCTGTGGCATCCGCTTCGTCAACCTCGTTGGCATTCCAGATGATACCGACGATGCCGTATGCATAGGGAACGGAATACAGGTTCTCTGGATCGTAATACAGGTTCCGGAAACTTTCGTCGATGTTTTCATATTCCGGGATGTTATCGAAATTCAGCGGCAGCAGCATGTCTTCACTGACCATACGGGCGATCATGTAATCGGACGGGATCACCACATCGTAGCTCACAGCGCCGGAGGACAGTTTGGAATACATGTCTTCATTGGAAGCGTAGGTATCGTAATTGACCTTGACCGTCTGTCCGTAGGTCTCCTTATACCATTTTTCAAACTCCTTGACCGTGTCGTAGCTGTCTTCGCTTCCATCGGAGATATACTCTCCCCAGTTATAGACGTTCAGCGTCTTCGGTCCTGAGGAAGCGGCCGGAGCGGCTGCCGTGGTTTCCGCAGCGGTTTCAGCTGCTGTCGTTTCCTCCGGAGCAGCTGCTTCTGTGGTTTCGGCTGCATCCGTTTCGGCAGGAGCCTGCGTTTCAGCGACAGTCGTTTCCGCCGGAGTGCTGTCAGACGGCTTGCTGCTCTGTCCGCAGCCGGTCAGGATAACTGTCAGCAAAGAGCAGGCAAGAAGTAAACAGAATACTTTTTTCATTGTTTCTTTCCTTTCCATTTATTGATTCGGTTTCTTTTTATTCTGGTCGGTCAGGTTGCTGATCAGCAGAAGCGCCAGGATCACAAAGAAAATGATCGTGGCCAGCGCATACATCTTCGGCGTGACCGTTTTTTTCGTCATATTGTAGATCCGGACCGGCAGGGTCTGGAATCCTGCACCGGAAGTAAAGTAACTGATCACAAAGTCATCCAGACTGAGGGTAAACGCCATGATCGCGCCGGTCACGATACCCGGACGGATCTCTGGAAGCACCACTTTGAAAAATGCCCGCAGCGGAGGACATCCCAAATCCTGCGCCGCCTCCGGAAGGCTTGGATCCATCTGTCTGAGCCTCGGCAGTACCTGCAGTATCACATATGGCAGGCAGAATGTCACATGGGCGATCAGCATCGTCCAGAAGCTTAAGGAGTTGGCCAGCCCGAACAGTCTTCCCACAAAGACGAACATGAGCATCAGGGAAATACCGGTGATGATATCCGGATTGGTCATCGGGATATCCGTAGCGGTACTGAGGGCTGTACGGAGCCATTTGCTGCGCAGTTTCTGGATCCCGACAGCTGCCGCGGTTCCCATGACCGTAGAGATCACCATGGCGCTGACCGCCAGCAAAAGAGTGTTCCGGACACTCTCCAGGGTGGCTTCATCGTGGAGAAGCTCCCGGTACCATTTTATCGAAAAGCCGCCGAACACGCTGAGGCTCTTCGATTCATTGAAGGAAAAGACCAGCAATATGGCGATCGGTGCAAACAGGAAAATAAAAACGAGGGCGGTATAGATCCTGGAAGTAGTTTTCAAAAGGAATCACCTCCTCCATAGACCCGTTTGTTGGTAAATCTCTTCATCAGTGCCATGACCACCAGAAGGATCACCATCAGGATAAACGCCATAGCCGCCGCGAAATGCAGGTTGTTGGCCACATACTGCCCCTCGATGGCATCACCGATCAGGAAGAATTTTCCGTTGCCCAGTTTCTGGGAAATATAAAAAGTACTCACAGAAGGGATCAGGACCATCGTAACCCCGCTCAAAACGCCGGGAAGCGACAGCGGAAGGATCACTCTCTTAAGGACTCCCATACCGTTGCAGCCCAGGTCCCGGGCCGCTTCCAGAAGCTTCACGTCCATTTTGGCCATCACGGAATAAATAGGAAGCACCATATAGGGCAGATAATCATAGACCATACCGATCACAACGGCGCTTTCCGTTCCGATGATATGCAGTTTTCCGATCCCGATGGCCGAAAGGGCGGAATTCAGGATGCCCGTATCCTGCAGGATGGTCATCCAGGCATAGGTCCTGATCAGGAAATTCATCCACATGGGGATCATGATCAGGGTCATCATGACCTTCTGCCGGCGTTCGCTGGATCTGGCCATAAAATAAGCCAGCGGATAGCCCAGCAGGAAACAGATGACCGTGCTGATCACCGCCAGCTTAAGGCTCCGCCAGAAGATCAGGAGATAGGTATATACCTGCTTTCCCTCCACCTCACTGGTGGCGGTAAAAAAGCGCAGGATATTGTCAAAGGTAAAGGCAAAGGAATTGTCGGTAAAGGCGTAATACGCCACAAAACACAGAGGCACCAGGATAAACAGCAGTGCCCAGAGAGAATAGGGAGCCAGAACGACTCTTCTCATCTTACCTGATCCGGTCATTCATAGTCCTCACTTTCTTCTCCGGGCTCACTCAGCTCATCCAGTTCATTGGAGAAAGAGGAATAGTCGCCGTAAAGACCGGAGTATTCGCTCTTCTTCATGATATGGATCGCGTCGGGCTCGATATAGAGGCCGATGTACTCTCCCTCGCCTACATAATCCGTGGTCTGGATCATCCATTTGAAGCCGCCGATATCGACGATCACTTCATAATGAACGCCGATAAAGGTCACGGAAGTAACTACGCCCCGGAGCATGCCTTTCTCCGGCGCTACGATATCCACATCCTCCGGACGGACCACCACATCCACCGGTTCCTGCGGTGCAAAGCCTTTATCCACGCACTGGAAGGTGGTACCGGAAAAACGGACCATCAGATCCTTCAGCATAGTGCCGTCCAGGATATTGCTCTCCCCGATGAAGTCCGCCACGAAAGCATTTTTCGGCTCATTGTAGATATCCTGCGGGGTTCCGATCTGCTGGATCCGTCCCTGGCTCATGACCACGATGGTATCCGACATGGTAAGAGCTTCTTCCTGGTCATGGGTGACAAAGATAAAGGTGATCCCGGTGGCTTTCTGGATCTTCTTCAGCTCCTGCTGCATATCCTTGCGAAGCTTCAGATCCAGGGCTCCTAAAGGCTCATCCAGAAGAAGGACTTTGGGCTGTCCGATCAGCGCTCTGGCGATAGCGACACGCTGCTGCTGTCCGCCGGACAAGCTGGTAACGCGCCGGTGATCAAAACCGTTCAGCATGACCATGGAAAGCATCTCATGGACTTTTTCCTCGATGGTCTTTTTCGGGACTCTTCGTTCTCTTAAGGGAAAAGCGATGTTTTCAAAAACATTGAGATGGGGAAACATCGCGTACTTCTGAAAGACAGTGTTGACGTTGCGTTTGTGGGGAGGCATATCGTTGATCCGCTCTCCCATGAAGATCACATCTCCCTGATCGGGATGCTCAAAACCGCCGATGATCCTGAGAGTTGTGGTCTTGCCGCATCCGGAGGGCCCAAGAAGAGTCAGGAACTCATTGTCATAGATATCAAGGTTGATATTGTCCAGTACGGTCTCCCCGTCAAACGATTTGCTGATGTTTTTCAGCTCAACGATCTTTTTCATTAGCGTTCCCCCGAACCGTTCCGACTGCAAAAAAACAGGTGATCTGCCTTCCTGGCACATCACCTGTGGTTCCTTCTGGTTCCTGTCTGCCTCTTCGGATAACGCATCCGTACAAAGCCGGGATTCAAGTGTCTTGAAAGCAAAATCACTTTTACTACACTTATTGACCATTTCACAAGTTATATGCCCTGCGAAGGCACCGGTTATAAAGTAACCAACTTATAAAACTGAGCTTTTAACTCAATCAATAAGGCAACGAAAGTTGCCGACCACGTTAAGGTGGTGCATTTCGGCATTTGACCCGGCTGTCCGTATGGCCTTTACTCTTTCCCGAAGGATCGAGGGTCAAAGTATCTCGCATTTAAAGACACTTATAAGTCCGTTAACTGTACAATAAATCCCCTGCGGTGTCAAGGATGAAATGGTTTCGTCCCGGTCATTCTCTGACAAACACTTCTTCGCCTTCCGCAAAGACGGATCCGAACACCTGCATCCCATAAGAATCTTTGAGAAAGACCGCATTTTCCAGACTGCCGGCAAAGGAACTCCCATAGACAGTGCCGCTGCTCCCGGCAAGCGCCATGACACCCACGAAATTGTCCTCAAAAGAACAGCTGCTGACAGCTGCCTGGGAATCCGTAAAACGAAGCCCGCAAGACGTATTTCCCTTGATCACCGTATCCGTTATGGCAAATGGCTCGTGCTGGATGTAGAGCCCGAGTTCATTTCCTTCGATCGTGCAGTTGCTGACAACATTGTTGCCTCCCGATGCAGAAAAATACCCGGTTCCGTTATCGATCATTTCGCAGTCCGTTGTCAGACAGTTCTTTCCCCAGGAATAAAAAACGCCCTGTCCGCATTCATCAGTCCTGCATCCTGTCACCATGCAGCGTTCTGCATCCCGGACATCTATTCCGTGGGCACTGTTGCTGGCAGAGAGATTCCCGATCAGGCAATCCCGGGATTTACACACATAGATCCCGAATACTCCGCAGTCATCTGCTGTGCTGTCAAGGATCCGGATGTGATCACTGTTGGCGATCTGCATACCGATACTCGTCCTGGAGACATCCAGATCTTCAAATGTCATATTGCTGCATTCCACGGCAATAATCTGTCCGCAGGGTTCACAGAACGTACTGTCCGTTTCTCCGATCAGATACACCAGCGGCTTCCCATTGACTATATTTCCCTTGATATTGTGCGAATTAAAGAATTCCGGATCTTCCCCCACTTCAAACAAAGCGGTCAGCACCGGAACTCCCGCAGTGACGCCCGGGATAACTTCCGGTCCTGCCAGGGCGATCCCGCAGTCC
>JAFRKZ010000163.1 GCA_017431485.1 Parasporobacterium sp. | reverse complement strand
GCCGCAGTACAGCACCGGCATCAACTATCATACCGACTGTGCCGACTGGCAGCATCTGAATGTCAGCGGCAGCGTCAAGTTCACCAGAGCCGTCGCGGAGGATCTGATCAAATACTACGATCTGGAGGACCACCGGGGCGACCCGGCGTACGCTTCCTACGATGAGTGCGCCGAAAAATGGTTTGAGAAATATCCCCAGTACCGCTGGTCATACTGATCCGGCGATGCTGCATAGGTGTGCGCTGCTTTTTTTGCGTGGGTGTATGCTGCAGATCGCTGTTTCTGAAAATTGCTGCGGGTTTTTGGCCCTTTTCTAAAAATACCCCTTAAAAACGGGGTGTTTTTTAGAAAAATTTCTGTTTTCTAAAAAACAAGGCTTTTTTCGGGGATGTTTTTAGAAAATCCATGAAAAACAAGAGATTTTTCTTCCGTTTCTAAAAAACCACCTGTTTTAGAGGGTATTTTTTAGAAATATTGTATTTTTCTAAAACAAGGCGAAAATATCGCACATATATTTAGAAATCCATGAACCGTTCCATTACTTACAAGATCATACGTAGCCGGCGCCGGACGCTGGGCGTGGAGATCCGCGGGGGAGAAGTGGTCGTGCGCGCGCCGCTGCGCTGTCCTATCTGGGAGATCGAAAGCTTCGTCAGATCCCACATTAAATGGATCGAACGCCATCTGGCGAAAACAGAAACCGCACAGGAAAAAGCGCAGCAGCAGGGGATCCTGAGCGAAGAAGAGATCCGCACACTTACGAAACAGGCGAAGGAAGTGATCCCGCAGCGCGCCGCGTATTATGCACAGAGGATCGGCGTTTCCTACGGAAAGATCACGATCCGCTGCCAGAAGACCCGCTGGGGAAGCTGCAGCAGCAAGGGAAATCTCAGCTTCAACTGCCTTCTGATGCTCACTCCAATGGAGGTATTGGACAGTGTGGTGGTGCACGAGCTGTGCCACCGGAAGCACATGAACCATTCGCAGCAGTTCTATCAGGAGGTGCTTAAGGCATACCCCGAGTACCGGAAATGGAACCGGTGGCTGAAGAAAAACGGTGCGGTGCTCCTTCGCCGGGCGGGGAAAGAATAGCCGGCGTGAGCATTTTCCGGAAAGACCGGGGCAGGCGGCGAAAGTCGCCTGTTTTTTTGTAGAAAACGAAAATCTGTGATTGTAGAATGCACCGGCATCTTATATAATATAAAGTACTGAATTTCATACAATAATATGAATTGTGCAATTTGAAAGGAGAGGGAATGAAGAACAATATCAATCAGACGACACTTCATCCGTACAGCAGAAGCGTCTCAATCATCGGTGTCGGGTGTACCCCGTTTATGTACACGATGGACAATCCGGAAACAGAAGGCCTCACAGAAGGTGAACTGTTCGGATATGCCGCATACAAGGCAATGGAAGATGCCGGCGTTACCCCGAAGGACGTGGACTTCTATTTCCACGGCGAGGCAAGCCCGTTTAACGGCTCCAACTATATCACCCCGAATATGCAGGTTTCCGAATGGTTTGGTATGAGAGGCAAGGCTTCCATTCATCATTCAGAGGCATGCTGTACCGGTTATCTGGCCATTGAGCAGGCAGTCAACGCAGTTGCTTCCGGCAAATACAATGTCGTTTTGACCGGCTGCGTCGAATTCGGTGATGCTGTGGCTGATCCCAACAAGCCGGCTCACATCCGCAGAAAATTTGATGACAACATGTTCCAGGAATCCCTGAAATGGATCTATGACCGCGCTTACACCCGTGCCATGATGTGCGGCCCGAACCTGCATCAGGATGATGTCTGCGCATGGTACAAGGACGAATACGGCCTGACCGACGATCAGATGGATGATACCCTGATCCATATGGCCATCAACAGCAGAAGGTCTGCATCCAAGAATCCTCTGGCTCTGGCCCGCAAGACTTATGAAGAGCTGGCAAAAGAGCACGATTTCGACGATGTCATGGAATACATGAAATCCTTCTTTAATCCCAAGATGACAGCCAACCTGAGAGCTTCCGGCCTGGAGCTGAAATGCGACGGCGCGGCGGCAGCGATCGTATGCCCGACCGAAATGGCTCATCTGTTCACCAACAAGAAACCGATCGAAGTCCTGGGAATCGGCAACGCCACCCGTGAAGCGAACCAGGCTCATGTAGAGCTTCTGGCTACCCGCGAAGCCTGCAGACAGGTGTACGAGCTCACCGGAGTCAAGCCGGAAGAGATCGATCTTCTGATGGCAAATGACTTCTTCCTGTCCTCTCAGCTGTGCGCTGCAGAAGAGTCCGGATATCTGCCGAGAGGCGAGGGCTGGAAATACTTTATCGAAGGCCGTACCGCTTATGACGGCGACAAGCCGATCAACACCAACGGCGGAAGATGCTCCTTCGGACATGCCCATGCAGCAAGCGGACTGGCAGACGTTTATGAGGCTGTAATGCAGATGCGTGGAGAATGCGGCGAGAGACAGATCAAGAAAGTGCCGAAAACATCCTTTATCAGAGGATTCGGCGGTGCTCAGAACGTAGCTGCGATCATTTTGCGGACGAAAGAGTGAGGAGGCTGTTATGGGAGTTAAATTAGAAAGAATCGTTAAGACATATTATGACAATCTGGCAGCAGGCAAGATCACTGCCCGCAAATGCCAGGACTGCGGCGCTGTGGAATGGCCGCCCCTTCTGGGCTGCAACACCTGCGGCAGCACCAATATGGAATGGATCGAGATCTCAGGGCACGGCAAAATGATCCAGATGGTCATGCCGTCCCCCATCACCCAGAGACCGGAGATGGAAGACATCCGTCCCTACTGTCTGGCAGTGGTCGAGATCGAGGAAGGCCCCGTGGTCAACGTAATGGTCCGCGGAGTCAACCGTAAGAACAAAAACCTGGTCATGGAAAAGATGCCGGGCGTCCCGGTCCACGCAACGATCATCCCGCGTGACGGCTATGACACGGTGATCTTCGACCTGGATGAAGTTCCGGAAGTTCCGAAGAAAGCAAAATAATATCTATCGTTCATAGGCAGAGAACGTGATCGCACATAAGAAATCTGCTTGTGCAGCAACGATAAAGCAATACAAACAGCAAGACCGCCGGCTCGCCCGGCGGTTTTGCTGTTTGCCAGGTCTACCAGGGGTACAGGTGTTTCCTGGCCTGTGGGGCAGCGGCGCAGGTCCCTCATTTCCCGACGGCGGCGCACAGAAAAACAGCACCCTTGCGGATGCTGCTTTTCCTGCTTGTGTTAAACGTATAACTTAAAAGGGAGGTGAGTGCCGGGGGAGCACTCGATTATGAAAAATATTTGAATTGGTATCTTGGTAACCTTATGGTAGAATGATAACCGCAATCGATGAACAGAAAATGTTCAAAATGTGAATGTTTTGTGAAACCAGGGGGCTGTCAGGCTTGGCGGCTACGAAGCAGACATTTTTCCTGATTTTCGTATACGCGCCGGCTACGAAGAGGAGAAAACCTCCGATTTCGTATCATTGGTTGCTACGAAGAGAAGCAAAAAAATATTTCGTATCATCGATTGCTACGAAGAGAAAAAAATTCCCGATTTCGTATCATGGGGATGATACGAAAAAGAAAAAACCTTTGATTTCGTATCAAAAAATGATACGAAAAACTTACAATTGAGGCTCTTCGTATCAGCGAGCTGATACGAAAAAAAAATTTTTCTTCTCTTCGTATCAGCAGATGATACGAAATAGAGCAATCCCTGCCTCTTCGTATCAGCCAGCCCTTTGACAGGCGAAACCCAGGAACAAACCCAGGAGCGAACCATGAATATATGTATTTTCGGGGCGGCCAGCCCGCGGATCGATCAGAAATATATGGATGCAGCATTTGCCGTCAGTGCAGCGCTGGCGCAGGCAGGCCATAAACTGGTCTTCGGCGGGGGCAGAGAAGGGATGATGGGCGCAGCGGCCCGGGGCTTTCACAGCCGGAACGGGCATGTGACCGGAATCCTGCCGGAATTCTTCAAGGTGACAGATGGCCCCGAGAAGCTGTATCTGGAATGTGATGAGATCATTTATACCGAAGATATTTCGGAGAGGATCGGCCTGATGAAAGCCATGAGCGATGCGTTTCTGGTGCTGCCCGGCGGCACGGGGACCTATGAGGAGTTCTTCTCCGTCCTGGTGTCGGGCTACCTCGGCCGGCACGAGAAGAAGCTGGCACTCCTGAACGTGGACGGATTCTTTGACAAACTCCTGGACATGCTCCGGGAAGGTCATGAAAAGCAGTTCATTTCCGGGGAGACGATGAACAGGTTCCGGGTGTTTGACGGATCGCAGATCCAAGAGCTGCTGGACTATTTCGCCGCATGAATCGCAGGAAGGTTAACCTGATATAAAAAAGTGTTATATAGAAGGTAACAGAAAGGAGCAACACATTATGACAATGAAAAAGATCGCAGCCCTTATCATGGCAGCAGCAATGGCAGCTCTTCTGCTGGCGGGAACCGCATTTGCAGAGGAGGCAGCACCGGCTGAGGAAGCACCGGCAGGCGGCGTTACCGTGACCGACATGACCGGCCGCGAGGTAACTTTGGAAACCCCGGCAGAGCGGGTGGTGGCATTATCTGCAGCTGACTGTGAGATCCTGTACGCCCTTGGCGCAGGAGATCTTCTGGTAGGCAGAGGCGAATACTGTGATTATCCGGCAGAAGTTCTGGAGCTTCCCTCCGTGCAGTCCGGCTATGAGACCAACCTGGAGGAGATCATCGCGCTGGAGCCGCAGGTCCTGCTGATGAGCTCCATGGCGCAGACCACCGAGCAGGTGGAAGCACTGGAAGCAGCCGGGATCCACGTAGTGGTTTCGGATGCGCAGGATATCGAAGGCGTCTATGAGTCCCTGTCTATCATCGGCAAGTTGACCGGCAAGGAAAAGGAAGCGGAAGATATCACTGCATCCATGAAAGACAGCTTTGCCAAACTGGCAGAAGAAGCCAAGGAAAAAGACGGCGGCACGGTGTATTTTGAAGTGTCCCCGCTGGAGTATGGCCTGTGGGCAGCCGGCAAGGGCACCTTTATGAATGAGATCGCGGAAATGCTGGGATTTACCAATGTATTTGCCGATGTAGACGGCTGGGGCGAAGTGTCCGAGGAACAGGTCATTGAACGCAATCCGGATTACATTGTAACGATCACCATGTATTTCGGCGAAGGCCCGACCCCGGAAGAAGAGATCATGTCCCGCCAGGGCTGGGATCAGGTGACGGCAGTCAAGAACGGCGCGATCCTGAACCTGCAGAACAACGAACTGAGCCGTCCGGTCCCGAGACTGACCGACGGAGCCCAGATGCTGTATGATTTTGTTTACGGCGCGGAAGAAGCCGAAGCTGCCGACGCAGCATAAGAATTGAAGATCGCAAAGAGCACACACCGGGAGACTTTCCCATGGATCGCATATGTAGTATTCCTCGCGGCAGCAGTTTTTGTTGCCGCGGTGTGTGTTGCCCTGGGGAGCGTTCAGATTCCGCTGAAAGATGTGGGGAAGGTGGTGTGGCAGGCCGTTTTCGGCGGCGCGGCAGCGCAGGATGTGCCGAATACATTTTCCTCTATCATCCTGACGGTGCGTCTGCCCCGGGTGATCTGCGTGGCGCTGACAGGCGCCTCGCTGTCTGTCTGCGGCGCTTCCATGCAGGGACTTCTGAAAAATGCCCTGGCGGACGGATCCACCCTGGGCGTTTCCTCCGGAGCCTCCCTGGGAGCGGTGCTGTCCATCGCTTTCGGGATCACCATCCCATCGCTGCCGTTTTCCGGCACCATGATCATGGCGATCCTGTTTGCCTTCGGATCGCTCCTTCTGATCCTGGGGCTGTCCTATAAACTGGACAATTCCCTGTCCACCAACACGATCATCCTGGTGGGCATCATCTTTTCCATGTTTGTTTCAAGCGTCATGACGCTGGTGATCTATTTTGCCGG
>JAFRKZ010000019.1 GCA_017431485.1 Parasporobacterium sp. | reverse complement strand
TCGACGGCGCAACAGAAGCAGCTGCCTTTGTAAAGAAAGTCGATTTCAAGAAATCAGAATTCAAGTTTGATGACGCGATCGCAAACTGACGGAGGATTTGAACATGCGTAAAACATTGTATTACGGAATGGTAGGTGCGTCCCTGTCTTCTTTTATCGGTGTAGTGCACAGGATCGGCATCAGCTTTGACGGAAGAGCAAAGATGGTAGCCGGATGCTTCAGCACGAATGCCAAAAAGAACCAGGAGACTGCTGACTTTTACGAAGTGGATCAGAACCGGGTCTATGCTTCTTATGAGGAAATGGCGGAAAAGGAAGGCAAGAGAGAGGACAAGATCGATTTTGTCGTGATCTCCGCTCCCAATAATGTCCATTATAAGACCGCAAAAGCATTCCTGGAGAACGGGATCCATGTGCTTTGTGAAAAGCCCCTCTGCTTCGAAGTGGAAGAAGGGGAAGAGCTGAAGAAACTGGCGGAAGAGAAAGGTCTTTTCTTCTGCGTCAACTATTCCTACTCCGGCAACAACATGGTGAAGGAAGCCAGAGAACTGATCCGTGCAGGTAAGATCGGCAGGATCATCAATGTCAACGCGGAATATCTGCAGGAATACCTGGTGGATGATGTAGGTGATACTGAAGACAAAATGGTCAAGCTTTCCTCCTGGAGGAAAGATCCCAAAGTAGCCGGCATCTCCAACTGCGTCGGTGATATCGGCACCCATATTGAAAATACGGTTGCTTACATGACGGGACTCAAACTTAAGAGAGTTGCCGCTAAGCTGGACTATTTCGGACAGCCTCTGGACCTCAATGCCAACATCCTGGTGGAATTCGACAACGGTGCCCACGGCGTGTACTGTTCCTCCCAGGTCTGTGTCGGCCATATGAACGGTCTGGTGGTCCGGATCTTCGGCACGGAAGGAGCCATCGAGTGGGTACAGGAGAATCCTAATATCCTTTCTGTTACCCTGAAGGGACAGCCGACCCAGATCTACAACAGAGGTATGGGCTATGAAACCGCCCGTTCACAGGCTGTGAACCGTCTGCCTTCCGGCCATCCGGAAGGATTGTATGTGGCGTTCGCCAATATTTACAGAGACTGGATCGAGGCTCTTTTAAAGGTTGTAAACGGCGAACCGGTGGATCCGGCGGAATGTGACTTCCCGAAGATCGACGCCGGCATCGAAGGTGTCCGTTTTGTCCATGCCTGCGTGGAAAGCAATGCGAAGGACGCCGCCTGGGTCGAGGTTTAATCTGTAGTATAAACGTCAGAGACGTTTGTATATAATCTCAAAGGAGGAGATATCATGAAAAAATTAGTAGCTTTATTGATCGCGGCAGTTATGGTGTTTGCTCTTGCTATTACGGCATTCGGTGCGGAAGGCCGTATTGCAGTCCTGGTTCCGAATGCTGACCACGGCTGGACAGGTGCTGTTATGACCTATGCAGAAGAGCACGCAGCTGAGATCACGGCAGAAGGCAAGTACGAAGTGAATGTGATCACTTCTACCGATGCTTCCAACCAGATCCAGCAGGTAGAGGACCTGATCGAGAATGCGACAGCTGACTATGTTGTCATTCTTCCGCAGGACAATACCCTTGAACTCACCATGAGAAAACTTGCTGACAGCGGCATCCCGTATGTTATGTTCGACCGTATCATCGATTCCGCTGCTGAGAAGGCAGTCGCAAGCGTTAAGGGCGACAACTTCGGTATCGGTGCTGTTACCGCTGAGAGATTCCTTGCTGACGGTATGCAGCCGGGCGACGGCATCGTGATCATGCCGGGCGACAATTCATCTGTTCCGACCTATCGTAACGATGGTTTCTATGCAGTTCTTAAAGATAACGGCTGGACAGATGAGCAGGCAGCAGCTATTTATTCCACCGACTACACAGGATGGAGCAGAAGCAAATCCAAAGAACTCTTTGTCAACTATCTTGACACCCATACAGTAGACGAGATCACCGCCAACAAGTTCTTCTTCACACATGATGATGAGATCGCTATGGGTATCCTGGAAGCACTGAAGAGCTCCGAGATCGATCAGGAAAAGAAAGATGCGTTCCTGAATGCAGGCATCTATCTGGGAACTTCCTCCGGACTGAATGAGATTTACAGCGTCCTTAAAGGAATCCATCAGAAAGATTACTCTGCAGAGGTTGCACAGCTTGCTGACCTCTTCTCTGTAACCTATGATCCCGCTATGATCAAGATCGCGATCGATGATATGGTATCCTTCATCGAAGGCGTTGAAGTTCCGCAGGATCACGTTATCCCGGTCAGTGTTGTTGACGCTACCAATGTCAATGAGTTCCAGGGATTCGGTGATGCAGTAGCTGTTGAATAATCCATTATTTGACTGGCGGAATGCATAATTCGATTCATTAACGATGCGCCGCTGGCAGGGATCTGTCGGCGGCGCATGTTCTTAAAAGGGGAATGTTATGGAACTGCTGAAAATGAAGAATATCGTGAAGTCTTTCTCAGGCGTCACAGTCCTTCATGGGGTTGACCTGGAGGTCGGCCAGGGGGAAGTACATGCGCTGCTGGGAGAAAACGGTGCCGGCAAATCCACTCTGATGAATGTGCTTGCAGGTGTCTTTCCCATGGACAGCGGAGAGATCATATTTGACGGGCAGCCGCTTACCGATCTTACGGTCAAGAAATCGGAACATGCCGGCGTTGCCTTTGTGCACCAGGAACTGAACCTGTTTAATGACCTGAAAGTCTATGAAAACCTGTTTCTCCAGAAAGAGATCCTGACAAAGCTGGGGACACTGGACAAGAAAAAAATGATCCGGGAGACAAAAGAACTGATGGATGAGCTGGGGGTCGATATCAGCCCCACCGCCATGGTCTCTGAACTGGAGACCGGCCGCAAACAGCTCCTGGAGATCGCAAAAGCGCTCCACACCAATGCAAAGCTCCTGATCCTGGATGAGCCCACGACCGCATTGAACAATGCGGAGATCGAGCATCTGTTCACGATCGTGAACAGGCTGAAGGAAAAAGGGAAATCCTTTATTTTTATTTCCCACAAAATGCATGAGATCTTTACGATCGCTGACCGCTACACCGTATTCAGGAACGGTCAGTTTATTAAGACAGGAAATATAGCAGACACAACTCCTGAAGAAGTAACTCTTCTGATGGTCGGCGGCAGCTCCTCCGCGAGCGAAGTCTACCATACAAGAGAACTGGGAGATGTGGTCCTTAAGATAGAGAATTATTCCGGTCCCGGATTCGAAAACATCAATCTGGATGTCCGGAAAGGAGAAGTGATCGGGCTGACAGGCCTGATGGGCGCCGGCGCATCGGAACTGCTGCAGTCCATTTTCGGCGTGAACAATGCCGATACAGGAAAAGTCTGGGTAGAAGGAAAGGAACTCAAAGGCGGCATCATCCATGAAGCCATGGCCAACAAGATCGCTATGATCGCCGCAAACAGGAAGGAAAATTCCATTATTCCGGATTTTACTCTTCTTGATAATGTTTCGATCTCTTCCCACATGCTGTCCATGCGTAAGATGGTGATCCACAAGAAAAAGGAGATCGGACGATATAACCGTATGAAGGAGATGCTGAACATCAAGTCCGCTCATGGCTATAATGACCTGATCGTGTCATTGTCCGGCGGAAACCAGCAGAAGGTGATCCTGGCCAGGTGGCTGAACACAGAGGCGGATATCCTGCTGATGGATAACCCGACCCAGGGTATCGATGTCGGCGCCAAAGCGGAGATCTACCGCCTGATCATGGAACTGGCCAATCAGGGCAAAACGATCCTGGTCAATACCCTGGAGATCCCGGAGATCCAGAAGATTGCCGACCGGTGTATCGTCTTTTATCACGGACATATCCAGAAGATCCTGGAGCGTCAGGAGATCAATGAAGAAAATGTTATGCTTTATGCAACAAATGTAAAGGGGGCAGAATAATGGGCGCTGAGAATAAAGAAAGTAAAGGGTTCGTAAAAGAGATCACCTCCCGGATAGGCAACTACAACTTTGTATTTATCATGCTTGCGATCTTTGTCGCTTACCTGATCTTTAACCAGGGTGCCACGACCTGGAGCGGAGTCATGAATATCCTCCGTCATTCTGCGGTGGTCGGTATCATGGCGTTCGGTATGGGCATGGTCATTATTTCCGGAGGCATCGATCTTTCGGTCGGTTCCATGCTGGCCCTCGTCGCCAGTTTCTCTGTCGTGGTATTCAATACCACCAACAGTGTGATACTGACCTTCCTGTTTGCCATCGTTTTCGGCGGGATCTGCGGTCTTCTGAACGGTCTCATGATCGGTCTTCTGAAGATGCCTCCTTTCATTGTCACATTGGCGACCATGCTGATCTTCCGGTCGATCGCGCAGTATAGTCTGCGTACGACCGGTTCCTCCATCTTTAATATGGACGGGACCCTGAGCAGCTACGACGGTTTTTACGGCTTCGGCAACGCGAAGATCCTTACGGTGCCGGTGATCGGTCTTGTTCTGATCGTGGTAACGATCATCATTGTTTTCCTGACTACCTGTACCAAATTCGGAAAGACTATCTATGCGCTGGGCAGCAACGCCAAAGCTGCAAGACTGGCCGGCGTCAATGTCAACCACACAAGCGTTATGGTTTATGTCATCACCGGTCTTCTGGTTGGACTCAGTTCGTTTTGCTGGTGCGCCATGAACGGATCTGTTGACCCTGCCACCCTGGGGAAGAGCAATGAAATGTATGCGATCGCCGCAGTCGTGATCGGCGGTATCAGCATGTCAGGCGGCAAAGGAAAGCTCTTGGGCGTGCTGTTTGGTGCCATGAGCTATACCATCATCGACAAGATCATCGCAGCTGTAAAAGTGGACGCACTGATCAACGACACTATCAAAGGTTCTATCCTTCTGGTGGCCGTAATCATCCAGATCGTTGTGCCGATGATCCGTACGAGAGCCAAGAAAGCGAAACACTGAAACAGGCAGAATGTGTGAGTGATGAACGGGAACATGCCGGGAAAACAAAATAAGATCCTTCCTGTCGTCATCGTATGTTTTGCGATGTACCTGCTGTATGGAATCTACTTCACTGCTTTCGGGGCAAATTCCCGGAATATGATGAGGTTCTTCGACATCGCGGAAGGCAGGCAGGGAATGATCATGACGGTACAGTCCATCGGATGTCTCGTTATGGTCATACTGCTGGGACTGTTCGGGGAGCGGATCAATAAGCTTCATGGTCTTCTGACAGGTCTCATCATCATGGGGATCGCCAGCATCGCTATCGGGACCATGACCATTTATACCGTACCGGGCAGCGGCTACGGACTTCTGCTGTTCTATGCACTGGTCGGGGGGATCGGCTATATCATGATCGATCTTCTGATGAACGGAGCGATCGCAGATATCTATCCTGATAAAAAGGAAAAAGTCCTGCCATATGTGCATGCTTTTTACGGACTGGGAGCCATGGTGGCGCCGTTGTGCGTCACAGCGCTGACCGCAGGAGACGCAGCGGGAGTTTTTGCCGTTCCATATCTGGTCTTCGGCATCGCGGCCATGGTACTGGCTGTTCTCTTCGGGATCGTCTGCAGAAGGGCTATGCCGGAAACTCCTTATGCCGATATGGAGCAGATCCGCAGACGGGCGATCCAGAATCCGGCAGAAGTATTCAAAGAGAAAAGAGCATGGCTGTTTCTGCTCAGCTGTTTTCTGTATCTGTTTTTCCAGAACAGCATGGCAGTCTGGGCTCCCACGTATTTCAAGGAAGTACACGGTATGTCGGAAGCAGCAGGAAATACGATGCTGGTCATCTATTTCCTCGGATGTCTGGTCATACGGCTGGCGTCCCCGTTTGTATACAGGTTTTTATCAGTCAGACGGTTTTATCTGATCGCAACGACACTGTCAGCCGTAACCTATGGATGTATGTTGCTGACAGGATCCATGACAGCTAAGTATATCCTGATCTTCCTGACAGGCCTTTTACAGGGGAGTGCTGTTCCGGGGATGGTTGTCATGTGCTGCAATGCATTTCCGGAAAGGACAGCATCTGCTTCGTCCATCGTCGTGTTCGGTGTATCGGCTTCTGCGCTGATCGCCCCGCCGGTGCTTGGGTGGATCATTGAGAGCATCGGGTATACGGTACCCATGTGGGGGATTGCCGTCTGCCTGCTCCTTTCGGTAGGAGTATTGCTTTTGGCGAAAGAAAAGAGTGAAGTTGCATAAGGCTATTTATAGTAAGGAGAAGAGTTTATGAAGATTCAGAAGATTACGGACACATCATTCCGGACTTACGGCAGAGTCATTGAAGGGTATGATTTTTCAGGACTGCTGAAAGAGATGGAGCACACGGCGAGACCTATGGACAAGGTGATCTATGTTCCGTCGGATGAAAGCCTGGAAAGCGGGAATGCAGCCTTATATCTGCAGAATGTGATCTACGGACAGCTGCCTGTGCAGGTCGGATACTGCAACGGCAACAACCGGAAACTGAATGCTCTGGAGTATCACCGTTCATCGGAGGTGGACATTGCCGCTGATGACCTGATCCTATTGCTGGGAAGGCAGCAGGACATTGAAGCAGATTTCACTTATGACACAAACCTGGTGGAAGCTTTTTATGTACCGGCAGGGACAGCGGTGGAACTGTATGCAACGACACTGCATTATGCACCGTGTTCTGCAGACACCGCCAATGGTTTCCGCTGTGTGGTCGTACTTCCCAGGGATACCAATCTGGATCTTCTGACAGCACCGGAAACGGAAGGAGAAGGAAAACTCCTGACCGCCCGCAACAAATGGCTGATCGCTCATGAAGATGCCGCTATTGAAGGTGCTTTCAACGGGCTGAAAGGCCGGAACATCGATCTGGACCAGGAATAGGATACCGGCAGCGTATCTGCTGCTGAACATAAACAGTTTGAGAATGATAACCCGGCGGACAAGCCGGAAGAGTTTAACGAGGAGGAACCGAATATGCAGAACATACCGGAGGTAAAAATTGGAGTAGTGGCAGTCAGCCGTGACTGTTTCCCGGAGAGCCTTTCCGTCGGCAGAAGACAGAACCTGATGAAGGCTTATACGGAAAAATACGGAACAGAAGGGATCTACGAATGCCCCATCTGTATCGTGGAAAGTGAGATCCATATGCAGCAGGTGCTGGCAGATCTGAAAGCAGCAGGCTGTAATGCTCTTTGTGTCTACCTGGGCAATTTCGGACCGGAGATCTCCGAGACCATGTTGGCAAAGTGCTTTGACGGACCGGCTATGTATATTGCCGCCGCAGAAGAAGAAGACCTGATCCAGGGAAGAGGAGATGCATACTGCGGTATGCTGAATGCCAGCTACAATCTGGCCCTCCGGAACATCAAAGCTTATATCCCGGAACAGCCGGTGGGAAGTGCTGCTCAGTGTGCAGATATGATCCACGAATTCATCGGGATCGCAAGAGCTGTCATCGCTCTGAAGGATCTGAAGATCATCAGCTTTGGTCCGAGACCGCTGAATTTCCTGGCCTGCAATGCACCGATCAAGCAGTTCTACAATCTTGGCATCGAAGTGGAAGAAAACTCCGAGCTGGATCTTTTCGAATCCTACAACAATCATGCAAATGATCCCAGGATCCCGGAAGTGGTTGCCGATATGGAGGCAGAACTCGGTGCGGGCAATAAGAAGCCCGAAGTGCTTACAAAACTGGCACAGTATGAACTGACCCTTCTGGATTGGGTGGAAGCTCACAGGGGAAGCCGTAAATACGTAACTCTTTCCGGAAAATGCTGGCCGGCGTTCCAGACACAGTTCGGCTTTGTGCCCTGCTATGTAAACAGCCGTCTGACCGGAAGGGGAATCCCGGTTTCCTGCGAAGTTGATCTGTACGGGACCCTGAGTGAATATATCGGTCAATGCGTCAGCGGCGATACCGTCACTCTGCTGGATATCAACAATACGGTTACCGATACGATCTACAACGAGGATATCAAAGGCAAGTTTGATTATCGCCAGGGAGAGACCTTTATGGGATTCCACTGCGGCAACACCTGCTCTACCAAGCTGTCTGCATTTGAGATGAAATACCAGATGATCATGGCAAGGGCTCTTCCGGTCGAGGTGACCAACGGCACGCTGGAAGGCGATATCCAGCCGGGCGACATTACCTTCTACCGGATCCAGAGCACAGCGGACAACAAACTGCGTGCATATCTGGCAGAGGGCGAGGTCCTTCCGGTAGCGACCCGTTCCTTCGGCGGCATTGGCATTTTCGCTATTCCTGAAATGGAAAGGTTCTATCGTCATGTGCTGATCGAAAAGAACTTCCCGCATCACGGTGCCGTAATGTTCGGACATTATGCAAAACCGCTCTTTGAAGTATTGAAGCTGATCGGTGTGGAGCCATGTGAGATCGGTTACAATCAGCCGGCAGGCATGAGGTATCCGACTGAAAATCCGTGGGGATAAGAAGACATTCATCAGTATCCTGATCTGAAGCTCCGCAGGAGATGTGCATATACATCTCCTGCGGTGATTTGAATTATGAGCGATAAAGGATTGGAGGACCATATGTTATATATCGGAATTGACCTGGGAACTTCCGCGGTGAAGCTCCTGATGATGGACGGGACAGGAAAGATCTGCAAGATCGTTTCGAAGGAATATCCTTTGTATTTCCCGCATCCGGGATGGTCGGAGCAGAACCCCTGCGACTGGTATGAAAAGACTCTCGAAGGATTGAAAGAACTGACTGCCGACTGTAACCGTGCAGAAGTGGCGGGTATCAGCTTCGGCGGGCAGATGCACGGTCTGGTGGCACTGGATGAGAACGACGAAGTGATCCGTCCTGCCATATTGTGGAATGACGGCCGTACAGGGGAAGAGACCGATTATCTGAACCAGGTGATCGGTAAGGAAAAACTTTCCGCTTATACAGCCAATATCGCATTTGCCGGTTTTACCGCACCGAAGATCCTGTGGATGAAAAACAATGAGCCGGAAAATTTTGCCAGGATCCGAAAGATCATGCTTCCGAAGGATTATCTGGCATACTGCCTTTCAGGTTCTTTCTGTACAGATCTGTCCGACGCCTCCGGCATGCTTCTCCTGGACGTGAAGAATCGTTGCTGGTCCGAGGCAATGATGGCAATCTGCGGCATCACGAAAGAGCAGCTGCCGGACCTGTATGAAAGCTATGAAGTGGTGGGAACTCTGAAACCGGAACTGGCTGAGCAGCTGGGATTTTCGAAGGATGTAAAGATCATTGCAGGTGCCGGTGATAACGCAGCAGCTGCTGTAGGCACCGGTACTGTAGGAGAAGGCAGCTGCAATATCTCTCTGGGAACTTCCGGCACGATCTTTATTTCCAGTGCGAACTTCCGGGTGGATGATCACAATGCGCTGCATTCTTTTGATCATGCGGACGGCAGCTATCATCTCATGGGATGTATGCTCAGCGCGGCGTCCTGCAACAAATGGTGGAATGAGGAGATCCTTTCGACGAATGATTATCAGGCGGAACAGGCGGGCATCGGGGCACTGGGCGAAAATCCTGTGTTCTTCCTGCCTTATCTGATGGGAGAGCGTTCTCCTCATAATGATCCGGATGTACGCGGCTGTTTCCTTGGGATGTCCATGGATACGACCCGTGCGCAGATGACCCAGGCGGTGCTGGAAGGCGTGGCTTTCGGCCTGCGGGATTCTCTGGAAGTTGCCCGGAGCTTGGGGATCACCATCGAGTGTTCCAAGATCTGCGGCGGCGGAGCCAAGAGTCCGCTGTGGAGAAAGATCATTGCCAATGTCATGGATCTTGAGCTGGAGGTTCCGGAAAATGAAGAAGGACCGGCTCTTGGCGGTGCAATGCTGGCTGCTGTGGGCTGCGGCGAATATCCGGATGTAAAGAGCGCGGTTTCCCGTATCGTAAAGGTCGTGGAACGGATCTCACCGGATCCTGAACTGGTGGCAAAATACGAGGTGCAGTACCGCAAATTCCGGAACATGTATCCGGCAGTAAAGGAACTGTTCCGGTAAAGGCACAGATATGAAGATCACTGTTTTAACGATATGTCCTGAGCAGTTTGGGGATTTCCGGAAGACGCCGCTGATCGCGCGGGCGGAGGACTCAGGACTGCTGGAGCTGAAGATCGTAGATATCAGGGAGTATGCTCCCGGCAGTTTCCGGCAGGTGGATGACTCCCCGTATGGAGGAGGCGCCGGAATGATCCTGCGCTGTCAGCCGGTACTGGATGCCCTGGACGCGGTGCGTACTGAAGACAGCCATACTGTGATCCTTGCACCGGTCGGGAAGACCTATACGCAATCAGATGCCCACCGTCTGGCGCAGCTTGACCATCTGATCCTGATCTGCGGGCATTATGAAGGACTGGACGCCCGCATTTATCCCAGCGCAGATGAACTGCTGTCTGTCGGGGACTATATCCTCACCGGAGGCGAACTGCCCGCCATGGTGGTTGTCGATTCCCTGATGCGGCTGGTGAAAGGAAGCATGAAGGAAGAAAGTACTCTGGAAGAGTCTTTTGAACAGGGCCTTTTGGAATATCCACAGTATACAAGACCGGCTTATTTTAAGGGCATGAAAGTTCCGGAGATCCTTCTGTCCGGCGATCATAAAGCGATTGCTAACTGGCGCCGGAAAGAAGCCCTGCGCATCACAAAACTGCTTCGGCCGGACCTTCTGGAAACTGCCGGAGATAAAGCAGTCGACGTTGTTTCCGCGGATGGCAGCGGCCGGGAGCCTGATCTTGCGGAGCTTTCCGACGTGCGGGCGAAATACCGGACCATTACAAAGACTCTGATCGAGCACAATATCACCATTTCGACTATGGAGAGCTGCAGCGCCGGGTTGATAGCTTCTCTTCTTACGGATACGGAAGGATCTTCAAACATCCTGAAGGGAGCTTTCGTGACCTATAGCAATGAAGCCAAGGTAATGCAGGGGGTCCCTCCGGAGGTGATCCGCCGATATGGAGTGTACTCTCTGGAAACAGCAGAAGAAATGGCGCTGGCCTGCCGATCTGCTTACCATGCAAAGATCGGTGTGGGAATTACAGGGACCATGGCAAATGTGGATCCGGATAACCAGGACAGTGTACCGGGAGAGATCTATCTGGCGATCGCTTCAGAGAAAGGCATTCAGAGCAGAAAACTGATCCTGCCATACGTGCCGGACCGTCTGATCGGAAAACTCAGGGCAGCGGATGCCGTTGCAGACGATCTGCTTGCATTATTGACAGATTCATACAGCAGTTGACGAACAGCAAGAAAGGAGCAGTCTTATGGCAAATTCCAATACAATTACCCGCAGTTACATCGATTCCCTGCTGATCGAGACCAGATTTATCGAATCAACCAATCCGGCACTGGATTTTGAGCTGTACGGAGAGCATTTCAGTACGCCGATCATGACAGCGGCGCTGTCTCATCTGGATCATTTTATGTTCCCGGGTGCATCGGAAGCATTGGCAAAGGGGGCCAGAGATGCCAATGCAGTGCTCTGGTACGGTATGGCAGACGAAGAAGAGATCGAGAGGCTGGCAGCAACAGGCGCCAGACTGATCGAGATCATCAAGCCCTATACGGATCGTGATATCATTTACCGTAAGATCGAACATGCAGAAAAGCTGGGCCTTCTGGCAGTCGGCATTGATATTGACCATCCCTTTGGAGAGGACGGGTCACCGGATAATGTGGATGGCTATGAAATGACATCCTTAAGGACAACCGAGCTGAAAGAGATCTGTGCTTCAACGAAGCTTCCATTGATCGCAAAGGGCGTTCTGAGCAAATGGGATGCGCAGAAGTGCCTGGAGGCCGGCGTTTCCGGAATGGTGCTTTCCCACCACAACAGCCGGATCGAGGATGCTGTTCCGCCGCTGATGATCCTGCCGGAGATCCTGGAACTGGTGAATGGAACCGTCCCGGTGTTTGCGGATGATGAGATCAAGAGCGGCATGGATGCGTTCAAAGCATTGGCATTAGGAGCGAAGGGTGTGTGTATCGGAAGACCTTTGATGACAGCTATTAAACAGGATCCGGATGGCGGCGTGCGGGATTATCTGCTGTCCGCAACTGCACAACTTCGCAAGGCAATGGCTTACACAGGCTGTACAGATCTGACGAAGATGGATCCAACGGTGATCCGCAGATGCTGATCTGTAAGAAGTAATACGGAAGAAAGATGAAAGGAAAGGGCAATATGAAAGTATTCGGATTATGCTGCGGACGTAAAAACGGCAATACCGAGATCATGATGGCAGAAGTCATGAAAGGCGTCAGAAGTATAGAACCTCAGGCGGATGTGAGTTTCGTCAATCTGCAGGATACCCACATCCAGGCATGTGTGGGCTGCGAGACCTGCATGAAAAAGAAAATAGAAGGAGATT
Organism: Parasporobacterium sp.; assembly: GCA_017431485.1. Lineage (GTDB taxonomy): Bacteria > Bacillota > Clostridia > Lachnospirales > Lachnospiraceae > RGIG5612. The sequence goes on along the minus strand of JAFRKZ010000019.1, from coordinate 12,134 downwards.
ATGAATTCCGTTGTGTACACGGCGTAGATAAGGATCATTTTCACTTTATCGAAATGCAGATGAGGGCAGCGGATGCGATCGTGGTATCCGCGCCGGCTTATAATCTGATGCCACCGGGGATCATGATCAAATTTTTAAACAAACTTCATGCCAGTGGAGATTACCGCAGGATCACCCAGGGAGTGGACATCTGTAAGGTCGGTGCATGTTTCTCCATCGGAGGAACGGACTGGACCGATTATATCCCGAACATCATGCGGATGATCACCATGGAACTGGTTGGCGTTTATGACGGCGTTGTGGACAGTGCACATTTTGATTTTCTGCCGGCTTATCAGATGGTTGTCCTGGATCAGAAGGTCCTGGACCGCATGTATGAAATGGGCGTTCATGTTGCCAATGCTGTAAATTACAAGAAAGAAACCGGCAAAAACGCTGCATTTATGGGCCCTGAAGGTATCTGTGGCTACTGCCACAGCAACCTGCTCCGTGTCGATGCGGAAGGAAATGTCTATTGCCCGCAGTGCAATGTAAAAGCCAGTGTGGAAGTTCAGGACGGAAAGCTGAAGATCAGTTTTACGGACGAGGCACTGGAGAAGAGCCGCTGGGCTCCTTACGGACAGCAGCTGCATATGGACAACATTGCAAAGGGACATAAAGCAGCAGCCATAGGAGCGGAGAAGATCAAAGAAAGTGTTGCAGGAAACTACAAAGACCTGATAAAGGAACTTCGAATGCAGGTACCTGCGCTGATCAAACAGTAACATCTGAAAAAGCCTTCGGCCATGGGCCGAAGGCTTTTTAGTCTGAACGATATGGTTTTATTTCAGGAAGGTTTTCAGCATTCCCAGCAGCGGATTGTCTGCTGCGTCATCTTCTTTGCTGTCTGAACCGCCGCCAAGCAGTCCTCCCAGAAGGCTGCCGAGACCACCGGAACTTTCTTCCTTGGAAGATCCGCCGCCGAGCAGTCCCCCCAGCAATCCGGTAAGATCCAGACCGGCAGAGGCTTTTTCACTTGCAGCTTTCGCTTCTGCTGCTTTTGCTTCCGCAGCGGCTTTCGCTTCTGCGGCTTTTGCAATGGCAGCATCTTTGGCAGCTTTGGCGTCTTCAGCTGCCTTGACAGCAGCTTTCTGTGCTCTCGCCGCAGAATCGACCTTGATCGCTGCCTGGCCAACCTTGATCGCTTTCTTCTGCTGAGCTTTTGCAGCAGTCGCTGCAGCAGAAATGGTGCTCATCATGCCGGGTGCGACATTGCTCAGAAGAGCGCTGACCTGCTTTTCATCGGAACCTGTTTTTGCAGAAATAGCTTTCACTACTTCGCTTTGTTTCTTTCCGAGGATATGAGCGATGATCTTGCTGCCGTCTTCCGCATCAGCATTGCTGATCTGTTCTTCGATCCTGGCGGTGTTTGTGTGCTGCGAAAGAGCACCTAAAAGAGAGTTTGCGCCTGCTTCTGAAGAAGCATTATCTGTCAAGGCTCCAAACAGCATGGGAAGTGCTGCGCTCAGGATTCCCTTTGTCTGACTGCTGTCGGTTCCTGTTTTGGCAGAAAGTGCGTCAACAGAAGAATTGGAGGTCAGAAGACCGGTAATCATATTGAGTAGATCCATATTTCCCTTCTCCTTTCAGTACAATGGCATTGATAATTTTATTGTCTGTATTATAGCGCATCCATTCCAATAATCAATGTTTTATGTGATGGCAGACGGATCAGGAACTGTGTGAATCTCCGGCACGCGCCTTTATCAGGATCCTGACCAGAATGTTTTTACCGACATAGTTTTCTTCTTCTTCCACACAAATGTCCGGATCAGTGCCGAGACCCTGCAGTAAAGCCCGCTTACGGACAGCAGTGATCGCTGCCTGTCTGCCGCATGCGATCGCCTCTTCTTTGCTTTCAAAGAAATGATCCTCGCAGTCCTCGGTCACACGATAACCGGTGAGACTGAATCCGTCATAGACGGCTGTCACACTGACCTGCGCACTGGCGATTCGTCGGCTGGCTGCAGCTCCCAGGGCGTTGGCAACACAGGAATACTCTGACAGGATTGCCCGTGTCTCGAGAAGTTCTGCCGTTTTCGGCAGAAAGACGTGGATCGGAGCTCCGATCCCGATCAGGGGAAGAGGGGTGGTGAGGGACATCGAAGCAATCTCTGTGCAGTCCTTTTCCTGTCCGGGGGAGGTCTTTTGCCGCCTTGCCTGCTCATAGCAGGCATCCAGCAGCATATCGGTATTGGGCGGAGCAAAATACCCACGGCTTTTCGGATACTGATGGGAGAGAAGATACGCTCCGATATTTTTATACAGCGTGTGAATGACCATTTCATAAACGTTGTCCGGGATCGTTTCCGCAGGCACGCCGAGATTCATGGCGAAATAAGCCAGAAGGTAACGGACCGCCGTATCATCGTATAGATCCAGATCCTTTTTCCATACCATGATATCAGTAGGGGTAAGACCGCTCTTGATGATAACGCCTTCCTGCTCCAGACGGGATGTATCCAGATGATACAGATCCAGACCGGCCTTCTGTGTCAGCTTCAGGGTGATGACAGGGCCACTTTTCAGGTGATCGCAGATCCGGTATTCTTCCTCCGTGTAGCCGGGTTTCCCGGTGATGTCTCTCTGGAGAACATAGAATTCATGGATCATGCGGGTATGCGGGGAAGTACGCAGGGAAAGTTCCCGGAGATCTTTCTGTACACTTTCATAACGGGATGCCAGGATAGAGACCGGAATAATGCGGACAGAATCCAGATACATTCTGCCATCGCAGAACCGTATGGCAGTATCGCCGCCCAGAGAAACCGCCTGCGCATCCACACCTCGGATAGATGTCCGGTACTGACCGATCAGGATCCCTTTTGATGCAGGGATCGGCTTCCCGTTCCGGATCATGGCGATATCGGTGGTCGTACCGCCCATATCCAGCAGTACCGCGTCTTTTTCCCCTGAAAGTTCCATTCCGCCGACCACACTGGCAGAAGGACCGGAAAGCAGGGTCTCTACGGGACAGGTCCGGGCCATTTCCTCCGACATCAAAGTACCGTCACTCCGGACGATCAGAAGCGGGATCTTAAGATCGCGATCCTCCATGACATGATGAACAGCCTGCATGAATTCCACGATCAGCGGGATCAGCCTGGCGTTCAGCAGGGTGCTGGCACAGATCTTCAGAAAATCCGTTTCCCGGGAGATATCATAAGCGATCGTCAGAGGGATCGTCAGATGCTTTTGAAGGACCCTGAGGGCAGTCAGTTCAAAACGGCCGCCGTTGGCATCGGGAAATGTCTGTACGATCCCAACGGCGTCGCAGTCCGAGAACAATTCGGGGATCCGGCGCTCCAGATCATTCCAGTCCGGATCATAGGGCTTGGAATAAATATGTTCCGCTTTGGCGTCCAGAACGATCAACTGATCCATTTCCCGGATCCCGTAATCGGACAGGACTTCTTTCAACCGGCCGATGATCTCCGGAGCAGTGCCGATGATCAGCAGTTTGGCACGGCATCCCTTGTTTTCCACGCAGGCGTTGGTCGCCAGTGTCGTAGAAAGAGACAGGCTCTGTGCCTGCCTTATCAGTTCTTCCGGGAGGGAGTCAAGGACTCTTGCGATCCCGGTCTCCAGATCAGGCCTGGTAGTCAGCGTTTTGCCGGACGCCAGGATCTTACGGGTTTCTGTATTGTATATGGCGGCATCTGTGCAGGTGCCGCCGGTATCGATTCCTATTGTGATCATAATTTCCTATCTGTATGGCAGGTACTGAAATGCCGGTGCAGACCGCTCTTGTTTTCAGTGTTTTTCGATCAGATCGCTAAGATGTTTGCCATAGAAGAAGTCATGAGTGAGCCGGTCATATTCCGACCAGAGGGGCAGTGTCTTACAATCCGCGGCTCTCGGGCAGGGAACTGCATCGTCTGCCAGGCAGGCAACTGTAGACAGGGAACCTTCCATAAGTTCCAGGATCTCTCCGACGGAATACTCTTCGGGCTTTCGGCACAGTTTATAGCCTCCGCCTTTTCCGCTGACGCCGACCAACAGCCCTCCGGAAACCATATCTTTTACAATGATCTCCAGATATTTTTTCGACAGATCCTGCCGTGCTGCAATATCTTTCAGCGGAACATAACCGCCGTCTTCGTGTTCTGCCAGATCGATCATGACCCGGATCGCATATCGTCCTCTTGTAGAAATCATAGCATAACCGCCTTTTGGATTTATTTGCCGATTATACCGCAAGGTGAATGGGTGAATCAAGACAGACTTGCGGCTGCTGCAGGCAGTACGGTATTATTCTGCCAGTTTTGCATCCACCAGTTCTTCATAGGTATCCACCAGACCGCCGAAATAGTCCAGGGCTTCCTGGTAGGTCGTTTCATCCATCGGGTCGATCCCTGCTGTGCTGAGCAGGTCCTCCGGGGAAGCGCTGCCGCCGAGTTTCAGGAAAGTCAGATAGTCATCGACCGCTCCTTCTTCCTGGCTCAGGATACGCTCCGCAATGGAAGCTGCATAACATACAGCGCTTGCATACTGATATACGTAATACACATAATAGAAATGAGGGATATCAGCCCACTGATAGCGGGAATCCGGATAACTCCTGATGGCGTCGGAACGGTACAGTTCTGTCAATTCCATCCATTTGTCGCCGAGATCTTCGGCATCCAGGGAATAGCCGGATTCCACGATCTGGTACAGATAATCCTCGAATTCCGCATACCACATCTGGATGAAAAAGGTGCCGCTGAACATGGACAGAAGGTTTTCCAGATAGAACAGCCGTTCATCCTCATCGGCGGCATTGTTCATCTTGTAGGTGTAGTAAAGGATCTCATTGGTGGTCGATGCGATCTCCTGGGTGAAGACCGTCGGAGAAGAATATAGAGCTGGCTGAGAGCGGGTTGAGAAGGTATCATAGACTGCATGCCCCATTTCATGGGCGATGGTGCTGACATCATCGGGATATCCCGTGTAGTTGAACAGTACCCAGGGAAGGTAGTCGTTGCTGATCATGGTCTCAAATGCCCCGGTCGTCTTGGTATCCGTAGGATAAACATCGACCTGTCCGCTGGTGATGATCTCTGTAAAGGTATCGATATATTCCTCTCCCAGGATGCTCAGCGCGTCCACCACTTCAGCGACTGCATCCTCATAGGAAACGAGGCCGGGGTCGAAGTCAGAGACATAGGTTCCCATATGGTAAGGAAATTGTTCCTCCAGGCCGAGGCCCCGGGCATGAGTGTTCAGATACCGGTGATAATCAGGCGCACCGTCGTGGGCAGCTTCTACCAGCATATCATAGACCGCCGGGTCTACATCGTACATGTCCATTGCAGACTCTCTGGTGGTCTCGTAATTGTTGAGAAGAGCATTGGCATATGCCTGGGAGGCGTTCGCCTCCAGCAGGGTAGCGAACGTATTGGCAAATCCCTTGACCCGGGTCAGGATGATCTGGTTGGCTTCTGCCTTGAATTCTTCATCATAATCAGGGGAATAGATGATCTCATAATACAGTTCATCTGTAAGGGTTTCCTCGCTTCCGTCCGGCATAGTGATCACCGGGTCCGGCAGTTCCACGCTGTTCAGGACCTCAAAGACCATTTCCGGATACCCGTATCCCATGGACATGACGGCGGCTACCTGGCTGGCTTCTTCGCCCAGAGGCTCTGCATCGGGATCGGTGTAGCTTCTCAGCCAGTAGTCATATCCTTCAAACAGCGGATCGGAGAAGATTTCTTTTCTTTCTTCCAAAGAAAGACCATAGATCTCAGGATCGGCAAATGCACTGAGCTGCATTTCCGTAACGTTCATGGCGTCCAGCTGTGCGAGCATGGAAGTAAAGATGGGATCCGTCGGGTCCAGATAATATCCCAGATTAGCATACATCATCAGCTTGCTCTGAAGAGAAGTCAGTTCCGTGAGGTATCCGAACTGAAAATAATCATAGATATTCTCCGCTGTATTCAGTGTGCCCCGGTAGCTGTCATACTGGGAGAGCATGTCCATGACTTTGCCGTAATCCTCCTGCCATTCCTGCTCATCGGCATAGATCTTTGTCAGATCCCATTCTGTCTGCAGATCTTCCGGAACCGAATCAGCCGCCGCTGCCGGCATCGCGCCTGAGAAAAGGACTGCTCCGGCAAGGATCGCTGCAAGTATTCGCTTTCCTGTATTCATGATATCACTCCTTCCGAAATCATTTGGATTTTCAGCCATTATACACCGAAGCAGACAGAAAAGCGAATGTGCTTTACGCACAATAGCTGGTCTGAAAAAATCACTGTCCGAACGGAAAGGATGTGATATAATATTCTGATATATACAGAAAGGAACTGCCATGAAACTGCTGGTGCTGTCTGATTCTCACGGACATGACGAAAACCTGACCGATATCATACTCAGCCATCCGGATGCCGGGGCGGTCATTTTCCTTGGAGACGGGGAATGGGATCTTGACAATGCGCTTCTGGCCTGCGGGATAAGAGAAGAGGAACGGATCGTATGCCGCGTCAGGGGCAACTGTGACCGCGCCAGCCTGGAACCGGAAACGATCGTGCGGGAATTCGGCGGAGTCCGTTTCCTGATCACGCATGGGCATGAGCAGAATGTGAAATACGGTCTCTGGGGACTGGTGGATGAAGCAAAGAAGAGAAACTGCAAGGCAGCCCTTTTCGGCCATACCCACCGGAAAACCTTTCTGATCAGGGAAGGGGTCACTCTCATCAATCCGGGAAGCGCTGCCGGCGGAAGCTATTGTCTTCTGGAAGCGGAGAATGGTATTGTGAAAGAGCCGGCAAGGCAGGAGTAAGATTTTTGAAACAGGTAAATGCAAGAACAAAACAGAGCAGACGAAGGAAAAAAAGCTCGCCGGGAAAGTATGCGATCTTTCTTTTTCTGCCTCTTCTGATGCTTTATCTGGGATTGTTTACCCGTATCTTTGCATCAGTAAAGTTCAGCGGATTTATCATAGCGGCATGTTTTGACATCACTTCAGGCGTGCTGCTGACCTTTGTCGCTTTGTTGTTCAATAAGACCGTTGCCAGGTATGCGATCGGCGTTATTGCATCGCTTCTTTCCCTGTGGCATGCGTTCAATGTCGTGATCCAGAACTCTTTTCATGTATACCTGCCGTTAGGTAATGTGGCTGCCGGTGCGGGGAATGCTGCTGCAGAGTTCAGCTCCAGCGTGTTTTCTGCCGTGATCGGTTCCCTGCTGCGGATCCTGGTCCTGTTTCTTCCAGCTGTACTTTACTGGGCCTTTGCAAAAAAGATCTTCGTGTTCCCGTATCTGAAGAAGATCCACAGAGGAAAACTTCTGGATATTTGTCTTCTTGTCTTTGCTTTCTGTGTGGTCCTTTGTAATGTTACTTCTTTAAAGGCCAGCTACCGGACCAATTATACCTATGATTCTGCGGTCAAACATTTCGGCGTATTTACGGCGACCAGGCTGGATGTCCAGTATAAGCTTTTCGGCAGTCCCGCCAGAAAAACGTTGGAAAAGGAGGAAGAAGTACCTGCCGAGGAAGAGGGTGCGAAAGCAGCAGCTGATATGGATGCGGCAGATGCAGCCGCCGAAGTGCAGATGACTGCTGCAGCAGACGAAACCGAGGCCGCTCTTTCCGGACAAACAGAGAAAAAGACGGAGACGGGATTGAACGTTATGGACATCGATTTTGATGCCGTTGCAGATACCGGCAATCCCAATATCGACCGGATCACGGAATATGTTTCAGATCTGAACGGCACGAATAAGAATCAGTACACGGGTTTGTTTGAAGGGAAGAATCTGATCCTGGTCTGTGCGGAAGCCTTTGACACCGGGATCATCGATCCGGTCATGACGCCGACCCTTTATCGGATGAAATACAACGGGATCAATTTTACCGATTTTTACCAGCCTTTCTGGGGCGGTTCCACGAGCACCGGAGAAGTCTCATTCCTTTTGGGGCTTGCACCGCTGGATGGAATGGAGACTGTGGTGGAAACAGAGCATCATAACAACTACTTTACCCCCGGCAACCAGCTGCAGAGGCTGAATTATTATAATGCAGCATTTCACAATGGGGACTGCAATTACTATGAAAGAATGTATACCCATCCGAATCTTGGCTACCAGGACTGGATCGCCGACGGTGACGGACTGGAGGAACTGATTGGAAACAGCTTTATTTACAGTGATATTACTCTGTTTGAGTCCACGCTGCCCCTGTATCTGGAGAAAACTCCATTTAGCGTCTATTATATGTCTTTTTCCGGGCATGCACCGTATGTGGGGGATGATTATTATGCAGTCTATAATCTGGACCTGGTGGAAGAAGCGGTGGGGGACAGTTATTCGGATAAACTGAAGTATTATTTCGCGCACAATGTGGAATTGGACCAGGCGATGGAATATGTGATCGATACACTGGAGGAGGCGGGAATTGCCGATGACACGGTGATCGTGATCTGCCCGGACCATTTTCCGTACGGGCTCCTGGAGTCCGAGGCGTGGGAAAATGAGATCGATTACCTGCCGGAACTGCTGGGACATGACCATTATCAGGACTGGGAGCAGGACGAGAGCGAGCTGCTGATCTGGTGCGGAAGTCTGGAACATGAAGACCGCGACATGGCATGTACGATCACGGCGCCGGTTTTCAGCCTGGATATCGTACCAACTCTTTCCAATCTGTTTGGCTTCGAATACGATTCCAGACTTCTTGCCGGAAGGGATGTGTTCTCGGATGCAGAGGCGATCGTATTCTGGCAGAACGGATCCTGGGTTACGGAAAAAGGAAAATACAGCTGTGCGGACGATATGTATTATCCCAATGATCCGGAAGATGATGACCGGGTGTATTTCCACCGGATCGACAGGATCGTCCAGAACCGCCTGAACCTTTCCGACCTGATCATCAAAAATGACTATTATGCCTGGCTGTTCGGTTCTGACACGGATTACGGCAGGCAGATCTATCCCCAGACCTTCTATATCTACCGATAGAATAAGGCCGGACTTTCCGGGATAACATAGGAGAAGAATCATGAGATCCAGAAATGAACAGCGGACGTTTCCTCTGAGCGGGACTGGTATTGATGAATGTTCGGAATATCTGATGAAGCTGCTGGAAGCTAATAATGTTGAGCGGCAGAATCGGATCCGGATCCGGCTGTCATTGGAAGAACTGCTGTTAAGATATCGAGACCGCTTCGGGGAAGGAAAGAAGTTCCGGGTATTGTTTTACCATCGGATCAACAGCCCGAACCTTCAGATCGAACTGGAAGGGGAGATCTATAACCCTCTTAATACGCAGGAAACTGAATTGGAGGACTGGAGCGAATCCATGCTCAGTTCCCTGGGGATCATCCCGCAGTACTATTATACGCAGAACCGCAATATCCTGCGTCTTACCCTGCCTTCCCAGAGAATGAATCCGGTACTTCGCGTTGTGATCGCCATTGTGATCGCTGTCGCGGCAGGCGCGCTTCTCAGGCTTTTACTGCCGACGGAAGAAGGATATCTGTATCTGAACGGTATTTTCACGCCGGTCTATGATCTGTGGAATCGTATCCTGAACCTGATCTCGGGCCCTGTTATTTTCCTGATGGTCGTGACCACTGTTCTGGGAATGGGAAGGCTTTCCGGAAAAGGTACCAGCGGTCGGTGGGTCATTGCCAGGTATTTCCTGATCACGGCCGGGATCGCAGCATTTACAGTTACCATGGGCTCTTTGATCTTCCGTGTGGCAGTTGCTCCGCAGGTCATGGATCTGGATACGGTGAGTGAGGTGATGGAAGAAATCTTCCAGGTTGTTCCCTGGGATCTGCTCACGCCCTTTGTAGATGCGGATACGCCGCAGCTGATCCTGATCGCCTTTATCCTCGGCGGAATGCTGAATCTTATCAGAGACCAGGTGCCGAACCTGGTCAAACTCTTCAAACAACTCAACTCTGTGGGAATGCTGGCAGCTGACTGGAGCAGCTGGCTGGTTCCTGTCTTTACCTGTATCCTGCTGGCTCTGCGGATCGGGACCGGACAGATCGGTCTTCTGGTGGGGCTGTGGAAACCGCTGGCTTTAGCCCTGGCTCTGCTGGCCGTGGTACTGGCGGCAGCAGTATTATATACCTCTTTCAGTAAGCATGTTTCCGTCAAAGTCCTGTTGACGAAAATGGGAAAACCTTTTCTGACTGCATTAAAAAACGGTTCTCTGAATGCTTCCTACGGCCAGACAGAGATCTCCTGTGTCAGAAAAATGGGAATGAACCGGGATTTTACCGAAGTCAGCCTGTCCCACGGTCTGGTTCTTTATATGCCGGCCAGCATTCTGGGAGCGTTGGTCTTTACCGTTCAGGCGGCGGCTCTGTACCGGATCCGGGTCACCTGGCTGTGGTATGTGATGGCGGTACTTCTGGTTGCAGTACTGATGGAAGCGGCTCCGCCGGTTCCCGGGGTCAGCCTTCTGGTCTATATTGTGGTGTTCAATATGCTTGGGATTCCGGATGATGTTCTGATCCCGGCTATGGTTTTTGATATCATCTTTGGGATCTTTGCAACAGCATCCAACCAGATGATGCTGCAGATCGAAATGATCCATCAGGCGGACAAGGTCGGTCTGCTCAACCGGACAATACTCCGGAAAAAGGAAGTGTGATCCCGGGACAGGACCTGATTGAACAGGTATATTCCCGGTAGTATAATAAACCGCAGAACAATCATTCAAAGCATTGCCGAAAGGCAGACAAGGAGGCAGGATATGACTGATCTTGTGCGTAAGACAAAGACACGTTATACAAAAGCCGAAACACAGAGAATCGCGGATTCCATCCGCCGGCAGATCCTGGGGATCGCACTGAAGACAGGAGGGTGCTATCTGGCCCAGGCATGTTCTTCAGCGGAGATCATTGCATCTTTATACACGAAGATCATGAACCTGGGACCTTCTGCAGGTGCATGGGATGCCATTCCTTTCCCCGGAGTGCCGGGCCCCGACAATATGGACTACCAGCATGGATCTTTATACAACGGAGCGCCTGCTCCGGAAAAAGACCGGTTCTTTGTATCCTGCTGCCATTATGCATCTGTGATCTACTGCGCGCTGGCAGCGACCGGAAGGATCAGCCCTTCGGCACTGGACAAATTCAATGTGGATGGCTGGAACATGGAAATGATCGGCGCAGAGCATTCTCCGGGGTTTGAAAATACGGCGGGATCCCTGGGGCAGACCATATCTATTGCGGCCGGGACGGCTCATGCCAGAAAAATGAAAGGCGATACAGGCCTTGTATACTGCCTTCTGGGAGATGGGGAACTGCAGGAAGGGCAGACCTGGGAATGCATCCAGACAGCATCTTACTATCAGCTGGATAATTTTGTCATCATCGTGGACGCCAACGGACAGCAGGTGGAAGGGGCTATCGAGGACCAGATGATCATAGAGCCTCTGGAAGAAAGGTTTTGCTCCTTCGGCGCAAAATGTGTGACCTGCGATGGACATGACATCGACAGCCTGGTAAAGGCATGCCGCACCGGTCATGCGAAAAAGCCCCTGGTCGTTATCTGCCGGACACACGGCTATACCGGAGTCCCGCCTCTGAAAGAAAAATATCCGCTGCTTCATTTTGTACGGATCTCTGCAGAAGAGCGTCCGGTATATGAGAAGATCTATAAAGAGATGGGAGGTGAAGGAAAATGAAGATCGAAGTCAACACCCATGAGCGCTGTATGATCGAATTTGCGGCGAAACATCCGGAAGTCGTGGTCCTTTCCGCCGATCTGGGATCTTCCTGTGAAGTGAAAAAATTCCGCAGCACCTATCCGGACCGGTATTTCACCATGGGGATCGCAGAGCAGAATATGTGCTCCTGGGCAGCCGGCCTTGCCAGAGAAGGGTACCGTCCCTTTATCCATACATTTTCTGTTTTTCTGTACCGTCGGATCCTGGACCAGCTGGAAATGAGCGTGGCGTATCCCAATCTCCCGGTGGTCTTTGTGGGATTTGTTCCCGGTATCACGACGCCCGGCGGCGTTTCCCATCAGTCGATCAATGATGTGGGCGTGCTGCGTACGGTACCGAACATGACGATCTTCGATATCGGAGACGCCACGGAGATCGAAGGCGTACTGGATCTGGCCTACGAAAGGAACGGCCCTGT
>JAFRKZ010000162.1 GCA_017431485.1 Parasporobacterium sp. | reverse complement strand
CTGTTATTGGCAGCTTTGATGATCGCTTCGCTGATCTCTGTCCCTGTGATGGCCGCGGAGGCAGATCTGGCCGGTACCTGGTATGCACAAAGCATGGAAATGGATGGCACAGCAGTCGATGGCTCTACTATGGCTTCTATGGGGATGAGCTTTACCCTGACCCTGAATGAAGACGGAACTGCAGTTCTTTCTATGAACGACCAGGAAAAAGAATGTACCTGGGAAGGCAGCACCCTGATCGTGAATGAAGAGCCTGCACAGATGGAACTGGTCGACGGAACAATCAAGATAGATATAAACGGAGCAGCCCTGGTCTTTGGGAAAGAGGCTCCTTCGGCAGCCAGCGTTTCTCTGGCACCGGCCGTACAGAACCCGGAACTGAGTGACTTCAACGGCACCTGGAATGCGGTCACCTATTGCGCATTTGGCATCCCTCTTCCGATCAAGATCGGCATGGCAATGGAATTCTGTTTCCGGATCGAAGACGGCACCGCAGCATTTACGGAAATGGACTATGATCTTAATAACAATTCCGAGCTGACCAATACCATCGAAAAGGAATTCACTGCCACATTGAATGACGACGGAACTTTATTTGTGGAATTTAACGGCGATGAAGAGATCCTTACGAACATTTATCCAGGTGCGAGCGGAATGCGGCTGACCCTTCATGAAGACGGGGCGATGACCGGTGAAATCCCGGATTTTACGGAAACACTGGAAATGCTGGCAGCCATGTCTCAGGCACAGGAAAACACCGATGCGGAAGCTGCTGATGCTCCGGATGCACCCGCAGACGGAGAGGGAGCTTCTGATGGATCCTCCTCCGGCGGAGAAGCAATGTCTGCCTATATCATTTTTGAAAAAGCCGAGTAAATGATCCTAAAAGCATAAAAAGCTGAAATAAAAAACGGGAGTCCGTGAAATTCCGGGCTCCCGTTTTTTTTATGCAAATGATCCATATGCCAAAGCCATCTTGGCATAGAGATCTTCCAGGGACATCCTGTAGTCCAGGTCTGTGAAAACCCTGATCTCCTTGCCTTCCGGATCTTCGCTGTATGTCATGTCATCATTGATCCTCGGCGCTTTGCGCATATACCAGTGTCCTGTCGCCTGGTTCTCCATCAGCATGGCGATCGTTGTATTATCTCCAAGCGACCAGTTTTCACCTCTTCGGAATTCCGGCAGGGGGATATTGTATTCGATCTCATTTTCCTCCAGAAGCTGTTCAAACAGATAGGCACCGATCTTTCCACAGGGACGGATCCTGCTCGCCAGCTCTGCCATAGAGATCTCATAGCGGGAATAGACATCGATGTTGGACTGCCATACGCAGGCTTTGCTCTTAAGCAGAGCGCGGCAGGCGTCGATATCCTGCAGCAGGTTAAACTCCCATCCGCCGTCCGGATAATTGCCTCCGCCGTTCCAGAGTACTGTCATCCGTTCCCCTATCTCCGGGGCTTTATTAAGCGCGGCTGCCACATTGGTCGCGGCTCCCTGCACAGCAATGTATAATGGACGCTCGTCCTCTTTCTTCGCCTCCTCAATGATAAAGGTCACCGCTTCACTGTCAGGAGCATCCTGAACAGACGTCAGCGGGTGAGTACATCCTCGGTATATCGGGACATCATCGATCTGTGCAAGCCGAAGCACTTTTTGGATCTCTTCATAGCTTTTCTCCATGGACCCCCCGGCGTTGCCTGTTTTCCCTTCAAAATGAGCGGCTGCGATCCCCCTGATGTCAAATGTCGGAGTCAGCAGATGATGCATAATGGCAAACTGGTCATCCGCTTCATTGGCTGCATCTGTATCGACGATCATGCGGATCCTGTTTTCCGATGGCACCGTGAATCCAAACCGTTTCAGAAGATCTGCTCTTTTCATAGTATTCCCTTTCCTTTTGTCAACACACGGTTAACTGCTTCTTTCCAGCCCTGATACCGCTCTTTCCGAAGACCTGCATCCATCTTCGGATCATAGTAATGATAGGATAGACCTGCTACGACACGCTCATAGTCATACAAGCCCACTGCACATCCTGCCGCAATCGCTGCTCCCATACCGGAAAGTTCCTGGATCTGCGGAATACAAACGCGGGAATCTGCCATATCCGCCTGAAACTGCATCAGGTATGCATTGGCTGTCGGCCCGCCGTCCACCCGGATATCCGGAACTTCGATCCCCGACTCCTGCTCCATTAGCAGGACCAGATCGGTGATCTGATAAGCAATACTCTCCAGGCAGGCTTTCACGATCTCCTTCTTCCCGGTCGTGCGGGTAACTCCGGTCAGCATGCCTGTGGCATCACTGTCCCAGTATGGTGCTCCGAGCCCGGAAAATGCCGGTACAAAATAGGCCTTGTCATTGGGATCCGCCTGCTCGGCCAGTTCCTGGGTCTGTGCATCATGATCGATCATCTGCACCTCATTTTTCAGCCAGGAAATAACCGCGCCTGTATAATTCAGGTTTCCCTCCAATACATAGGAGACCTGACCGTCAAGCCCCCATGCCAGGCTGGTCACCAGACCGTTTTTGCTGAATACAGGCTTTTCTCCGATATTCATCATCACACTGGAGCCGGTGCCATAGGTGGCTTTCATTCTGCCGATCCCTTTGCCTCCATGCCCGAGCAGTGCTCCATGGCTGTCCCCCAGCACTCCGTGAAGCGGGATGGAATGATCCAGAAAACCTCCCAGATCCGTATAACCGAAGCAGCTGTCCGACATGCAGACCTCCGGCAGACAGTCTGCCGGAACTCCGAACAGCGCGCACAGATCCGGATCCCAACAAAGGTCTCGGATATTGAACAGCATGGTGCGGCTGGCATTGGAATAGTCGCATTTATGGGGATGGCCTTCACACAGGGAATAGATGAGCCAGCTGTCGATGGT
>JAFRKZ010000161.1 GCA_017431485.1 Parasporobacterium sp. | reverse complement strand
TGGAGATGAGGGGAATCGAACCCCTGTCCGAAATTCTGTCCTCAGGACTTTCTTCCACTACAGTCATTGAAATTTTGTTTCCCCGGCACAGATCCCCAATGACAGACTTCCATGCAAGGTAGCTTCATGATACTCCTGCAGCTGCAAAGCTTAGACTGCAGGGTTCCCCGCAAGGATGACGCCGGACTGGAAGGCAGCGGGACTCCCTCCGCCGACGAGCCGCTTAATTAAGCAGCAAAAGCTAATTTATTATCTTTAGCGTTTAGATTTAATTGGATCTTTTAAGGTAGTGACCCGCTACCAGTGGCTTATCCTGCCTCGAAAACCCCGTCGAAACCTGTACATCCCCGGATCGATCAGGCACGCAGATTACGGACTTTGTAATCTCTCTCCGCTTCTCGTCTCTGATCTTTTTTGGCGATATCCTGCCGCTTATCATAGAGTTTCTTGCCGCGGCAAAGACCCAGTTCCACTTTGCACAAACTCCCCTTGAAATAAACCTGCAGAGGGATCAGGGTCATCCCCTGTTCCATGATCTTCTGGTTCATCCGCCGGATCTCAGCTTTATGCAGAAGCAGTTTCCTGACTCTTAACGGATCCCGGTTAAAAATGTTGCCTTTCTCATAGGGAGAGATATTCATACCGTAAACAAGCGCTTCGCCGTTTCGTATGCGGATGAAAGATTCCTTGATGCTGCACTTGCCCATCCTCAGAGACTTCACTTCCGTCCCGACGAGCTCGATCCCGGCTTCAAATGTTTCCTCCACAAAATAATCATGATAGGCTTTTTTATTATTCGCGATCAGTTTGAATAACTCTTTTCCCATATCCGGCAGCCTGACAGTTTCCAAAGCATCTGTCAACAATAAAAAAGCACTCTCCTGCGAGAGTGCTTAAGCTGATTTTTTATTTAACAAGTGCTCCGATATTCAGGAGGATTGCCAAAACAAAAAATACAATTCCCGCAATCGTGGTGATCCTCTCCAGCTTTCCTTCCTTAGATCTGGACTTGTTCTTGGCCCAGTAAGTTTCGGAAGATCCTGCAAGGGAGCTGGAAAGACCTGCGCTCTTGCCCTGCTGAAGAATGATGGCAACGATCAGTATAACACTTATGATAGAGATAATGATTGTCAATACAGTGTACAAAACGATTCCCTCCTAAACATAAATCAACAGCTAGTATGTTAACACAATCCTTTTTTCTTGGCAAGCACAAATATGTTTCTGAAACAGTTTTTTTATAATTATTTCGATTGCAATACCAGGTAAAGCAGATATAATTTTAATATGAAAACAAATCAATCTCCCTATGCATTATTATCCCGTTACCGTTCCGTTCTGATGGGCATCGCGATTCTCCTGATCGTATGGTACCACTCTGCGTTTCAGTTTGATTTCGTGGCGTTTTATCCGCTGCGTATCTCCCTGGCTTTTTTTAAGCAGTTTGGCTACTGCGGAGTCGATATCTTTATGTTCCTGAGCGGCATGGGGATCTGGTCCTCCCTGGAAAACAACAGCATTTCCCAGTTTGCCGGGAACAGGTTCCGAAAGATCCTTCCCATCTGGTGGGGGTATTTGCTGATCCGGATCGCAGCAGGCGTGCTTGTCTGTGATCCTCCTTATACATTTCTGGAAATCCTTGGGTTTTCCACATTCACCGGTTTCTGGCTCGACATGGCGGGACAGGGGAACTGGTTTGTCTACGTTATCGTGCTGTTTTATCTGCTTTCCCCGACCCTTCATTCCATTCTTAAAAACAGCCGCAGTAAAACGGGCATGTTTCTGCTTCTTCTCGGTATCTCTTTTCTGATTTCCCTGTCTTTCGTATACAGATTTGAACTGGCAGGTTATTCAAGACTTCCCATTTATATTAACGGTATGTATACAGCCGCAGTTATGAAAGAAGTCACCATGAAGAAAAAACACTGGCTGATCACGGCTGGCTTTTTTGTCACGGGGACAGTTATTCTGCTCTTATGCTATTGTTATTTCAGGAGTTATCTGTTTGACCTCGGATTATGGTGGTATCCATTTATCCTGATCACTCCGTCCATGCTGCTTTTATTATGTGCCATCCTCAGAGTTTTGGAAAAACCACTGAAGTTTCTTTACCTGCTGTTTGGGAAATGTGGTCAGGCATCCCTTGAAATCCTTCTGATCTCGGATCTTCTCTATCAGAACAGCAGGCATATCTTTTCTGAATTCTCATTTCTGAAACCGTTGTCCGGAAATCTTCAGATCTTATTCCTGATGCTGGCTGCTGTCCTTTTGGGGCTGTTCTTCCACCTACTCATCGAGCTTCTTAAGAAGACTGTGTCCCGTCATCTCCTGCGGCTTGGCAAGTCCTAACAGTTCCAGCAGAGTCGGCGCGATATCGCATAAGCGTCCGCCCTCCATCAGTCCGACTCCTTCCGGACCGTTGATCAGGATAAACGGAACCGGATTTGTGGTATGAGCTGTCCATGGTTCTCCTGTCTTATAGTCGATCAGTTCTTCCGCATTTCCGTGATCAGCACACAGGAAGATCACACCATCCGCTTTTTTTATGGCTTCCACCGCACGTCCCACCATTTCATCTACGGTTTCGATGGCTTTGATCACTGCCTCCTTGACGCCGGTATGTCCCACCATGTCCGGATTGGCAAAATTTATAATGATCACATCGTACTTCCCAGAACCGATCTTTTCCACCAGAGTGTCGCAGACGGCAGGTGCGCTCATTTCCGGCTGCAGGTCATAGGTAGCCACCTTCGGCGACGGGATCAGAAACCGGTCTTCTCCTTCGTTGGGAGTTTCTACGCCTCCGTTAAAGAAGAACGTAACATGTGCATATTTTTCAGTCTCCGCGATCCTGGCCTGTCTGAGTCCTTGTTTAGCCAGGTATTCACCCAGAGTATTGCAGATCTCTTCTTCTTTGAACACAATGGATTTATTGGGAATCGTACTGTCATATTCCGTGAAGCATACATAATCCGTGCATATCCTCTCCCCCCGTTCAAAACCGTCAAAGTCTTCCATGCAGAAAGTCCTGGTGATCTCTCTGGCACGGTCCGGTCTGAAATTAAAGAAGATCACGGAATCGCCGTTCTTGATCACGGCTTTCGGACACCCATTTGCGTCTGTGATCACCGTCGGTTCGATAAATTCGTCATTCACGCCTCTGTCATAGGAATGCTGCATTGCTTCCACAGGATCTTTCTCCAGGATCCCTTCGCCTTTCGTCAGTGCGGCATAAGCCCTGGAAACTCTCTCCCAGCGGTTGTCACGATCCATGGCATAATATCTTCCGGTGATGGTAGCGATCTGACCGGTCTGCTCTTTCATCACTTCGACAAGATCCCGGATATAGCCGATCCCGGATGTTGGAGACGTATCTCTTCCATCCATGAACGCATGCACATAAACCCTGTCAAGCCCTTTCTGCCTGCACAGTTTCAGAAGCGCAAACAGATGACGGATGTCGCTGTGGACACCGCCGTCGGACATCAGCCCGTAGATATGAAGATCCGTGTTGTTGGAAAGGCAGTTATCGATAGCACCCAATAACTCCGGTTTTTCAAAAAAGTCACCGTCTTCAATGGATTTTGTGATCCTGGTAAGATCCTGGTAAACGACTCTTCCTGCACCCATATTCAGATGTCCGACCTCGGAATTGCCCATCTGTCCATCAGGAAGCCCGACTGCAAGCCCGGATGCCTGGCCTTCTACAAAAGGATACTCCTTCATCAACCGTTCCATCACGGGTCTTTTTGCCTGTGTGATCGCATTTCCCTCATAATCGATCCCGAGACCGTAACCGTCCAGGATCATCAGCACAACCGGTTTCTTCATATATTTATCCTCCGTTATCTCATTTTTCTTCCAAGGTGTTCTACAAAACTCATTTTATCCAGCCGCAGGAACAGCAGCTTTTTATTCGATTTTGTGACGCTTACGATATCTCCGTGTTCCAGGACGATATCATTGTCGCCGTCAAAGGAGATCGCTTTGACCTGCCTGTCTTCATCGTCTTTGTTCTTTACGATCACATCGATCCTGGCATCCGCGGAAAATACCACGCTTCTGGAATTCAGGGAATGTTCGCAGATCGGGGTCGTGATAAGAACTTCCGAAACAGGATCTGCCACAGGGCCGCCTGCGGAAAGGTTATAACCAGTCGATCCGGTGGGAGTACAGATGATATATCCGTCTGCTGAATAGGAGTTCAGGAACCGGTCGTTGACAAGAACATCATAATTGATGATCTTCATCGTACCGATCCGGTTCAGAACTATATCATTAACAGCGATATCTTTGACGACAATATGTCCCTTTCGTCTGATTATTCCTTCGATCAGCATTCGTTCCTCGATATGATATTCTCCGGTAATAATATGCTGAAAAGCATCGCCGAAGCTGTCCAGCTCAATTTCTGTCAGATATCCCAGGGTACCGATATTAATGCCCGCTACGGGGATCTTCAGATCGATCAGATCCTTTGCTGTATGAAGGAAGGATCCGTCGCCTCCCAGGGAAATGATCAGATCGGTATCGGATGGGATCACTGCCGGATCGATCTTATCATATTGTCCGGAACTGTTTTTTCCTTTAAACAAACAGGCAGTACAATTGCCGCCGTTTTGTTCTATCATGGCTCTTACCCGGTCGGTTACCGCACCGTCAGGATCTTTTGCCGTATTTGTGATCAATACAAAGTGTTTCATTTGATGGTTCAGTCCTTTATTTCAATCAAGGCTCTCATGTGCGTTCTTTACAACCTGTTTTATACATTCCGGATCGGCTGTTCCGGATCCTGCCGTGACATACATCAGATACTCGATATTCCCTTCCGGTCCCTTCACCGGAGAAAAATCAAGTCCTGCAGGATACAGGCCCTGGGACAGCACATAATCCCAGATCTTGCGGATCACTTCTTCATGAACAGCCGGATCTTTGACAACTCCTTTTTTTCCGACCTTTTCCCTGCCGGCTTCGAACTGGGGCTTGATCAGCATCACCATTTCTTTGCGCTCGTCCAGCACGGAAAGGGCCGCCGGGATCACGAGGGTCAGGGAAATAAAGGAAACATCCACGCTGGCAAATCCGATCTTTTCCGGAACATCCTCTGCCTTCAGATAGCGTACGTTGGTCTTTTCCATGACCACCACGCGGGGATCATTTCGAAGCTTATAATGAAGCAGTCCTTTTCCCACATCAACAGAATAGACTTTCGCAGCGCCATTCTGCAGCATGCAGTCAGTAAAGCCGCCTGTGGAAGATCCGATATCCATGCAGACACGGTCTTTCAGATCGACCGGAAAGCACGCCATCGCTTTTTCCAGTTTCAATCCTCCACGACTGACGTATTTCAGCGTTTCTCCCCGGATCTCTATATCGGCATCCTCGGCAAACATGGATCCTGCTTTCAGTTCTTTCTGTCCATCTACATAAACAGCCCCGCTCATGATGACAGCCTGGGCTTTTGATCTTGTCATTTCCGGATTCAGTTCCGTCAAAAGTATATCCAGTCTCTTTTTCAAACCAGTTCTTTCTCCAGTCTTTCCATGATGGAATCAGCATCGATCCTGCATTCCCGTTTCTGAAGACTCACGTCTCCCTGTTCCACATACATGTTCGGGATCGCGATCGGGATCACCTTGACATCCGCTCCCACATTATTGACATGTCTGAGTACTTCTGCTCCATATCCGCCGCTGATCACATTTTCTTCGATCGTGATGATATACCTGTGGGAAACCAGTAGGTCATCGATCAGTTTTTCGTCAAACGGTTTCAGAAAACGAGCATTGACAAGGGTCACATTCCATCCTTTTTCTTTCAGCCGATGCCGTACCAGGACTGCGGTACCGATCATGGTGCCGACCGATATGATCGCAACATCCGTTTCCAGGAAGATCCCTTCGCTCTTTCCGTATACAATAGGTTCCCGAAACTCTGCTGCAACATCATCTGCAGTTCCTCTCGGATAACGGATGGCAAGCGGTGCATTGAATCCGGCTGCAAACTGTATGGCATCTGCCAGTTCGATACTGTTTTTGGGAGCCAGTATATTCATGTTCGGGATCATGCTGAGATAGGAAATATCAAAGATCCCCTGATGAGTCTCTCCGTCCTGTCCCACCAGTCCTGCCCTGTCAATGCAGAACGTGACCGGAAGATTCTGGATGCAGACATCATGCAGGATCTCATCGAATGCCCTCTGCAGGAAAGAAGAATAGATCGCAACAAACGGTTTATAGCCTGCAGCAGCAAGACCGGCCGCAAAGGTAACGGCATGTTCTTCTGCGATTCCTACATCAAAGAAGCGTTCAGGAAAACGTTCCGCAAATTTTTTAAGGCCCGTGCCGTCCGGCATGGCAGCCGTGATCGCCACGATCTTGGGATCTGCTTCCCCTGCTTTCACTAGCGCATCCGCAAAGCAGGATGTATAACTCTTTCCCGGATTGGAATTCAGAAGTTCTCCCGTAGCAGGATCGAAAGGCCCTATTCCATGGAATTTCTCCGGATTCTTTTCTGCCGGTTTGTATCCTTTTCCTTTTTTGGTCCTGACATGGATCACAACAGGATGATCAATCTTTCTTGCCTCCTTCAGGATCCTGGTCATCGCTTCAATATTATGACCGTCGAAAGGCCCCAGATAGGTGATCCCGATGTTTTCAAAAAACATACCGGGCAGGATCAGCTGTTTCAGGCTGCTCTTTGTTTTCTTGATCTGCCTGATGAGTTTCTCTCCGATCAGCGGGATCCTGCTGAGTTTCCCTGCAACACCGGTTTTCATATCATTATACAGCGCTCCGGCACGCATCCCGGACAGATAGGACGACAGTCCGCCGACATTTTTCGCGATGGACATGTTGTTATCATTGAGGATAATGATGAAATTGCGCTTCAGCCTGGAGGCATAATTCAGCGCTTCCAGTGCCAGTCCGCCGGTGAGGGATCCATCTCCGATCACGGCGATCACCGCACGATCATCTTGATCCATCTGACAGGACATCGCCATTCCCAACGCTGCGGAAAGAGAGGTGGAAGAATGACCGGTATTAAATGCATCATAAACAGATTCTCTTCGTTTCGGAAAGCCGCTCAATCCGCCATATTCCCGCAGATGATCAAACATATCCTTTCTGCCTGTCAGCATTTTATAGACATAGGACTGGTGTCCTACATCCCAGATGATCTTGTCTTTCGGAAGATCTGTGCAAAGCAGCAGCGCCAGAGTCAGTTCCACGACTCCGAGATTGGATGCAAGGTGGCCTCCTGTCCTGCTTACTTTCAGGACCAGAAACTTCCGGATCTCCTTGACAAGCATACTAAGCTGTACATCAGACAGCTGTTTGATGTCTTCCGGCGTATTGATTTTATCTAAGATCGGAAATTCCATCTTTTTGTTATTTTTCTCTTTCCGTTAAATACAGGATCAGATCCCTGAGAAAAGCGTTTTTAAACCGGAAATGGTCAAAGATCTCTATGGCGCGATCTGTATAAGCTTTGACCATCTGCTCTGCTTTTTCGATCCCGTAAAGTGTGACATAGGTTATCTTCTCATTTTTGGCATCGCTTCCCACAGGTTTTCCGAGAACCTCCTGGCTGCCGGTCACATCCAGGATATCATCCCGGATCTGAAATGCAAGTCCGATATATCCTGCCATTTTTTCAACCAGATCGATCTCAAGATCGCTGGCACAGCCAAGGATCGCGCCTGCCATCATTGCTCCCTGCAGCAGTGCGCCTGTCTTATTCAGATAAACATACTGCAGGCTCTTTTCATCCGGCTGAAACTCCTCATGTTTGTCTGCATAAACATCGACATACTGGCCGCCTACCATACCATACATTCCCGCTTTCTGGGAAAGGACCCTTGCGGCACTGATACCGCCCATATAATCGTCCGGCTCTTCGCTTCCTTCGATCGCATCAAATATGATCTCATAAGCCCTGTTCAGCAAAGCATCTCCAGCCAGGATACCGGCTGCTTCCCCGTAACGTGCATGACAGGTCAGCTGCCCTCTCCTGTATTCATCATTGTCCATAGCCGGCAGATCATCATGGATCAGAGAATACGTATGGATAAACTCTGCTGCAGCCATAAATGCGTAAAGGATCTCCGGCTCGTCTCTTCCTTCCGCGAACATACGAAAGGTTTCCCGCATCAGCAAGGGACGCAGTCTTTTTCCTCCCGCTTTAACGGAATAGGAAACTGCCTCTGCCAGTTCTGTATTGAACGGATCCGGTTCGGGAAGATAATCATAGATCAGGTCATTGATCTCATCCACATGATCCTGAAGCACTTTTTTATCCATCAATACTCCTTTCCTGATTGCCTCCTATGATCTCGATCTCGCATTTGATCTTATCGATCTTTTGGCTGCACTGTTCTACCAGCGCGATCCCCTCTTTATAAAGATCAAATGTTTCCTGCAGGCTAAGGGATGAAGCCTGCATCCTGTTAATGATCGTATCCAGTTTATCAAAGGATTCTTCGATTGTCAGTTCTGTTTTTTCATTTTCCATCTGCCACCTGTATCTTTCTTCATCCTGATACTATGCGCTGTGCTTATCCGATCGGATCACTCTCGCTCCGATCGATCCGTCTGATACTGTGATCGTTACCAGATCCCCCTCTTTTGCCTGGTCAGTACGATAGATCACGCTGCCATCTTCCCCGGTCACATATGAATATCCTTCCGACAGCCGTTTCAACGGAGAAAGACCGGAAAGACGCTCTGAAACAGACAGAAGACGTTCCCGGGACCATGAAAGCTTCTCATTCATGACCGCGTTCAGATCCGTCTCACAGGCTTTCAGTTTCTGCTGCTTTGTCTGGATCTGATTCCCCGGCGAAAGAACTTCCAGGTTCAGCCGATATCTGGCAGAACGTTCTTTATAACGGTTCAGTTTCTGTTCCATCAACTGCTCCAGGCTGAAAACATAATTTCTGAGATCTTCTGTAAATCTGTCGTAACGAAAGACTGCCAGTTCAGCAGCCTGAGAGGGAGTGGAGGCTCTCTGGTCCGCCGCAAAATCAGCGATCGTCACATCCGTCTCATGACCGACAGCAGAGATGATCGGCGTTTTTGCATCGAATATGGCCCGGGCTACACTTTCTTCATTAAACGCCCACAGATCTTCGATGGATCCTCCCCCTCTTCCGATAATGATCACATCCAATCCCAGATCGTCCAGGCAGCGGATCCCTTCACAGATCGATTCGGCAGCGCCTTCTCCCTGCACTTTTGCCGGGTACAGAACGATCCGGCAATACGGATTTCTGGTAGTTGCCACATGAAAGATATCCCGGATAACAGCTCCCGTTTCAGAAGTGACCACCCCGATCCTCCGGGAATATCCGGGGATCGGCTTCTTATAGATCTCATCGAACATGCCGGATTCACGGAGACGGTTCTTCAATTCTTCAAACCGTTTGTATAAGATCCCTTCTCCGTCCGGAAAAACCTGCTTCACATACAGCTGGTATCTTCCATCCCGTTCAAAAACGGATACTCTGCCGTAAAAGACAGCCTTCATTCCGTCTTTCATACGAAACGCCAGTCTCCCCGCATCCTGGGAAAACATCACTGCAGAGATCACACTGGTCTCATCTTTTACCGAAAAATAGATATGTCCGGTATAATGATATTTACAGTTGGAGATCTCTCCCTTTATATAAACATTTTTCAGCAGAAAATCCCGGTCCAGCATATCGCGGACATACCGGTTGATCTGAGCTACCGTATAGACATTATTCTTTTCCAGCATTCTGAACCACCTTGGCCAGTATTCCATTCACAAAGGAACCGGAATTATCCGTTCCGTAGTTTTTCGCGAACTCAACGGCATCATTGATGGCGGCGGCATCCGGTACAGAATCATCATAAACGATCTCATAATAGGCAAGCCTGAGTGCTGTAAGATCCGAATGATTCATCCGCCGGACTTTCCATCCGACGCTGATTCTGTCCAGTGCCTTATCGATCTCCTCGATCTTTTCACATACATTTAAGACCCTGGCAGCGATATACTGTTTTTCTTCTTCCGAAAATTCATCTTCATCTTCGAAAAAGCTTCTGATCTGTCCGGGCATTTCTTCCAGATCATAATAGTCCGCGCGGAACAATATGATAAATGCAGCCTCTCTCAACTGGGTTCTTCTCGTGATCTTCATACAAACGGTGCCTCCCGCACCTCCGGTGCTTTCCACCGGAAAATATCGTTATACAAAACAACAAGGGTGCCATAAAGACACCCTCATGAAATAATTTACTTGTGGTATGGTTCGTTTCTTATGATCTTAAATGCTCTGTAGATCTGTTCCATCAATATCACTCTCATCAATTGATGCGGAAACGTCATATCGGAAAAACTGAGCTTAAAATCTGCTCTGTCCGATACTTCCGCCGAAAGTCCCAACGATCCTCCGATGACAAAATCAATGTCCGGCTTTGACGAGTTCCACAGCGTTTCCAGATGCTGTGCAAATCCTTCAGAAGTCAGTTTTTTCCCTTTTATCTCCAAAGTGATCACATACTCTTTATCTGTTATATTGTCAAGGATCTTACTGCCTTCTTTAATTTTCACCTGTTCCCGGACTGCATCCGGTGCCGTTTCCGGACATTTTTCATCAGGTACCTGGATGATCTCCAGTCTGGTATAACCGTTCAGCCTTTTGGCATACTCCGCTGCAGCCTCTGTCAGATATCGTTCTTTTAATTTACCGACCGCAATGATCTTGATCATCTGTATTACCAGGAAATGTAATAATCACTCCGGTTGTCAACTTCAATACCGTATACATTGCCGTAATTGACGCCTACACCTCTGTAAAGTGTTTTATCCAGTGCTCCGTTGGAGGTAAAGAAATCTACACGGATAACATAATAAGTATAACCGTCGATCTCATAAACCCCCTCATGGGTCAGCTGTGCATATCCGTCTTCCGTATAAAGATCGTAATCAACGACATAACCATCCCAGAGAAGTTCGTTTTTCACCTGGTTCAGAGCATCATTGCTGGAATAATTGTAGTTGTATTCCAGGGAATAGCCATAGCTCGTAACCGGACTGGAAACTCCGTCTTTGATGCATACAGCTGAGAACGTGCTGGTTCCGGGACGCATCTTTACAGGTCCCATATATAAAGTGGAGCGCTCATTCGGGATCGATCCGTCATAAGTATAGTATATGGCTGCTCCTTCCGGGGAAGATACCAGGATATTCTGATCCGAGGAATATTCTCCCGAAACAGGCGAGATCTGCGGGGCTGACAATACGATCGCCGTTGTAGTCTCCGGTTCTGTTGTAGTCTGTGCCTCTGCGATCATAGCCGCATCTGCTTCGTTGTATTCCAGGCTGAATTCCATATTGATCTCGCCGGACTTCTCGGAATCCAGGGAGAAAGAAGTAGCCCTGAAATGCACTGTAGGATAGGTATTCATGACATCCTGAGCGGTAATATCAAACGATCCGCTATAGATCTTTGAATTAAAATTCGGTTCCGTACCGTCCAGCGTATAAAACACGTTTCCTTCCTGCGGGTTATTGATCGTTACCGTAACAGGCGCGCTGTATGTCGCACCCGCTTCAAGGTTGCAGGAAAGCACCTCTGCATTTCGGATCTGTCCGCTGCCTTCCGGGGAGGAAGTGCCCCGGAAAACGCCCAGTATGGCAAGTACCCCTACCGCTGCGGCAGCGAGGATCACAAAAATGATCAGCGCTGTGATCACCCTGGCAGCAGTCTGGTCTTTTTCCAGATACAGGATCCTGCCAGCAGGTCTGGGATTTCTCTTCCCGGCGCTATGCCGGCTGCCGGAAGAATCTTTTGATGCAGATTTAGCAGGCCTTCTCTTTTCCTGCCTGTCATCAGGGTCCGGATCTTCAGGAAAATCATCCTCTCCGTCAAAGATACTGTCCGTCCCGTAAAAATTCCTGGTTTTTGCCATAGACTCCCTGCTGCCGGCTTCGGAAACGCCTGCTGGTTCAGGGATCTCACCACTCTCTTCTTCGTTCTGATGCTCTTCGTTAAAAAAACGATCTACTTTATTGGCTATTTCAGCCTGAATATATTCATAATCTGCGGTAACCTTCATCGGAGCCCCGCAGACCGGGCAGAATGCCTTATCATTATCTACTTCAAGTCCGCACTCTCTACAACGCATTATGATCCCTCAAAAACAATTTATTTAAAATAATTGTAACAAATTGTTTGTGATTTTGAAACCACAAATATGATTTTTTTTGTAAATATTTTTATTTACGCGTTATTATTCAGCAGACGTTTCTAAAAAGTTCAGTCCAGGATCACCTGATACAGACTTGTGTCACGTTTGATCTCTCCTGCTTTTACCAGGCAGGATGGAAACTGGGGATAATTCGGTGCACAGGGATACATCTGCGGCTCTACCGCAACACCGACAGGATTGCCCGAATAGATCTGTACCGAGGGCTGAGATGTCCGGATATTCAGAGTGATCCCCCGCCCGGAAGCGCGAAGCACAACATCCGGTTCTGCCGGAATATACAAAGAGGTATCCGTTCTTTCCGGCCGGTTCAGAATAAAACAGTTGTCATAGTATCCGATCGAAGGATACTGCAGGTCCGGGTCTATTCCGCTGCGAAGGTCCATGACTTCCGAATCTTTTACATCCAGGATCTTTCCGGTTGGGATGATATGATCATCGATCTCCAGATATCTGTCCGCATTCACCTGCACTGTCTGCCCCGCACCCAGATTGAAATAGCTGTGATTAGTAAGGTTCAGGATAGTATCCCGGTCAGAGACCGCTTCATAATCCATGTGAAGCACATTATCATCATCCAGTGTATAGATCACTTTCACATCCACATTTCCGGGGAAACCGTCTTCGCCATCCGGACTGTGATAGGTAAAGACGATCCCTTTCGAAGCCTCCTCCAGAGTTGCGGCCGGAAGAGGCGACGCCTCAAACACCTTTTTCCCCCATGGGCCATGCAGATGATTCGGTCCGTCATTTGGTTCCAGTTCATAAAGCGTATCTCCGATCATGAATCTGGAGTCTTTGATCCTGTTGGCGAATCTTCCGATAAATTCTCCAAAGTAACATTTGTCAGCTTCATATTCCGCCACACTGTCCAGTCCATGTACGATATTGACCAGAGATCCTTCCCTGGTAGGAACCCAGAACTGCCTTAAAATGCAGCCGAAATTTAAAAACTCAACGCGTATACCGTTGATGTTTTCAATGATATACGCGTTAACAGCTGATCCATCAGATGTTTTGCCGAATTCGTAACTGTTCATATGCCTTCCTTTTCTTATAGAAGTTCTTTTACCTTTTCCATCAAAGCATCAATTCCTGAAGGATTTTTACCGCCGGCCTGTGCCATATTCGGACGGCCTCCGCCGCCTCCTCCGATCAGAGGAGCAACCTGTTTGATGATGTTGCCCGCATGGACGCCCTTTTTGACCGCTCCGTCAGTAGCCGTTACGATCAGATTGACCTTTCCTTCTGTTTCGGAAACAAGTACGACAAGACCTTCTTTGATCTGATCTTTGATCTGATCGCCCAGCTCTCTCAGCTGATTCATATCCAGGTCCTTCAGTTTCCTGGTTACAAGAGCGGTTCCGTTGATCTCCTGTACTTCAACAGCTCCCAGGGATTCTTTGGCTGCTTCGCTCTTCATATGATCGATCTCGGACTGCAGTTCCCTGATCTGGGAAAGCAGATCTTCGATCCTCTTCGGAAGAGCGTCCGGGCTTACTTTTGCCCTGGCTGCAGCTGCATGCAGCGTCTGCTCCACATCGGCATAATGCCTGAGAACAGCCTGTCCTGTGATCGCTTCGATCCTGCGGACGCCCGAAGCAACCGAGCCTTCAGAAATGATCTTGAACGGTCCTATCACGCCGGTATTGCTGACATGTGTGCCGCCGCAAAGTTCCACCGAATAATCTCCCATATTGACGACACGGACTTTTTCTCCGTATTTTTCACCGAACAGAGCCATAGCACCGGTTTTTCTGGCATCCTCCAGAGACATGATGTCAGTACGGACAGGAAGCGCCTCTTCGATCTTCTCATTGACGATCTTCTCCACTTTCCGGATCTCTTCTGTAGAAAGACCTGAAAAATGTGTAAAGTCGAAACGCAGTCTGTCAGCATTCACGCTGGATCCGGCCTGCTCCACATGATCTCCCAGCACTTCGCGCAGGGCTGCCTGCAGAAGATGGGTAGCGCTGTGGTTTTTCGCTGTCATGGCACGTTCCTGATCAAATACGGTAAGAGTCACCTGATCTCCCAGGACAAACTGTCCCTTTGTCACAACGCCTACATGTCCTGTCACGCCGTTTGCGAGACTGATCACATCTTTCACATCAAACTGTGCTGTCTTTGTCGTGATCACGCCGTGATCCGCTTCCTGACCGCCTTTTGTTGCGTAGAACGGCGTTCTGGCAGTAATGATCGTACCGACGTCTCCTTCTGCAAGAGTTTCGACTACCGCTTCTTCCGTGGTAAGTGCCGTGATCGCGGAAACATCTTCAAGTCTTTCGTAACCTGTGAATTCACTGGTCAGGGTAAGAGGAAGCTGTTCATAAACAGTAGCGTCTGCTCCCATGTAGTTTGTTGTCTTTCTGGCTTTTCTTGCAGTCTCTCTCTGATTCTGCATTTCTTTTGCAAAACCATCTTCATCGATCGTCATTCCATGCTCTTCCAGAACGTCCCTGGTCAGATCCAGCGGGAATCCGTAGGTATCATACAGGCGGAAAGCGTCGGCGCCGCTCAGAACGGTGCTGCCCTTTGCCTTGTCAGCATCCAGCATCTCATTCAGGATCTTCATTCCCTGATCCAGTGTTTTATAGAACTTTTCTTCTTCATTGGTCAGGGTATTCAGGATCATAGCCTTTTTGTCTTCCAGTTCCGGATATGCATCTTTTGAGCATTCAATAACGGTTTCCGCAAGAACCGGCATAAAATGATCCGGGATCTGGAGCATACGGATATGTCTTGCCGCGCGGCGGATCAGCCGGCGAAGCACATACCCTCTTCCTTCATTGGATGCGTTGATCCCGTCGGAGATCATGAATGTAGCGGAACGGATATGATCTGTGATCAGACGGACAGAAATATCCTTCTTTTCATCCTCATGATAATTGATGTGAGCCGCCTCGCATACTTTGTCACGGATCGCGCAGATGGTATCCACGTCAAAAATGGAATCGACATTCTGAGAAACCACGGCCAGACGTTCCAGTCCCATACCGGTGTCGATGTTCTTGGTCTCCAGTTCTGTATATCCGCCCTTTCCGTCGCCATCGAACTGGGTAAAGACATCATTCCAGACTTCCATATACCGGTCACAGTCACATCCCACGGTACATTCAGGTCTACCGCAGCCGTATTTTTCCCCGCGGTCATAATATACTTCCGAACACGGACCGCAGGGCCCTGCTCCGTGCTCCCAGAAATTATCTTCCTTGCCGAACCGGAAGATCCGGTCTTTTGGAATACCGATCACTTTGTTCCAGATATCAAATGCCTCATCATCATCCAGGTAAACAGAAGGATACAGTCTGTCCGGTTCCAGTCCCACATGCTCCGTCAGAAATTCCCATGTCCATTTTAAGGCATCCAGCTTAAAATAATCGCCGAACGAAAAGTTTCCGAGCATTTCAAAGAACGTACCGTGCCGTGCTGTTTTTCCGACATTTTCAATGTCGCCTGTACGGATACATTTCTGGCAGGTCGTCACCCGTTTCCTGGGCGGAACCTCCTGTCCCGTAAAATAAGGTTTTAACGGAGCCATTCCTGCATTGATCAGCAGAAGGCTCTTGTCATTATGGGGGACCAGGGAAAAACTCTTCATTACCAGATGGCCTTTGCTTTCGAAAAAGTTCAGGAACATCTGTCTTAATTCATTTACTCCGTATGATTCGTGCATGTTGATATTGCCTCCAAAATAAATTATCTAATATTACTTTATGACTACTTTAACGGATTTCTTTTTACCTTTGCGCAGTACCAGCGCGCCGTCTGTCAATTCATAATCCGTCAGCTTGCTCTTGATGTCGGAAACCTTGGCGTCACCGATCAGAACGCCGCCGCCCTCGATCAGGCGCCTGCCTTCGGAACGGGTGGATGCCAGACCGCTGTCCACCAGACCCTGGATCACGTCTGCTGCCTCAAATGCATCTTTACTGTATTCAAAAGTAGGCATATGATCGCTCATGCCGGAACCCGCAAATACTTCTCTGGCAGCTTTCTGTGCCTTTTCCGCTTCTTCCTCTCCATGAACGATCTTTGTGATCTCATAAGCCAGCACTTCTTTTGCCTTGTTGATCTCCGCACCTTCCAATGCGCCGAGTCTTCTGACTTCATCCATGGGAAGGAATGTCAGAAGTCCGAGGCACTGCTCCACCTTGACATCTTCGATATTTCTCCAGTACTGGTAAAATTCATACGGAGATGTTTTCAGGGGATCCAGCCACAAAGCGCCTTTGACCGTTTTGCCCATCTTGGTTCCGTCAGATGTTGTAAGGAGCGTTAATGTCAGTCCGTAAGCGGGTTTCTGTTCTTTTCTGCGGATCAGCTCCACGCCTCCTATGATATTGCTCCACTGATCGTCTCCGCCCATTTCCAGCACGACATCGTGCATCTGATTGAGCTTCAGGAAATCGTAGGACTGCATGATCATATAGTTGAACTCAAAGAAAGTAAGACCTCTTTCCATTCTCTGCTTGTAGCATTCCGCCGTCAGCATCCTGTTTACAGAGAAATGGACGCCGACTTCCCGCAGGAACTCAACATAATTGAGATTCAACAACCAGTCCGCATTGTTCTCAAAGATCATCTTTCCTTCTGAGGTATCCAGGAACCGGCCGATCTGTTCCTTGAAACATTCGACATTATGATCGATCGTCTCTTTCGTCATCATCTTACGCATATCGCTTTTTCCGGAAGGATCTCCCACCATGGTCGTTCCGCCGCCCATCAGGGCAACCGGTACATGGCCGGCCCGCTGCATGTGCATCATCGCCATGATCGTAAGAAAATGTCCTGCCGTCAGGGAATCTGCAGTGGCATCAAAACCGATATAGAATTTCACTTTCTCCTTTCCGAGTAATTCGCGGAGTTCTTCGGGATGCGTACACTGCGCAATATAACCTCTCTCCTCCAGTAAATCGTATACATTAGACATTTTCTTTTCCTCCAAAAAATGTATTTTTAACTTTCAAACAGATCCTTTTCATTCGGATGTTCCTTATGATAACGGTCATTCATCCAGGTCATGATGGATTTTCTCGTAATGATGCCGATAAAACTGTAATCGTCATCAACGACCGGTACGAAATTCTGGTCCAGAGCGATGGTCACGATCTCCTCCATCGTTGTGGTCCCTCCGTTTACGGCTTTATATTCTCTTGTCCGCTTCACCTTCTGGACCGGAAAGTCAGCAGAATCCTTTACGGACAGATCAAAATTCTCTTTTATGCATCCCAGAAGATCGCTCGTGGTGATCGTTCCAATATAACGACCGTTTTTGTTGATCAGCGGGATCGAAAAATAATTGTGCCGGTCAAAGATCTGCATGGCCTTAAACATGGATGCATCATCATACACATAGTCCACTTCACTTTTCGGCGTCAGAAAAAAAAGTATGTTCAAAATGATTCCTCCTTCTCACGTGCAGTAAAAACCCCCATTTTTCTGCATCGATTGATTATATTATAAACAGGAGACCAAATCAAGGATATCCTTTGCCATACAGGTCAGTATCTCCTGTGCCGTGCTGTCTTTGAGTTTCAGCATTCCGGACAGTTCCTCCCAGTCCGCGTAAACCGTTTTTCTGTCTTCTCCGAAATAGTACGTGCAAACAGACCCGGAATGAATGTCCGGCAGAAATCTTCCTTCTTTCCTGACAAAGCAGTTCTTTGCAGTCGCCTTCACTCTTCTGGAACGATCCAGGAACTGCGCGACATCTTTATGGATCACCCGGTCTTCTTCCGGAAGATAATAATAATCAGAAACATTCGGAAGCGGCAGTTTTGCGATCCCTTTTTTCAGTTTTCTTGTGATATGGAATTCCCCGCCGGAACCTGAAAGCAGCAGGTCTTCTTTCAGTCTGCATTCAAATACTGCCGGAAGTTTCTGTTCAGTCCGGTAACGAAAGACGACGTTATCGTCTTCCTCCTTCGCAGAAACAAAGAAATACGCTCCTTCCAGCAGCTTTGTATAGGAAAGCACCGGCATGATCTTCAGCATTCCCTGCAGATCATCATGATTATGGAGCAAGAGAAGCTGCTCTGCTTCTTCACTGCCGGTCTTTTCGTATTCAAAATATACCGGGATCAGAAGGCCTCCGCTGTATCTGTCATCCCTTTCGATCCCGAGGAACTGCTCGATGGATTTCTGCGACATACTGGAAAGACCCAACAGATGTCTTGCCCTTTTTGCCCTGCGGTAAATGTCAAAACTTTCCAGGGCAGAAAAAGCAGTTCCTATCCCGTAGTATTCACATTTATACCTGAGATACGGAATATCAAAGCTGTCTCCGTTAAAATGGACCAGCACGCGGAACCTTTCCGCAAACGAAGTAAACTCCCGAAGGATTTCGTACTCATCACCTGCATTTTCCGTCAGATACTGGCGGAGGATCCAGTTTCCGTTCTCATACCAGGCGCACCCGATCAGGTAGACCTGCGAGGTCTCTTTTTTCAGTC
The DNA here is from genome assembly GCA_017431485.1 of Parasporobacterium sp. GTDB lineage: Bacteria > Bacillota > Clostridia > Lachnospirales > Lachnospiraceae > RGIG5612. The sequence goes on along the minus strand of JAFRKZ010000161.1, from coordinate 4,187 downwards.
CTGTTGTTTCAATATCAAAAAGAAGCATTTCCTCCAAAGGGCAAATGCTTCTCATGTCATATTCCGGTTGGAATCCGGCCTGTTCGGTAATGATCTTCATCTGTTACATTTCCTTAAGCGCATCAACGATCTCATAAAAATGCATGGAATTGGATGCCTTCACCAGGATCGAATCCCCTGGTTCCAGGATGGCAGGCAAAGCATCTATACATTCCTCATTATCGTGGAACAGTTCCACCTGGTTGTCGGTACTCATCCTGGCAGCCATATAGGTTTTTTCGCTCCTGGTCCCGACGCAGACGATCACATCTGTTCCTGCTTTGGCAGCATATTTGCCGACACGGAAATGCAGTTTGTCCGACAGTTCCCCGAGTTCCAGCATATCTCCCAGGATCGCCACTTTTCTTCCCGGCATCTTCTGCAGCAGATCGATGGAAGATTCCATGGATTTGGGAGAAGCATTGTAGCAGTCGTCCAGGATCATGAAAGATTTTGTTGTTATGATATTGCCGCGCCCGTCCGCATTCTTCAGACCGGCGAGAGCCGCTTTGATCTGCATCGGGGAAATGCCCATCATGAGTCCCACATCAGCAGCTGCCAGGGCATTATAGATATTCTGGATACCCGGAACAGGCAGCTCTATATGAACGGACATTTTTCCGCCGCCGTCCCGCATGATCATGTCAAATTCTGTTCCGGCAAGCCCTTTATCCACTACCTTCTGGGCGCTGACATGGCACCCGTTTCCCATTCCGAAGAAAGACGGCCTGATCCCTCTGGCACTTACGATCGTGGAAAGCTTATCGTCGTCTCCATTCAGGACGATCTTTCCATTCTGGTCCATATAATTGAAGATCTCTGATTTCGCCTGCAGGATCCCTTCCCTGGTACCGAAATGTTCCAGATGGCTTTCTCCGATATTGGTGATTACTGCGATATCCGGTCTGGCCATACGTGCCAGTTCATTCATTTCCCCGTGATCGGAAATCCCCATCTCAACGACTGCGACCTCTGTCCTGTCGTCGATCCCGAACAGCGTAAACGGAACGCCCCATTGATTGTTAAGATTACCTTTTGTTTTATGCACTCGATAGCGTTTCGCAAGAACCGCTGCGACAAATTCTTTTGTACTGGTCTTTCCGACGCTGCCGGTAATGCCGACGACTTTGATCCCTGTCGTCTTTCTGTAAAAAGCAGCGATCTTCTGCGCCGCTTCCAGAACAGAATCCACCAGTACATAAGGCCCTGCCAGAGGAAGTTTTCTCTCACAGATCACGGCAAGAGCGCCGTTATCCAGCACCTGCTTCGCATAATTATGACCGTCTGTACGTTCTCCCTTGATACAAAGGAAAACACAGTTGTCAGAGACCTTTCTGCTGTCATGTATGATAGCGGATACTTCTGTATCCATGTTTCCGCGGCCATTGTAAACCTTACCGCCGGTCACATCCTGTATTGTTTTTAATGTTATGTTTTTCATACTTCCTGTCTCCGTTTATCAGGACAATCCTTTTTTATTAGGAAATCATTTTCGAAGGGAGATGTCAATGATTTTTTCGCACAGTTCCGGGTAGCCGATCCCCACCGCCGCCGCCTCCTGCGGCACCAGGGAAGTATCCGTCATACCCGGCAGGGAATTTGCCTCCAGGGCATAAAGTTCCATGGAAGGAGTCAATATATAATCGATCCTGTAATAGACCGACAGCCCGATGATCTGCCCGAACCGTACAGAAGAGGCAGACATTTCGGCAAGGACCTCTTCCGGGATATCTGCCGGACAGACTTCCTTGGTAAAGCCGCTGTATTTATTGGTATAATCATACCACGCGCCTTCCTCCGGACAGATCTCCACAGGAGGGAGTGCTGTTCCGTCAAGAACGGCCTGGGTCAGTTCTCTTCCTTCTATATATTCCTCCACCAGCACCGTATCATCAAACCGGAAGCATTCTTCCAGCGCGTCCTCAAACTGTTCCTGCTTCATCACAAGCATGACGCCGACAGATGAACCGCCGTTGCTCGGCTTGATCACGCAAGGAGCCTTGATCGTGATCTCTTCTTTATGAAAGTCCCCTTTTTTCAGTGTGATCCCCTTCGGCATACGGATCAAAGGAGCGATCCTTTTCTTTGTCTCGTCCTTGCTCATGGCGATCCGGGAAGCTTCCGGCCCTGAACCGGTATACGGAATGTGTTCTGCTTCAAAAGCAGCCTGCACTTTTCCGTCCTCCCCATTCTCCCCATGAAGGCCGATAAATACGATATCAGCCTGCCGGCAGATCTCAAGAACATTGGGGCCGAACAGGCCGGTTTTCCTGATGCGTTCCGGTGTGATCTCTCCGTTTCGCTGCCGGAGCCCTTCCGCAACAGCATTAAAATCCTGTTCTTCGTCAAACGACAGCATTTTCCCGGTTCCGAAAAAAACGTCTGTCATGATCACTTTATGGCCTCTTTCTTTAAGTGCTTTTGCCACCTTGCAGGAGGATCTGAGCGAAACTTCTCTTTCGGAACTGATCCCGCCGCATAAAATAACGATCTTCATATCTGTTACCTGCTTTCCTGGTCTGTATACATCATAGCGTTCTAAAGCGCCGACCATAATAACATACTTCCCGGCATTATGCAAAACTGATCCGGCCGGATCCTCACAGAAGGATCGTATTTTTCGGATCCGTGCATTTTTCTTCCAGGGCAGAACGTTCCCTGTCAGTCAGCGGAACAGTTCCCTTCAGGATATTGTCTGCTGCTTCCGCAGCCAAAGAAGCCAGCTCTCCGTCCCGGTAGATGTCGAAGGAAGTAAAGGCAAGCGCGCCTGACTGTCTGATCCCCATCAGTTCTCCGGGCCCTCTCAGTTCCAGGTCTTTTGCCGCGATCTCAAACCCGTTGTTGGACTGATTCAGGATCTGGAGCCGGTTTACTGCTTCCTCCGACCGGCTGCCGGAAACAAAGATACAGTAGCTCTGATCCTTTCCCCTGCCGACACGGCCTCTCAGCTGATGAAGGGCGGCCAATCCGAACCGATTGGCGTCTTCTACCATCATGACAGTCGCATTCGGAACATCTACGCCTACCTCGATCACCGTTGTCGAAACCAGAACATCGATCTCTCCACGGGAGAATTTCCCCATGATCTCATTTTTTTTGGCAGCGCTCATAGGACCTGTCAGCTTTCCGATCCGGATGGAAGGATCCAGGATATCCCGCAGCATTTCCGTGTAGTCCTCTACATTTGCCGCTTCGATCCCCTCTGAGTATTCCACAAGAGGACAGATGATATAAGCCTGATGGCCTGCTTTGACCTGATTGGTGATGAACCGATAGGCGTTTTCATGATAGGAATCATCGACCACCGCATTTTTGATGGGCAGACGGTTTGCCGGAACCTGATCGATCACGCTGACATCCATATCCCCGTAGAGGATGAGCGCCAGCGTCCTGGGGATCGGTGTTGCACTCATAACGATCATATGAGGCATGGATCCTCCCCCTTTTTCTGCCAGGGCCTCCCTCTGCCGAATGCCGAAACGATGCTGTTCATCTGTGATCGCCAGCGCCAGGTTCTTAAACCTGACCTTCTCCTGGATCAGGGCGTGGGTTCCGATCAGGATATCGATCTTTCCGTCTTCCAGGGCATTGTACACCGCCTTTTTTTCCAATGCTGTCATAGACCCTGTCAGGAGGGACACATGCAAAGGTATTTTACTGTCCCGGAAAAGGCGGCTGACCGTTTCATAATGCTGCTCCGCCAGGACTTCCGTCGGCGCCATAAATGCTCCCTGATATCCTGCAAACGCGGCATTCATCAAAGCAGCAAGCGCTACGATCGTTTTCCCGGATCCCACATCTCCCTGTATCAGCCGGTTCATACAGTAGCCGCCGGACATATCTGCTTCTATTTCCCGAAGCACTTTTTTCTGAGCCTGTGTCAGTTCATATGGCAGGCTGTCCAGAAAAGCATCCGTCAGAGGATTCCTTGAGATCATCAATTCTGTTTCGGAAAGGTGCTTTGTCCCGTTTCGTTTCATGAGATAGATAAACAGAAAGATCTCTTCGAAGGACATCCTTTTTTGCGCCCTGATAAAGGATTCCCGGTCGGAAGGAAAATGAAGGTCCCTCACGGCGATGCTTCTTTTGCACAGACCGTACTGCATTCGGACAGAAGCCGGAAGAAATTCTTCCTCGTCGATACGGTA
>JAFRKZ010000160.1 GCA_017431485.1 Parasporobacterium sp. | reverse complement strand
TACCTTTCTGTTCTTCGATCTGTCACTGTTCTTCGATCTGCTGCTCTGTCATTCCGATTCTCTGCGCCCGCACCATATGGGCGTATTCTCCGTTACGCGCCATCAGCTCTTCGTGGCTTCCCATTTCCTGGATCTTGTTGTTGTCGATCACCGCGATCTGGTCCGCATCCCGGATGGTGCTGAGCCGGTGGGCAATGATCACGGACGTCCTGCCCTTCGCCAGTTCATTGAAGGCGTGCTGGATCCGGATCTCCGTCACACTGTCCAGGGCGCTGGTGGCCTCGTCCAGAATGATGATGGGCGGATTTTTCAGAAATACCCGGGCGATCCCAATCCGCTGCTTCTGCCCGCCCGACAGCATGACGCCACGCTCTCCGATGTAGGACTGGTAACCGTCCGGCATCTGCATGATCTCATCGTGGATCTCCGCTCTCTTTGCCGCCCGGACCACATCCTCGTAGGAAGCGTTCGGGTCTCCATAGGCGATATTGTCATAGATCGTCCCCGCAAACATAAATACATCCTGCTGGACGATGCCGATGTTTTTCCGAAGGGAATGCTGGGTCACCTGACGGATATCCATGCCGTCTACCTTGATGGAACCCTCCTCCACGTCATAAAACCGCGGGATCAGGTGGCACAGGGTGGTCTTTCCGCCGCCGGAAGGTCCCACCACTGCAAAACAGCTGCCGGCAGGGATATCCAGGGAAATATCCTTCAGCACCTCTACCATGCCTTCCCGCGGATCCTTCTCCCGCCGCTCATAGGAAAAGCTCACATGCTCGATGCTGATATGCCCGCTGACATTCTGAAGCTCCCGGGCGTCTTGTGCGTCTTTGATCTCCGGCTCTGTACGCATGATCTCCAGGAACCGCTTGAATCCGGCCATACCGGCGATATACTGCTCCACAAACGCCACCAGCTTGCGGATCGGCGTCAGGAACGTGGAAATATACAGGCTGAAGGTCACCAGACCAATGAAATCCATGGATCCGCGCATGATAAAATATCCACCGGCCGTGATCACCAGCACAGACATGATGCTGAGCACGAACTCCATGCCGCCGTGGAAGATCGCCATAGCCTTATAGTATCCCCGTTTGGATTCGATGTACTGGGCGTTGGTCTCACGGAATTTGCGGATCTCCTCTTCCTCCATGGCAAATGCCTTGGCGGTGCGGATCCCGGAAAATCCGGATTCGATGGTGGTATTGATCTCCGCCATTTTGGCCTTGACCTTGACGCTGGCCGCCGCCATTTTCCGCCGCAGGATCACGGTGAAGACCACAAATACAGGCACAGCGGCAAAGACGATCACCGCCAGCCGCCACTCGATCCCGCACAGGATGATAAACGCGCCGATAATGGTAATAGAAGAGATCAAAAGGTCCTCCGGTCCATGATGGGCCAGTTCTGTGATCTCGAACAGGTCCGTGGTCACCCGGCTCATGAGCTGTCCCGTCCGGTTCCGGTCGAAGAAATGAAAACTCAATGTCTCAATGTGGTCAAAGATCTCCCCGCGCATATCTGCTTCCATGTACACGCCCATCCGGTGGCCCCAGTAGGTGATGATAAAATACAGGAAAGACCTGGCAACATAGGCTGCCACGATCACCGCCATAACGGTGAAGAATGTCTTGTACATGCTCTCCGGCAGATATTTTTCCATGCATCTTTTGGAAACGTACGGAAACATCAGGTCAATGCCCGCTACGGTCAAAGCGCACGCCATGTCCAGCAGAAAGAGCCCCATGTGGTTCTTGTAGTGGATGAAAAATGCTTTTAAGTCGGATATTTTTCTGTAGTCAATGTTATTTGCTGTCATGTAATCCAGTCCTTTACCATAAACTGTATGATATGATACAATTCTCCCAACATAATTGCCAGCAAAAACAGGAAAAATAAATGAAGCAGCATTCATACGACACCAGCTACCAACTGTATATCCTCTCGGCCATCGCCATCTTTTTTGTGATCCTGGGCCACATCCGTTTCGGTTATGTGGATATGACAGAGATCGGGACCTTTTACGGATGGTTTCCGTATTATTCTTTTCACCTGCCCATTTTCCTGTTTATCTCCGGGTATTTCTGGAAAGATCCTTCAAAAAGCCGCTATTTCCCGGAACTGGGGTGTTTTTTCCTGAAAAAAATAAAGAATCTGCTGGTGCCTTATTTTGTGATCAACGGCATTTTCCTGCTGCTGGGAAATGTTCTGTCCGGACAGGGCATCACCTTCCTGCAGACCTTTACCTGGCAGCGCTGGCTCCTTCACCCCTGGACCAGGCCCTACCTGATCACCTTTTCCGTCCCGACCTGGTATCTGATCGCCCTGTTTATTGCCGAGATCTATTTTGTGCTTCTCAGGAGTCTCTTCAGGCTGTTCCTGAAAAAAGAACTGCTCCGGGAGATCGCTCTTCTGGTACTGACCCTTGCGCTGGGCGTTCTGGCTGCCTATCTCAAAAAGACCGCTGCTCCCTCTGATGCCGCCGTAGTGTACCTGCGTTCTGCAGCCATGTTGTTCTTTCTGCAGGTGGGGTATTTCTATAAACATCATCTGGAAGCCGTCGATGCCCTGGGAAATGTGCCTTATTTCCTGATCCTGTTCGGCATTCAGTTCCTGATCATTTTGCTGTCCGGCAACAACATCTTAAGCCCCGGGCTTTACGCCCTGCTGGACTTCAACTATACCGGGTACAACTTTTTCCTGGCGGGCCTCACCGGGACCTTCCTGTGGCTTCGCATTTCCATGCTGATCTGCTTCATCCCGGCCAGAAGCCGCCTGCTGATCTTTATAGGAAAAAACACCAAATACATCATGTCCTTCCATGTATTTGGTGCTTTCTTACTGAATTATATTTTTTCTCTGCTGTACAAGGCGCGGATCGGCATGACCTTCCTGCGGGATTTCAGCCCACAGCGCTTCCGTTCCTACCTTTACTACGCCTGCGTCGGAAACCCGCGAATGATCCTTCTGTACTTCTTCGCAGGCCTTTTCTTTTCTCTCGGCCTTGCCTGGGTCATCCAGCTGGTGAAGGGGCTGTTCCGGAAGAAACGCGCCTGAGCCGGGATCTTATTTCAGATTCGGGATCATCTTCGCCAGAGCGATCCTGTCCGCTTTCACATTCGCATTATACGGAATGCTGTCCAGATGCACGATCTTTTCCGGCATCGCGTATTTCGGAAGCTTCACCTTCAGAGAGGATTTCAGATCTTTCTCGGAAATGTTTCCCGTGTAGAACAGATAGATCCAACCGGACTCCTTGTCATGTACGCAGCAGCAGTCCTGGGTCCCACTGATGCCTTTAGTGGCAAATTCCACTTCGCCCAGTTCCATGCGGTAGCCGTTGTGCTTGATCATATTGTCCTTGCGGCCTACTACCACGAGCTCGCCTTTTTCATTCAGATAGCCCATGTCGCCGGTACGGAAGAAAAGCTCGTTGTAGCCCTTCTTCATCGGATCGTTGACAAAGACTGCCTGGTTGCGGGCGTCGTCTTTGTAATAGCCGGAGAACATCCACGGGTTGTGGATCAGCATTTCGCCCTTTTCACCTCTCGGCAGTTCGTTGCCCTCTTCATCTACGATAAGGATGTGGGTGCAGTGATAGGGGATCCCGGAAGGAACATTTTCATCGTCCCCATATTCTCTGTTGACCTTGAACAAAGAGGCGGACAAAAGCTCCGTGCTGCCGTAGAAATTCCAGAACTTGCCGGCCTTCGGCGCAGCACTCTCCCACTGCTTCATAACCTTACCGTTAATGGTCTCGCCCGAAGGAAGGATGAACTCCAGATCCGGAAGGCATCCCGGCTCCAACACGCCTGCCTCCGCCACCGCGTTGAAGCTGGAGGGCGTCATGCACAGCTCCGTGATATGATTTTCCTGCAGCTGCTCCACCATTTTCTTCGGGAAAGACAGCAAAGAGGCGGACAGCACATGGACCGTAGCGCCGACTGCCAGCGGCGGATAGATATCCAGCAGGCAGTTCGCGTAGAAGAACGGCGACTGGTTGCCGAATACGGTATTCTCATCAAAAGGATATCGTCTGTACGTGAATTCCGAATAATCGATCAGGTCCCCGTGGGTATGGACAACGCCTTTGGGAACGCCGGTGGATCCGCTGGTATACATGATAAACAGCGGGTCAAAGAAATTGCTCTGCTCCCGGATCGCCTCCAGGTATTCCATATCGATCGGCGCGTCTGTC
>JAFRKZ010000159.1 GCA_017431485.1 Parasporobacterium sp. | reverse complement strand
CTGGGCAAGGATCTGATCCAGGGTATGCTCTGCAAATTCATTGCCGCTCATGGACAAGGTGCCCGGATAGTTTTCTACCTTCGGGGAGTGGGTGATCTGTCCGCCGAATCCGTTTTTTTCGATCACAAGTGCCTGTTTTCCATTTCTCTGTGCATAGAGTGCCGCAGTCATTCCGGCCGGCCCTCCGCCGACGATAATTACATCTATCATAGTCATCTCTCCGTAGTATTATTCTGTCTGTTTGTAGATTGCCTCCGATACTTCCCTGAAAAACAATCAGCGAATGCGTTTTTCAGGGAAGTATCGGAGGCAATCCATAAAATCCACAGAATAAATCTGTTTATCTCTTCATCAGCCAGCCCTTGATATCGGACACGCCGCGGTATTTCTCCACATTTTCGCCGTTCAGAAGGACCAGGGTCGGAGCCTGCTTAACGCCGTATTTTTCCACCAGCTGCTTTTCTTCATTGGCATTCAGCGCCGTATATCTTACGCCGGCTTTGTCAAGGATCGCGCCGGCTGCCCTGCAGTTCGGACAGGTCGGAGTCTTGAAGAGGATCGCTTCGAACTCATCTGCCGGAGCCGGATTCTTCCATTCCTTCTGAACTGCCGCCGTATCGTGTACTTTTTCTGCGGGCTCATCCACCGGTGCCGGATTCGGGCCGGTATGAGACAGAACAGATCTGCCGATATTGTAAACCTTGCGGTCCTTGTACTCCTGCGCCTTGCCGTCATTCCAGTTCTGTACCGGACGGTAGTATCCTGTAATACGGCTGTAGACTTCTGTCTTGGCACCGCAGATCGGGCAGGTGAACTGCTCTCCGGTCAGATAACCGTGATCCTTGCAGACCGAATAGGTCGGGGACATGGTGTAATAGGGCAGTTTATAATTCTCCGCGATCTTGCGCACCAGGTTGGCTGCAGCCTTCCAGTCCGGAAGCTTCTCGCCCAGGAATGCATGGAAGACGGTACCTGATGTATAAAGGGTCTGCAGATCATCCTGGATATCCAGTGCCGAGAATACATCTTCAGTATAACCCACCGGCAGATGGGAGGAGTTCGTGTAATACGGCGTTCCGTTCATATTGGCCGTAATGATATCCGGGAACTGCTCCTTGTCGTGCTTTGCAAACCGGTATGTAGTGGACTCTGCCGGAGTTGCCTCCAGGTTGTACAGGTCACCGTACATCTCCTGATAATCGGACAGGCGTTCTCTCATATGATTCAGCACGTCTCTTGTAAAGCGCTGTACTCTTGCGTCAGTCAGGTCTGCACGAAGCCATTTTGCATTCAGGCCGACTTCGTTCATACCGATCAGGCCGATGGTGGAGAAGTGGTTGCTGAAGGTGCCCAGATACCGTTTGGTATACGGATACAGTCCCTGCTCCAGAAGAGTGGTGATAACGGTTCTCTTGGTCTTCAGGGATCTGGCGGCGATATCCATCAGGTTGTCCAGACGTTTGTAGAAGTCCGCTTCATCCACTGCAAGGTAGGCAATACGCGGAAAATTGATGGTCACGACGCCGATGGAACCTGTGGATTCGCCGGAACCGAAGAATCCGCCGGATTTCTTCCGCAGTTCACGAAGGTCCAGACGCAGTCTGCAGCACATGGAACGGACATCGGAAGGCTCCATATCGGAGTTGATATAATTGGAGAAATACGGTGTGCCGTATTTCGCTGTCATTTCAAAGAGCAGCTTGTTGTTCTCGGTTTCGCTCCAGTCGAAATCCCGTGTGATGGAATATGTCGGGATCGGATACTGGAACCCGCGGCCGTTGGCGTCGCCTTCGATCATGATCTCGATGAAGGCCTTGTTGACCATATCCATCTCTTTCTGGCAGTCCCCGTAGGTGAAATCCATCTCTTTGCCGCCGATGATCGCATTCAGGTTCTTCAGGTCATTGGGAACCGTCCAGTCCAGGGTAATGTTGGAGAACGGTGCCTGCGTGCCCCATCTGCTCGGTGTGTTCACGCCGTAAACAAAGGACTGGATGCACTGCTTCACTTCCTTCTGGGAAAGGTTATCTACCTTTACGAAAGGAGCCAGATAGGTGTCAAAGGAGGAAAATGCCTGTGCGCCTGCCCATTCATTCTGCATGATCCCCAGGAAATTAACCATCTGGTTGCAGAGGGTGGACAGATGATTGGCCGGTGAAGAAGTGATCTTTCCGGGAACACCGCCCAGACCTTCCTGGATCAGCTGCTTCAGGCTCCATCCTGCGCAGTATCCTGTCAGCATGGAAAGGTCGTGCAGATGGATCTCCGCTTTTCTGTGGGCCTGCGCGATCTCATCATCATAAACTTCGCTGAGCCAGTAGTTGGCAGTGATCGCACCGGAGTTGGACAGGATCAGACCGCCGACAGAATAGGTAACGGTGGAATTCTCCTTGACCCGCCAGTCATTGATCTTCAGATAATCGTCAACCAGATCCTTGTAGTTTAAAAGCGCGGAATTGATATTACGCACTTTTTCCCGCTGCCTGCGGTAAAGAATGTATGCCTTTGCAACATCGGAATAACCGGACTCAGACAGGACCTTTTCCACGCTGTCCTGGATCTGTTCCACTGTGATCTTGTCATTTTCAATCTTGCTTTCGAAATCGGAAGTTACGTGCAGAGAGATCAGTTCGATCACACTGGGATGATACTGTTTGTTCAGTGCCGCAAATGCCTTGGTGATCGCGTTGCTGATCTTGCTGATATTAAAATCAACTACTTTGCCGTCTCTTTTGATTACCTGATACATATAGTAAAAGCCTCCCCGGGATAGTATTAAACACGCAGCATTTTCTGAGAAGCAACTCAAAAAGCCACGTCTTAAACCTTACCACGGGCAGACTTGTCTGTCAATATATTGTGGTGGGAATCAAAGATAAAAACTATATATAGTGGTCTTAGTAAAATTTGTATACTTTTGACAATTGACGGAAAGCCCGTTGCATGCTCTCGTTCATTCCATCAGGTTCCCCTGATCTGCACCTTCTTAACATAGCCCTGCAGGATCTTCTGGTATGTCAGCAGCTTTTCCGGGTCCGGAGCACGAAAGCCTTCAAACGGTACGGAATCCCTGTCCGTGAAGCTTTGCAGGAAATGACACTCTGCCCCCTTGATCAATTCTCCGATCCCGTAAAAATCCTCTTCTTCATGGAGCGGTTCCACCACCGTGGTCCGGAATTCGAAGTCGATGCCGCTGTCCATCAGAAGAGAGATGCTTCTTCGGATCCTGCCGAGATCGATGCTGTCCAGTCCTGCTGTCCGGGCGTATTTATCAGGGCTGTTCTTGATATCCATCGCCGCATAATCCACAAGATGCTCTTCCAGGATCTTCTGCAGCAGATCCGGATGATAACCGTTGGTATCCAGTTTCACGGCAAAGCCCATTTCCCGGATCCTTTTCAGCAGATCCGGCAGGTCTTTGTGCAGACAGGGCTCTCCGCCCGTGATGGCAACGCCGTCCAGTAATCCTTTTCGCTTTGACAGAAAGGAAAGAAATTCTTCCTCGTCCATGACCGGCTGCGCCGTTCCGTCGATCAGTTCGTAATTGTGGCAGAAAGGACAGCGGAAATCACACCCGCCCAGAAATATGGTACAGGCTACATGTTCCGGAAAATCCAGCAAGGTCATTTTCTGAAGTCCGTGAAGTTTCATATCTTATTCTCCTTCCCTTCTGCCGGGCAGCGTTTCTGCCGCTCCTTAAACTGCCGCCAGGATATGCAGATTTCGGATCGTGGCATCTGCGATGGAATCGTTGACGGAATAGGCATGTTTTTCCAAGTCCCCGCAGATCGCTTTTGT
>JAFRKZ010000158.1 GCA_017431485.1 Parasporobacterium sp. | reverse complement strand
GACTGGATCTGTCTGATGTTATTTCCTCCGGCAATGATAAAGTAATCAGCCAGAACACTGATCTTGCTGATGTCGATCACTTTGATATCGATCCCCTTCTTTTCTTCGATGCATTCACAGGCCAGTTTTGCCATTTCCCTGCTTGTCATGAATTATCCTTCCTTTCCTCAACCAGCTTTTTGTAATAATCTCTTGTCTTTTCTGTCATAGGATCGATATCTGCACCTTTCTTAGCCAGATACTCCAGAGTACGTTCAGCGATCATGTAGACTGCCTTATCAAGATCCGTAAATGCCGTTTCCCGATAGTTCTCGATATGCATGACCACCCCTTCCCTATTTGGTTCAATAAAATCAGCCACGTAGATGATCTTCTGCATCACCGACATGTTCGGGGCGCCTGTTGTATGAGTGCGGATCGCTTCATGGATCTCACGGTCAAAGATCCCGTATTCTTCCTGTGCCACAGCCGGACCTACCATAGCATGGATCAGTTTCGGATGGTTAATATAATAATCTGATATATAGATCATACCGTCTTCTGCTGCTTTCAGCTGCTGAGGAAGACTCATGCATTTCGCACAGTCATGCATATAACCGGCGATCATGACCCGGTCCACTTCATATTTATACCATCTCATTGCCAGTGCAGCAGCTGTATAGGCAACTCCCCTGGTGTGCAGGAATCTTTGCTCATCCAGGTTGGCTTTCAGCTGTCCTTCCAGCATTCCGACCAATTCAAATTTCATGATCAATTCTCCTTATGTTTCTTAGGATTATATTTATATAAAGTGATCTTTCTGCCCATCACCTGGATAACCTGACTACCGGTACGTTCCGCGGCGATCTGCGCAAGTTCATTCGGATCTTCCAGGCAGTTTTTCAGGACGCCTACTTTGATCAGTTCCCTGGCTTCCAGCGCTTCTGCAATAGACTGTGTCACTTCCGGAGTCAGGGATTCTTTTCCGATATGCACAACCGGTTCAAGATGATGTGCCTGGCTTCTCAGTAAAGCACGTTCTTTTCCTGTCATTCTTCATTCACCTTTCTGTATCAGTCATTAAAGTATTCGAATTCATGACCGTATACTTTTACGGTATCTCCCTCTGAAATACCAAGATCTTTCAGCTGCTCAAGTATCCCCTGCTCTCTCATAAAATTCTGGAAGAACAGAAATCCTTTTTCAGACTCGAGATTTGTATAACCAAGCATACGCTCGATCCTTGGTCCTTCAACGCTGTATAAAGTATCTCCCTCTTTCCTGACGTAAAACGGAAGAACTTCTTCCTGGAAATAATCTTCCACGTTGATCTCGCTGTCGAACAGCTGGGATTCATCCGCATATTCCTCCAGCAGCTGCTTAACGTAATACAGAAGTTCACGGATTCCTTCCTTCGTAGCAGCTGAGATCGGGAAGATCCTGATATCCGGATCGGAAACCGAATTCCGGATCCGTTTAAGTATTTCCTCCCGCTCTTTCTGTTCCGGTATCAGATCCATTTTATTGACCGCAATGACCTGCTTCTTTTTATTCAGGATATCGTTATAGCCGGCCAGTTCCTTATTGATGGCGGCAATATCCTCGACAGGATCCCTGCCTTCTGTTCCGGCACCGTCTACCAGATGGATCAGGACACGGCATCTTTCTATATGTTTCAGGAAATCATGACCAAGTCCCTGTCCTTCACTGGCGCCTTCGATCAAACCCGGGATATCGGCGATCACAAAACCTCCGTCATCAAGATCCACAACGCCAAGATTCGGGCTTAATGTGGTGAAATGATAATTGGCGATCTTGGGTTTTGCATTAGAGACAACAGAAAGAAATGTGGATTTTCCAACATTGGGAAATCCCACCAGACCTGCATCTGCAATACTCTTTAACTCCAGGATCACTTCGATCTCCTGCGCTTTACCGCCCGGCTGGGCATATCTGGGAGCCTGCATGACAGCAGTCGCGTAATGCATATTGCCGTTACCGCCACGGCCGCCTTTCAGGATCACATATGGTTCCGTAGAAGAACCCATATCGTGAATGATTTTGCCGGTCTGTGAATCCCGGATCACGGTTCCCTGGGGGACACGTATGATCAGGTCTTCGCCGTTTTTCCCGTGCATACGGCGTTTGCCGCCTTCTTCCCCGGATCCGGCAGCATATTTCTTTTTATGTCTGAAATCGATCAGGGTGTTGATATTTTCGTCCACAAGAAATATCACGTCGCCGCCGTTACCGCCGTCGCCGCCGTCAGGACCTCCGTCCGGGACATATTTTTCTCTCCGGAAACTGACATGGCCGTCGCCGCCTTTTCCGGATCTTATGATGATCGTAGCTGTATCTTTAAACATTTTATTAAACATAAAAGGCTTCAAACCGGAAGATTTGAAGCCTTTGATCTGCATTACTCTTCGACAGGAAGAACGGAAACCTGCTTTCTGTCTCTGCCCAATCTGTGGAAGCTGACCTTGCCGTCTGCCAGAGCATAAAGTGTGTCATCCTTGCCGCGTCCTACATTAACGCCGGGATGGATGTGTGTGCCTCTCTGTCTGTAAAGAATATTGCCGGCTTTGACAAACTCTCCGTCTGCTCTCTTCGCGCCTAAGCGCTTAGCTTCGGAATCTCTTCCGTTTCGTGTGGAACCTACGCCCTTTTTATGTGCCATTTATCTCACTCCTTCTTATCCAACTATGCTCTTGATCTCAACTTCTGTGTAGCACTGTCTGTGACCGTTCTTTTTGTGGAAGCCTTTTTTGGGTTTATACTTATAAACGATAACCTTTTTGGCTTTGTCCTGTGCTGTCACTTCGCCGACAACTTTGGCACCGTCCACGACGGGATTTCCGACTTTTGCTGCTTCGCCGCCGATCATAAGAACCTGATCGAATTCAACCTGTGAGCCGACTTCGGCATCGAGCTTCTCGACTCTGACCTTGTCACCTTCACACACTTTGTACTGCTTTCCGCCAGTTGCAATAATTGCGTACATAATGTACCTCCTGAAATATACTCGCCAACTACGGTGCCGGAACTTTTCCGAACTTAAAAAACCTCATTGTGCGGCTAACTGTTATAATTTAGCACACAATGAGGTTTGATGTCAACAAATAACTTATTAAATATTTAAGTTAGAACAGCGGATAGATTGTCTCATTAAACCAGCCGTATCCAAGCATATTGAGAGAATCCGGAAGGATACCAAGATTCACCAGCAATCCGATCAGGAACCAGATCAGAAGAAGAACAAGGATAATATTGATCACCAGGCAAATGTAGAAACCTGCTCCGTGACCTCTCTTTTCTTCGTAATCATCATAATCGTCATAATCATCATATCTGTCATCATAACGATCATATCTGTCATAATCTTCATAATAATCATCGCGGGATCTTCTCTGCGGAGCCTGCTGGCGGGAGTAGTCCGGACGGTTGCCTCTTGACTGTGCCCGGCGCGGCTGCTGACGATCATATTCTTCTGCATAATCATCTTCATACTTTTCCTGCCTGCGGGGAGCTTTTTGAGGAGCACGGGTCTCTTTTACAGGAGGCTCTTCCGTATCATCATAGGGTGATTTGATATTCTGTACAGAAGGCATGGCAATCTTGCAGGCCTCATCATAGGCAAGCTTCAGCGCTTCTGAATGAAGATTCGCAGGCTCACTTCCGTCCTGGATCTGCTGTACAAGTTTGGAAAGAGTGTTTTTGGTTGCCTGCATAGCTGTATCATGATTGTTGGTAATGCCTTTTGCAAAATCATATACATCCTGTGCATTTTCCTGATAAAGCTGCTTGATGGCATCACTGTTGCCTGCTCTGATATCGTCTATTAAGCTCATAATCTCCTACCTCAAATATTATTCCTTTTATTTATAATATACGTATGAATTACAAAATATTACAATACTGATAAATTTTAACAAAATTCATCATTTATTGCAACATACTTATATCTATAAGTTCATATAATGGCTTACGGATCTTTTTCCTGGTGATCTCCACCAGGTTCAGTTTTGTCATTTCTACTATATTAGTCTTTACCGGATCAAATTGCAATTGGGATTTCAAATAATCAAGGAGCATTTTTTTATAAGCATCTGATCGCATATTGATAAAATCCACTATGATGATCCCTGAAAGATTGCGAAGGAGCATCTGCCTTGCGATCTCGGCAGCTGCCTCCAGATTTACTTTCAGATACTCGTCCTCCGCATTTTTCTCAGAAATGTATTTGCCCGTATTGACATCGATGGATACAAGTGCTTCCGTAGGTTCTATGACAATAAAACCTCCGGATTTCAGCCATACTCTTTTCTGCAATGCCTCCAGGATCTGCCTGTCCAGATTGAACATGGCATGAAGGGACAGATTGGGATTATCATAAAACCGTAGTTTTTCAACATCATCCGGCTGGTATTTCTCCAGATAACTTCTGATATTTTGATAAATCTCCTTGTCATCGGTTATGATCTCTTCCATCAGATTGTCATAACCGTCCCTGATATTGACCATATAAGAAGGCGGCGCCTGATAGATCTGGGAAAGGCAGTTGTTATACAGGCCGCAGTCTTTCAGCATCAACCAGAGATCATTATAAAAATCCATTTCCTCAAAAATCTGCTCCGGCTGGGCAAACATGGCATTTGTCCTGACGATAAAACCGATATTTTCGTAAGAGGATTCATCATACTGATCCTGCAGGATCTTTTTCAGTTCCGGGTTTTTAAATTTATTTGAAAAATGAATTCCTGTCTGTCCGACAGTCAGCACAACATATTTCCCCGTCAGATTGATCTCGGAAGTCAGAACAGGTTCTTTGGATTTGATAGCGTCCTTGGCGATCTGAACGATCATCTGATCTCCTTTCCGAACAGGACCGGGACGTCTTCCGGGATTTGTAAAAACAGGAGACATTTCGCTGTCCAGCCGGTAATAACCCATCATTCCGGGAGCATATTCGATAAAGGCGGCATTGATATTCTTCACAATGTTGTCTACCCGCCCTATATAGATATTCCCGATCAGACTTTCCGACTTTCCGCCGTCCAGATTGATCTGCGTTGCAGAACCCTTCGCATTCAGCAGAAGGGAAAACGTTATCTGATTCTTCTTGGTAATGATCAGTCTTCCTTTTTTTTGATCTTTCATGGCATTGTCTGATATTCGATAAGCGGGATCAATCCCTGTGCATACAGATCGTTCCTGATGATCTCATAATCGTCACGATCAGCCGGTAAACCGTTATAAGACAAAAGATCTGCTACGATCAGTTCCGGCTTGATGCTGTTTTCGCTGCCGCATCCCATCAGCAAATGTATCACACTTTCTTCCTGATGGATATCTTCAATAATTGTTTTCAGATCCACATCCCTGGTTCCGGTTTTCGTCTTTTTCTGAAGAACGATCGAGTCGCGTCCCAAATACTCCGGAATATGAAGATCACTGCTTGTGTCTAACAGAATGTCGTAAGACGCAAAGCATACCGCAGCCATTGCTTTAGCTGCTCCTTCCCTGACTTTCCTTACAGCAAGGATATCAAATCCCATGCCGCTCACCTTATCAAGCCTGTTTTGGATTGCTGAAAGATCCTGTCCGTCTTCCACTTCCGCATCCAGGTATTCTCCGCGGCTTAAAATACCGACGGCGAGCGGAAGGGCAAAACTCATTTTCTGGTGAGGATTGAATCCTTCCGAATAATTCATTCTGATATCGGCGCGGTTGAAACATCTCTGAAAGGTTCTCATAATATCAAGATGGCCGAGATACTTTACAGAATGATTCCTGGTAAATCTGATCCTTATACGCATGGACAATATTCACCTCCCGGATAACAGGATGCGCCGCATCCGCTGCAGTGTTCCCGGCAGTTTGCCGTGATCTGCTCTTTCATGGCTTTCTGATATTCTCT
>JAFRKZ010000157.1 GCA_017431485.1 Parasporobacterium sp. | reverse complement strand
GCGATCGGCAGGCCATCCCGCATGCCTTTCAGAAAGATCTTGGATGATTTCATTTGATTCCTGCTTCTTTACATCAGTGTGGTAAAAACTGATGCTATTTTAGTTACCCGCGTCTCATTAGTCAATATCCGGGATGCTGGGAAGTTCTGCTTATTTCGGGATTTGGCTGAATATCGCATTTTTGTACAGAATCGTGAGTTGTGTACCATTTTAGTTCCGGGTTTTCTCCTTTGTCTCTGCTTTCTTGTACTATATTACTAAAATAAAAAGTGAATATTTGTCTGAAATAACCATTAAGCATCTTTTGCAAGGCAAAAAACCTTGCAGAAGCACGCGTCGAGCCCGCAAAAACGGTACACAACTCAAGAATTTGTACACTTTTCAACCAAAGATCCGGTTTCCACCGGAAATTTAAGTTTCGTATAAGGAAAACACGGTATAAATAGCGTATCAGCAACATGTAAAAAGGAGATGCAGCATGGGAATTCATTACCGGCATGAATGGAAGCACGAGATTTCCCGGTCGGATCTGATCGCCATCCGGCAGCGGATGCGGGCGATCGCCACACCGGATCCTCATGCGATAGATGGCAAATACCTGATCCGGAGCCTTTATTTTGACAATCTGAACGACAAGGCTCTTAGAGAGAAGGTGGACGGCGTCAATCGCAGGGAGAAATTCCGGATCCGCTATTACAATCTCGATCCGTCCATTATCCATTTGGAAAAGAAAAGCAAGCTGAACGGCCTGGGTACCAAATACAGCGCGGACCTGACGAAAGAGGAAGCGCAGAAGATCGTGGACGGCGATATCGGCTGGATGCTGGACAGCGAAAGGCCTCTGATCAAGGAGCTGTACTGCAAGATGATCTACCAGCAAATGGCGCCGAAGACCATCGTGGACTATACCCGGGAGCCCTTTATCTTTGGGCCGGGAAATGTCCGGGTCACACTGGATTATGATATCCGGACGGGGCTTGATAAGACGGACTTCCTGAATCCGGACTGCATCACTGTTCCTGCCGGAGACGCCCCGATCATCCTGGAAGTGAAGTGGGATGCCTACCTTCCGGCGATCATCCGGGATGCCGTGCAGCTGCCGGGAGTACGTTCCGGAGCATTTTCCAAATATGCCCAGTGCCGGATCTACGGATAAAACATGGCCGCATCGGTGCTTTTAGAAAGCGCAGTACCGGCTGCAGCAAACAATAAATGAAACACAGTTTTACAGATAGGAGAAGAAATCCATGACATTCAGTGATATTTTCAAATCCAGTTTTTTAAATAATGTGGCAAGCGTCAGCCTCTTAGATATGGCAATCGCAATGGTGCTTGCGTTTGCGATCGGACTGTTTATCTTTCTGATCTATAAGAAGACCTTTTCGGGAGTCATGTACTCCTCCAGCTTCGGCGTCACGCTGATCGCCCTGACCCTGGTCACGACTTTCGTGATCCTGGCAGTTACCAGCAACGTGGTCCTGTCCCTTGGTATGGTCGGTGCTCTTTCCATCGTGCGTTTCCGTACGGCTATCAAGGAGCCTCTGGATATTGCCTTTTTGTTCTGGGCGATCGCGGCAGGCATCGTGTTGGCAGCAGGCATGATCCCGCTGGCAGTGATCGGCAGTATCATCATCGGCGTTATCATCCTTCTTTTTGCCAACCGCAGATCCAGCGTGAATCCTTATATCGTAGTGATCCGCTGCCAGGACAGCGCCAGCGAGAAACAGGCCGTGGAATATCTGACCGGTAAGACGAAAAAATGTGTGGTCAAGAGCAAGACTGCCCGCAAAGGAGAGATCGAACTGAATCTGGAGATCCGTCTGGCAGAGGACAATACCGATTTCATTAACGAGCTGTCCGACATGGAGGGCGTGGAAAGCGCCGTCCTGGTAAGCTACAACGGCGATTACATGGGATAAGGAGGCATGAAAGATGTCAACGCATAAGAGAATTGATTTGATCTGCGTTGTCGTTATCGCCTGTGCCCTGATCCTGACGATCCTGTTTATGAACGGGGAAAAGCTGGGGATCGTTCCCATTGTAGATGAGGACTCGCCTTATACCGAAAAGACGGAGCATTTTACCTCCAATGACCTGAACGGAAGCTGGAGCACGGAAAGCGCCACAAAAATCATTCTGGAAGGGGATACGGCCACCGTATCCGGAAAAGGCGCTTATGCCCTGGATGGAAATGTGGTGATCGCCGGCGCCGGATATTATGTTCTGGAAGGGGAATTGTCTGACGGAAGCATTATCGTGGACGCTTACAACACCTCTAAAGTCTGGATCCTGCTGAATGGCGTGAGTATCTATTGTTCGGATGATGCGGCATTTATCGTAGATCAGGCGGAGAAGGTCTTCCTGACGCTGGCGGAGGGAACGGACAACTTCCTGGAGAGCGGGGAAGAGTATTCGTCTGACGCGCTTTCCGACAATACCAATGCCGCTGTTTTTGCAAAGGACGATCTGACGATCAACGGCAGCGGAAGCCTGACTGTGACGGCGGCATACCGGCACGGCATCGCAGCAAAGGATGATCTGGCCATCACCGGCGGGACGATCTGTATCACTGCCCCGGTGGACGGTATCCGGGTCAACGACAGTTTCTGCTTCCGGGAGGCGGATCTTCAGATCACGGCAGGAGATGAAGGCGCGGTACAGGAAAATCCGGAGGAACTTTTCTATGTCGAGTCCGGAACGATCACGATCGACAGCGGAGATGATGCCGTCAACGCAGTTTCCGATGTAGTGATCGACGGTGGCCTGATGACGCTCAACGCGGTGGATGACGGGGTCCACTCCGATGCATCCCTTACCGTAAATGGCGGAACTGTGCTTATCACAAAATGCTATGAAGGGCTGGAAGCTCAGACGGTTACCCTGGCAGGCGGCGATGTAACGGTTTATCCGGAGGATGACGGTGTCAATGCCAGCGGCTCCTATATCTGGATCAGCGGAGGCACCCTCACGATCATTAATCAGACAGGAACGGATGCCGACGGCCTGGACTCCAATGGTGATATTTATATTTCCGGAGGGGATGTCAGGATCAGTCTCCTGAACAGCGGCTCCAACTCGGCGATCGATTATGCAAGTGAGAGCGGCGGCGTCTGCGAGATCAGAGGCGGGACCGTGGTGGCTGCCGGCAGCAGCCAGATGGCGGAGCAGTTTGACAGCACCTCTTCCCAGTGCTCCATCCTGTATACCTACCAAAGCGGCGTTCAGTCCGGAACGACGGTCTCTGTTGCGGATACAGAAGGAAATGAACTCCTCACATGGGAGGTACCCTGCAGTTTTTCCGCCGTGAGCCTGAGCTGTCCGGAAATGATCGTTGGGGAGACCTGTTATATGGTGATCGGAGATTCTCAGGAAGAGATTATTCTCGAAGCGGTTTCAACGACCTATGGAGACGCTCAGCCGGGAGGATTTGGCGGTTCGATGGATGTCGGGCAGATGCAGCGGCCGGAGCAGGGCAGCGCGCCTACGGAAGAAGGAGAATCGGACGGAAGGCAGCAGCCAGCAGAAGGTGAGATGCCGGGTTTCGCAGAGGGCAGTTCACCGGAGGGAGAAGCCCAGGGTGAGATGCCGGGTTTCGCAGAGGGTGAAACACCGGAAGAATTCGCCGGAGGCGGAGCCCCTGGAGAATCCCGCGGTTTTGCCGGACAGGAACAGGATGTGACGGAAGAAGAGGAAACCACCGCATCCAACAAGGTCAGCCTGTCCGAACTGGACAGCAGTGTCTGGATCTGGCTGGGGATCTCCGCTGCAGTAGTGATCGCAGGGTTATTGATCGCTTTCTTCTACCGGCGAGGCAGATTATAGAGAATCAGATCATGTCCATAGTTGTGTGCAGACTGTTTTTGCACGGAACTATGGACATTTTTGATCGCTGCAGAAAAAAGGCAATTGTGTACCAAGAAAGCGCCGTACACAATCGCGAAAAATATGCAGCAGCTGTACACAATCTTGAGGAGTCCGGCTTTCTATGCTACAGTTCATTCAGAATCTGTCAGGCCGTACGAAAGAGCCTCTCAGAAAGGCATCCGGTTGACATATACGGGGAAAAGAAAAATGACAAATATTTTATTCTATGGCGATTCCAATACCTGGGGATTTGATCCCTCCACCGGAGGAAGATATCCGCTGGAGAACCGTTGGACGACCATCTGCGCAGACATTCTCGGAGGTGGATACCACTGTGTTGCAGCGGGACTGAATGGCCGCATGACCGCATTTGACGATCCCGTCAAAGGATGCAGGAACGGCCTGGAAGGCCTGGATTATGAGCTGCAGACACATAAGCCGCTGGACCTGCTGGTGATCATGCTGGGAACCAACGATCTGAAATATACAGATGCGGAAGGAAGCGCGACAGGAATGCAGGCGCTTCTTCGAAAAGCGCTGAGTGCCAACGAGCGGTTTCATCTGTCCTATCCGGTATTTCCGGAGGAAACGAGGATCCTTCTTATCTCGCCGGTCCTGATCACAGGTACGGTCAATGACAACGCCGCCTGTAATGAAGCGGAAGAATCAAAGCAGCTGGGCTGCCTGTATGGAAAGCTTGCCAGGGAATGCGGCATATGGTTCCTGGATGCGGCAAACGTGACAGGACCGTCCGTGACCGACGGCGTGCATCTGTCTCCGGAAGGCCACGGCGCGATCGCGATGGCTGTTGCGGAGAAGATCAGGGAGATATTTGAAGAAGTGCGGTAGGCAGACTATTCGCAATTGGCGTATTCTGGCTAAACAAGAATAGTTTGTTGTCGCGATTTTAATATTTCAGCCAAATAAGAATAGTGCACTATTCTTGTTCTATTGTTTATGTTGATTTAAGAATACTTTTCGCTAGAAAAGTATTCTTTTTTGACATTTATTAATCAAATGAGAATAGAGCACTATTCTTATTTTACAGATAAATGAAAAAAAAGGATAGTCGCCCGGACACTTCCGAATGCTCATGCCTTCGGCAGGCTCCACTTGAATACGGCGGCCAGGATGCGCAGGATGAAAATTGATCCCATGCCGGCGATCATGGCGATCAGCTCGCTCTGCTCCCAGAGAAGGGCACAGATGAGAGAGCCAATGATGGAAGCACAGGCGTAAAAATGCTTCACGAAGATATAAGGACGATTGCCGGCGAACAGGTCTCTGAGGACGCCTCCTCCGACGCCGGTCACTGTGCCTACAAAGACCGTCAGGAAAAGATTGTGAAATTCCATGCCTGCCCGGACGCCGATCACGGTAAAGATCGCCAGTCCGATGGAGTCCATGATCAGCAGCACCGTTTCCAGTTTGCTTAAGGCTTTGCGGATCGCAGGGATAAACATGATCACGGAGACGCCGATGGCTACCAGGGCGTAAATAGGGTGCACAAAAGCGGCCGGCGGCGTGATGCCCAGCACCAGGTCCCGGATAATTCCGCCGGCTACAGCCGTGGTCATACCGAGGATCGCTACGCCGAAAATATCCATTTTTTTGCGGATCGCCATAAGTGCTCCCGAAATGGCAAATGCAATTGTCCCGATGATCTCAAAGATAAAAAACAGTTCCATAGCGGAAACATTATAATATGTTTCCAGGCAGGAATCCACAAGTATCTTCAGAAAAAACAGTATCTGCAGAAAGAATATGGTATAATGCTGAACAAATCAGAAAGAACGGGCGGAAAACATGAGATTATTTATTGCCATCAATTTTGACCAGGAAACAAAAGACAAACTGCTGCAGGTACAAAACAGACTGAAAAAACTCGGCCGGGGCAATTTCAGCCGGGAGGAAAACCTGCATCTGACGCTGGCATTTCTTGGAGAAGTGCTGGAAGATCAGCTGGAAGATGTGAAAGCAGCAATGGATCAGGTAAAGTTCCCGCCGATGGAACTGACGTTTCATGATGTGGGGTATTTTGTATCCGGACGGGAGAAGCCGTCCCAGTTGTGGAAGATCAGCCTGAAGTACAGCCGGAAGCTGGAGAAGGTTCATGATGAGCTGATCGCTTCTCTGCGAAAAGCAGGGTTTTCCCCTGACGCAAAGAGTTTTAAGCCCCACGTGACGCTGGCCCGGGAACTGCACGTCAAGGACTGGGATAAGACGGAACTTCTGCCGGAACCATTTGAAACCGCAGCGGATCATATGAGTCTGATGCTGTCCGAACGGATGGACGGGAAACTCACCTATACCGAGCTTTACCGCACCACGGGGAAATAAAAAACTGCCGCAATGATGCAGCAGTTTCTGTCTGAGTGGAAGCGACGGGGCTCGAACCCGTGAACCTCTCGCGTGTGAGGCGAGCGCTCATCCCAACTGAGCTACGCTTCCGTGTCTGAAGAGAATGGTAGCACTTCTTACCCGAAAAGGTCAAGTAAAATCGAAAGTTTTTTAAAAGATATCGACCTGAACAAGAGATGCAGCAAAGGAGACTTGCATGTACGAACTGATCCAGATCTCGCAGCATGACTATTATATTCAGAGCCCGGCAAAGATCGGGCTCGTGAGAACCGGGGAAAATGAGGTTTGCCTCATAGACAGCGGCAATGACAAAGACGCCGGCAAGAAAGTCAAAAAAATCCTGGACGCCAACGGCTGGAGTCTTAAGGCAATCTATAACACCCATTCCCATGCGGATCATATCGGAGGAAACCGGTATCTGCAGACGCAGACCGGCTGCCGGATCTATGCGCCGGGGATCGAGAGGGATTTTACGGAGCATCCGGTGCTGGAGCCGTCTTATCTGTACGGCGGGAATCCTCCGAAAGACCTGCGTCACAAGTTTCTGATGGCTCAGGAAAGCGATGTACTGCCCCTTTCGCCGGAGGTGCTGCCTGCGGGATGGGAAATGATCATGCTGCCGGGACATTCCTTTGCCATGACGGGATTTCGGACGCCGGATGGGAACGTGTATCTGGCGGACTGTCTTGCCAGCCGGGAAACGCTGGAGAAATACCGGATCAGTTTTCTGGTGGATGTGAAGGCTTACCTGAACACGTTGAAAGATGTAAAGGGGATGGAAGCAAACCTGTTTATCCCGGCCCATGCGGCGGCAGCGGGAAAGGAAGAGATCGCTGCGCTGGCACAGGTCAACATAGACTGCGTCATGGAGATCGCGGACCGGATCCTTTCCGCGTGCCGGGAGCCGGCCGGCTGGGATGATATATTAAAAACGCTGTTTGACGGATACGGACTGGAGCTTACGTTTGAGCAGTATGTGCTGACCGGCAGTACCGTAAGGTCGTACCTGACCTGGCTGAAGGAAGAAGGGCGGCTGCAGGTGGAATTTACAGACAACCGTCTGTTGTGGAGATCCGTGCAGTGACAGCGCGGCGGACATAAAGCGAAAGGTATTTTCCTATGAGCCTGTTTGTGCAGTATCTGATCATATGTCCGCTGGTGTTCCTGGGAGGGTTTGTGGACGCCGTGGCAGGGGGTGGGGGACTCATCTCACTGCCGGCTTATCTGATCGCAGGCCTTCCGGTGCATACCGCCATCGGGACCAATAAAGTGAGTTCTGCCATGGGGACCACCCTTACGACCTTGAAATTCTGGCGGCAGGGGTATATCCGGGTCAAACTGGCAGCGCTGTGCGCTGTCTGCGCCCTGGCAGGG
>JAFRKZ010000156.1 GCA_017431485.1 Parasporobacterium sp. | reverse complement strand
CCTCCTGCATATCCAGTTCGTAACGAACACGATACGGGTTGCCTTCCACGACTGCGTTGTGGGAAGCGAGCTTGAGGGCTTTGGTCTCACCCTCTCCTGCCATTGCTGTTCCCGCAAAAGCAAGTACCAGTGCTCCGGCAAGAACGATGGCGAAAATCTTTCTCAGTTTCATTTTCCACCTCCATAATAATATAGTTTCATATGTATCCAAAAGAAGTTTCCACACTATTCTTCTTTAAGACCGTGATCAGAGAATATCTCTGCATAGCATTATATTCTCTCTATACAAAATGGTCAAATCTTTTTGCAAATATTGTCTTTTTTTGTCTTTTTTTTACAAAACTGTCCTGTTTTCCATCGGCGAACTGCCGAGCGATCGATCAGTGGGAAGATCCTGTTTTCGTCACCCTTCGATCTCCGATACCAGGACTTCCCTTCCTTCTTCTGCGGAACGATAGACGGCTTCGATCACTGCCGTAACATGCAGCGTCTGTTCCGGCCGGATCATCAGTTCCGTCCCGTTCTGGATGTGATCCATGACATTTTCCGCCAGCAGGAAATGTCCCGGGAAGACTTCTCCGGCAAATGGCCGCTCTCCCGGAAATACCTTCGGTTCGAAATCAGTCTGGTATCTGCCCATAGTCCCTAAAAGCTTCATTTCCGGGAGCAGGATCCCTGCTTTGGTCCCGGCCATCCGCATACTGTATTCTCCCGGCAGATTGACGGCCCAGGCGGTCTTGAAATTCATGCAGCTGCCGTTTTCCAGCCGCATGCTTCCGCAGGCAAATTCCTCCACCTCAAAATCCTCTTTCCGATACTCCTGTCTGGTAAATACGCCTGCCGGCGCCCCGCTTTCCACAAGGCTCGTGACGATACCGTCCTCTGTCCTGGAAAGATAGGAAGAGGTCATGCCAGTCACGGACCGGACTTTCTGGTTCCCCATGATCCACAATGCCGCATCGATCATATGCACGCCCAGGTCGCACAGCACGCCTCCGCCGGAAGCAGCTTTTTTATGAAACGCTCCCCATTTCGGGACGCCTCTTCTTCTGACCAGGGAAAACTCCGTATAATATACGTCTCCCAGCATGCCCTGTTCATGCATCTCCTTCGCGAAGGAAAATTCCGGGTAATAGCGGATGACCTGGCAGGCTGTCAGGGATCTTCCGGCTTTTGCCGCCGCGTCAAACATTTCCCTGGCGTCCTTATAGGACAGAGCGATCGGCTTTTCGCAGATCACATGAGCCCCGTAGGAAAGCGCCAGCATCGTCACTTCTTTATGAAGCCCGTTGGGAACGCATACAGAGACCAGATCCGGCCGCTCTTTTGCCAGCATTTTCTCCGCGTCCGTATACCATTTTCGCACCCCGAACCGCTCTGCGGTATCCTGTGCTGCCTGCGGGTTCAGGTCGCATACAGCTGCCAGTTCGCATCGGTCGGCGTAATGCCGGTAGGCGGGAAGATGCCCTTTGTTGGCGATCATTCCGCAGCTGATCACTGCCACTTTCAACTTTTTCATGTTCCTTCTCCTTTTGCTGCGCCTGTATTGCTGCACTTTTTGGTGCCGTTTCGCACACTGTTTTTTATTGCCGTTTTACTGCATTTTTATGTGCTGGTTTTTTAAAGCCATTTTGCTGCATTTTCTAAAATTAGCTCTTAAAAACGCCCCTGTTTTTAGAAAATTTCTTCATTTCTAAAATATCGGCCGTTTTTCAGGCAATTTTTTAGAAAATACCCCTTCGAGCCTTCCTATTGTTCCGCTTTTCTAAAATATGCCCTACAAAAAGGTGTATTTTTTAGAAATCGTGTATTTTTCTAAAAACGTCCTGTTATAAAGGCCCTGTTTTTAGAAAACCTTCTGGACGGTGACAAGATCACTCACCAGTTCTCTTCCACTTCTTCCCCGGTCAGGGTATGGCGGCAGGCGGTCTTGACTGCCTGGGCAAAGGCTTCCCGCATGTCGTATTCCGCTACGCCGTTGATCTCGACATTCAGCCTCCGAAGGCTGCCCGGATACAGCTTCATCACGTCCGGGGCCTTCCCGTCCACCGCGTAATGATATGTGACCGTGAGCACCGGTTCTCCTTCGCACACCGGGTCTTCCAGATACACTCCGTCGGAGGACGCGCCGGTCACCAGCCGGTACAGTTTGAAAAACTGCTCCGCATCCATCGGCTTATCATTGACCTGTGCTGTAATATTGCCCTCTTCGTCGGTGCCTGTGGTATAAACATAGGTCTCGCCGTCAAATTCCACCGTCAGGTCTGTAAGATCGGTCCGAAGGGGCGACAAGAACCAGCGAAGACACAGCTGTGTGGGATCAACGGATACAAATTCCGGCGGCGCGACCAGGAAGACCACTCCGCTTCCGAGCATGTAGGCCAGGTAATTTTCTCCCCGGGGCACCAGCCGAAGCTGATGATCGGTAATGTAGTCCGTTCCGTTGCGGAGGGAAAAGTCCACCTGCATATACGGATCGTCAAATCCCAGCGCCGACAGTTCCTCCTCGGTTACATTGTATCCGACCACTTCCAGCGCACGGATCCCCAGCACGGAACCCAGGACCTTTATCCCGTAGGTCTGGTCCAGTTCATAAACGCCTTTCATCCGGACAAGATGGGTGGCGGGACCGAAGGATTTGGCCGCCAGGACCGTCTCCGGGTCCGCACCCTGCACCGCCGTAATGGTAATGGGCTGGGAAAGGGCCGTTCCCGAAAAGGTGATATCCCGCACTGCACTCAAGGGGCTGGACACCGCCAGCTCCGGCGTCACCAGATCGGAGATATAAGCTTCCTTGCGGAGTAGGAAATAAAGCATGTCTTCCTTCGCAAACAGATAGACATTGCCCTTTTCTTCTTCCGACAGGACCTCCCCGTAATAATTGCCGCTGATCTTTTCTTCATCGCCGATCGCCATGGAATAGCTGCTGCCGTCGTCATAGATGACGCTTACCTGCGCTCTGGGCTCTGTCAGTCCGTACAGGGAAAGATCCTTTGCATCCGCTTCCACCAGGCGAAGGGAGCCGAAGCCGCCGGCATGGTTCATCAGTTCAAAGAATCCATCCACGTCCACGATATTGACCGGAAGGTCATCGAAGACATAACCTTCCTCTGCCTCATCGTAAAGGACCTTATAGCTGCCGGAGGCATTGGTGACCTGAAGTTCCTGGATCTGCGTCGGATCATGGTCGGCAAACACCTTGACTCCGGTTTCCCGGGAAACCTTTTTCCCCTGCAGCAATATCAATGCTGCCGCAAGCACCGCCGCCGTCACAAGCCCTGCAAAGATCAGTTTCAGCATCTTTTTTTCCACTACTGGTATCTCCTCTTCACATAGACCGCGATCCCCGTCAACAGGATCGCGGCCGGGATCACGATGCACAGAATAACGCTCCACATACGGGCGGCGCCGGTGGTGATCGTCAGGGCATTGCCGGCCAGGGATTTGGCTTCAATGGAAACGGCATCCCCCCGGTCTGTGACCGTATTGAGGATGGCCAGCCAGTATTCCGCATTGGCGATGGATGGATTGGACAGGGACGAGGAGGCAAATGCCGCCGCAGACGCTGTCACGATCACATTGCTGAAGTTTTTGCTTTCCCCGGTCTGCCAGGTGGACATCACCGCCGCCGGGATCGGACCCCTCACGGTCGCCTGGTCCGCCGTGAAATTGTTCCCGGCGTCGGAAGGCCTCACTCCCGAAGCGGGAGAGAATGACAGAAGGGTCGTTACCGTTTTATTGTCCCGGTATTCAAATACCAGGTCCAAAGGCCTTGCAATGGGCATCAGGACCTTCTTGGAGCTGTCCTTTAACAGATCCCGGAACGTCTCGTCCGTATAATCCGCGAAGGGATAGTAAGGCTGATAACCATAGGCGTGGCTTTCATCCGTTTCAAAGACCGCACCATCCCCGACGCCGATCCCCCATTCCCGCAGGAAAACATTCAGATCGGGAAGTTCCGGCTGGTCCGCTCCGGCGGCATACAGAAGGGTCTTTCCGTATTCGCCGTCATTGTAAAGGAACGCATCGAAGGATGCGAGCACATCTTCCGAAAGATCCTGCATGGGAGATAATAAGATCAGAACATCCTGGTCCTGAAGATTTCCCGTCACCATATCCACTTCGCTGACGGAGAAATTGTTGCCGGACAGAACAGACTCCAGCACCTGCCGGTCTTCGGAAACGGCATTTCCCGTCAGGATGCCGATATAGACAGGATCTGCCGTAACTACGCTGACAATGGCGGAAGTCACGGCTTCCTCAGTCCTCGATCCGGTAATCTGAAGCGCTCCTTCCGCATCGTAGGTATAGGTAAACAGATTGGCCAGGCTGATCTTTTTCACCGCCTCTGGGCCTTCCACCAACACATCCCCGGCGGACAGATCCTGGTCCGGATACCTGGCCGCAAAGGATGGATCCCTGGTATAGTCGATGAATTCCAGGGAAATGTGTTCGCTGAGGCGCGGATAGCGTTCCAGGAGCGTACGCATCTGGACCAGATAAGGATTGCCGCCGAAAGTTCCTTTGGCTGCCAGCACATAGATGGCGACCTCCTGCGTCAGTCCCTGAAGGATCTCTTTCGTGTCGTCCCCCACCTCATAGGCCGCATTGGCCGTCAGGTCTGCGCTCAGGGGATAGCGTTCGGAAAGTTCTGCCGTCAGAGCGTTTACCAGCACCGCGACCCCGATGGCGATCACGATCAGCGCTGCCAGCAGCAGGTTCAGCCGCCTTGATTCATTCTGAAACCATTTCTTCATCGTCCGGCCGCCTTTCTAATTCCACCGCTTGCGCTCCAGCACCGCCGTGCTGAACACGCAGAACAGGGCTGCGACCGTGAGAAAGAACACGGCATTTTTCAGTTCCACGATCCCCCGTGTAAAGGGGGAATACCTTTCATTAAAGGAAATATAGGCAAAGAAGCGCTGCAGGACAGGGCTTTTCGTCACATAGGAAACCGCGTCCACCAGCATCAGGAATAAACTGACCGCAAATCCCAGTACCGCGGCGATCACCTGGCTCTCCGTCAGGGAAGACAGGAACAGGCAGATGGAGATCTCCGCCACGCCGAGAAGCACAAGGCCCAGGAAATTCCCGATCACACAGGGCCAGTCTACTTTTCCGTAAAAGGAAGCGATCACAGCCACTGCCAGCGTCCCTAAAATGGCGATCAGGAACACGCACAGGGCGGACAGGTATTTGCCGATCACGATCCCGATCCTGGACACCGGGGCGGTCAGAAGCAGCTGGTCGGTCCGGGATCTTTTTTCCTCACTCAAAAGCCGCATGGTCAGGACCGGTATCAGAAACAGCACTACGGAAAACAGCAGCGAGAACAGCTGGGTGAAATCCGTCGTGCCGCCATATATATTATAGGAAAAGAAATAGTATCCGGTGAAGAAATACGCCACCGCAATGATCACATATCCCAGAGGAGTGCGGAAATAAGCCCGGAATTCTCTCTTGAAAACGGCTGTCATCTTTCTCCTCCTTCCTGCTTCGCTGCCGCATCGGCCGGTTCGTCACCGCCGGATACAGGCTCGTCGCGGCCGGTCAGATGGAGGAACATATTTTCCAGGGAAGCTTCCCGGCTGCTCATCTGAAGAAGCGGCATGCCCGCCTTCGAAAAGGCGCAGAAGACCTCTTCCCGGATGTCTCTGCCAACCGCTCCCGTTACGGCAAAGTCAAAGGCTCCTTCCTCCTGCTCCGGAAGGGGCGTGATCTGTTCGATGCAGGAAAGTTCCGCAAGCACCGCCTTCGCCGCTTCGGCATCGCCCTTCCCCCGGATGGTGATCTCTTTTCTTCCTGTTCCGGCAAGTAAAAGCTGCTCTGTCGGTCCGTCCCAGGCAATGCGGCCGCCGTGGATCACAATGATCCTGCTGCAGATTGCCTGGATCTCGGTCAGGATATGGGAGGAGACGATCACCGTGCTTTCTTTTCCGGATTCCCGGATCAGCTGCCGGATCTCAATGATCTGGGAGGGATCCAGCCCTACCGTGGGCTCATCCAGAATGAGTACCTTGGGATCATTGATCAGGGCCTGGGCAAAGCCCACCCTCTGTCGGTATCCTTTAGACAGGTTCCGGATCAATCTTCCCTTCAGGTCCCGGATCCCCGTCTGCGCGCAGATCCTGTCAATGTGTTCCTTGCGCAGCTTCTGCTGTCTGGGAAAACCTTTCAGGTCACAGACAAAATCCAGGTACTCCGACACCTTCATATCAGAGTAGAAGGAAAAAACCTCCGGAAGATATCCGATCACGCTTTTTGCCTTCGCCGGCTCCTTCAGGATGTCGTGACCGTCCACCGTAACGGTTCCTTTGGTCGGGGCGATATAGCCGGTGATGCAGTTCATGGTCGTACTTTTTCCTGCACCGTTAAGGCCCAGGAGTCCCACGACCTCCCCACTGTCAATGTGAAAGCTGAGGCCGTCTATGGCGGTCTTATCCCCGTATTTTTTTACCAGATCCTTTACCTCTAACACATCCAGTCCCCGCTTTTATACGACAATAAAATTATCCGGATATTTTTTCCGGTGTTCTCCCTTGTTGACATAGACCACGTCAAACTCCGTATACTCCGCCAGGCGGAAAGGACCTTTCTTGTTTTCCTTGGAAGCGTCCAGCAGAAGATATGTTTTTTCCGAATTGCGCATCGCCATCTTCTTCAGGGCCAGACATTCCATATCCGTCACATAGACCGCCTTTTTGGCAAGATCCAGTCCCATGCATCCGATGAAGCATCGGTTGAAGGTAAAGGTGGACAATGTGTTTTCCGTCAGCGGTCCGGTGACCATCTGGTCCGCCGGACTGAACCGTCCTCCCAGCAGAAAGACATCCGCTGCCGCCTGCT
>JAFRKZ010000155.1 GCA_017431485.1 Parasporobacterium sp. | reverse complement strand
GTTAAGATCAGGGGCCGAAAGATCCGGCATCAGATCGGGGCGCGGAAACTGATCTGGCTGATCGTCTCCGGCGCAGTCATGGGATTTAACTGGATCTTGCTGTTCGAAGCCTATCATTATACTACCGTGTCGGTGGCAACTTTGTGCTATTATATGCAGCCGGTGATCCTGATCCTTCTTTCCCCGCTGATCCTGAAGGAAAAGCTCCTGAAGAAAAAGCTGAACTGCGCCGGGATCGCGATCCTGGGGATGGTGCTGGTTTCCGGCGTCTTTGAAGGCGGGCAGAACGGGCCCGACCAGACGAAGGGGATCTTACTGGGACTGGCGGCGGCTGCATTGTACGCTGCCGTGATCCTGATCAACAAATCCACGGGAAATGTGGATCCCTACGAAAGGACCATTATCCAGCTGGCTTCCTCGGCAGCCATAATGATCCCGTATCTGCTGGTGACAGAGGATCTCACGCAGATTACATTTGACCTGAAGACGGTGCTCCTGGTTTTGGTGGTGGGCCTTGTTCACACCGGCTTTGCTTATGCACTGTATTTCGGATGCATGGAAGGGCTGAAGGCGCAGACCCTGGCTATCTTCAGTTATATCGACCCGATCACGGCCCTGATCCTCTCCGGGCTGATCCTGCAGGAAGCGCTTTCCCCTGCCGGGATCACAGGTGCTGTCCTGATCCTCGGCGCAGCCGCGGTGAGCGAACTGGAATTTTCCCGCCGGCGATAATCTGCCGCTATTTCACAGTCTGCCGAACCTCCACGAGCAGCAACCTCCCAAATCGAATTGCGGATCCCGTGCAGGAGTGCTATAGTGGTAAATAGCAATGTATAAATATCAGAACATAGAACTATGGATAACGTGATCAGGGAAAATCCCCTTCGAAGTGAAAAGATCAGCAGACTCATTGTCCGCTTTGCAGTGCCCAGCATTCTCGCGATGCTGATCGTGTCCTGCTATAATATCGTCGACCAGCTGTTTATCGGCAATGTGATCGGTCCGCTGGGAAATGCGGCCACCAATATCGTCTTTCCGTTGACCAATGCCTGCCTGGCTCTGGGCCTGGCCTTCGGGATCGGCGGAGCGGCCGCCTTTAACCTGAAGCAGGGAGCCGGAGAGGGCGAAGAGGCAGCTAAATATTTCGGCAACGCCGTTTCCGCGCTTTTGATCTGCGGCGTCTTTCTGGCGATCGTGGCAGAACTTTTCATGGAGCCCATGCTGAAACTGTTCGGATCCCCGGAAACGGTTCTTCCTTACGCAAGAGAGTATACCAGGATCCTGGCGCTGGGATTTCCCTGTACCATTCTGGCAAGCGGCTCCGGCAATCTCCTAAGGGCAGACGGAAGACCGCATCTGACCGTGGCCTGCAATCTGACCGGCTGTCTGATGAACATCGGGCTGGACGCCTGGTTTATCGCCGGATTGGGCTGGGGCATGAGAGGCGCTGCCATTGCAACCGTCATAGGGCAGGTCGCTTCCGGCATCCTGTGCCTTGTATTCTTATGCCGGTGCAGGACGTTCAAACTGAAGCTCAAACATCTGGCACCGAAGCCGAAGTATTTCGGAAAGGATTTCCAGCTGGGTCTGGCGCCGATGTGCAACCAGCTTGCGATGATGGTGGTCCAGGTGCTGGTCAATAACAGCCTGAATATATACGGCGGGCAGAGTATCTACGGGTCCGAGATCCCCATCGCGGCCGCCGGGATCATTTCCAAAGTGGGATCGATCTTTTCCAGCGTGGTCATCGGCCTCAGCCAGGGCAATCAGCCTATCGCCAGCTACAATTACGGAGCCAAGAACTACAGAAGGGTCATGGAAAGCTATATCCGGGTGCTGATCTTCGGCTTTTGCATTTCCCTGGTTGCCTTTGCGGTGTTCCAGCTCCTTCCCCGGCAGATCCTGGGATTCTTCGGGAAGGGAAACGATCTGTATATCCAGTTCGGTACGCTGTATTTCCGGCGGTATCTGTTCATGGTCTGTCTGTTCTTTATCCAGCCCATTACTTCCAACACCTTTACCGCGATCGGAAAACCTGCCAAGGGCATTTTCCTGTCCCTGACGCGGCAGGTGATCTATCTGATCCCGATCCTTTTGCTGTTTTCCAGGCTCTGGGGGATCGAAGGCATCATGTTTGCTCAGCCGGCCGCCGATTTCCTGGCGATCACAACCACGGTGATCATGATCTGGTTCGAAGCCAGGACACCCGAGTTCCGGAATGAAAAAGGTGTCCTGAAAGAGATTTTCGGAAGAAAAGAAAAGACATCGTCATGACTTCCGCAAAAAACATCGATTTTTCCAACAAACAACTGATCCGGCTGATCTGGCCCCTCGTATTGGAGCAGTTTCTTTCCCTTGCGGTGGGGCTGGCTGACTCCGTTATGGTGGCTCAGGTAGGAGACGCCGCGGTGTCGGGGGTCTCCCTGGTAGACTCCGTCAGCGTGCTGATGGTGTATATTTTCTCTGCCCTGGCTGCGGGAGGCGCCGCTGTCTGCGGACAATATATCGGACGGCAGGGATACAAGGATGCCCGGTCGGCAGGGCAGCACCTGATGCTGTTCGCCGGCGGAGCCGCAATCCTGGTTACAGTGGTCATGTATGTTTTAAAGCCTCTGGTCATAGGCCATCTCTTCGGCCGTATTGATGCGGATGTGATGACGGCCACCGATACCTATTACCGGATCGTCATGGCTTCCATCCCGGGGATCGCCCTGTATAGCGCCGGTACCGCCCTGTTCCGGGCTATGGAGCGGACGGATATCACTTTGAAAGTTTCCATCGTCATGAATGTGATCAACGTGGCGGGCAACGCCATCCTGATCTTCGGCTTTGGCATGGGCGTGGAAGGCGTTGCCATTCCGACCCTGGCGTCCAGATGGGTCGCGGCCGCCATCATCGTGATCATGCTGTTTCAGAAAAAATACCTGCTGCATCTGTCGGATGTCCGGCAGTTCGTCTTCCGGAAAAGGATC
>JAFRKZ010000018.1 GCA_017431485.1 Parasporobacterium sp. | reverse complement strand
CGGATCTTCAGGGTATCTTCCACGGTCCGGAGGGTAAACAGATACCGGCTGTCTGTACCGGGAAGATCCGGTACTGACGGGCGGGCGCCGGGGGAAAGGATCAGCTTGTCATAGCTTTCATCATAGTCTCTGCCGGTCCGAAGATCCTTCACCGAAACGGTCTTTTGATCTGTATTGATCTTTGTCACTTCCTGTTTTATCCGGACGTCAATGTTAAACCGCCTGCGAAAGCTTTCCGGCGTCTGCAGGGTCAGCTCTCCCTGATCTTCGATCACGCCTCCTATATAATAAGGCAGTCCGCAGTTTGCATAGGAAACATATCCGGTCCTTTCCAGCACCACGATCTGTGCTTTTTCATCCAGTCTGCGCAGCCTTGCTGCCGCAGTGGCTCCGCCTGCCACGCCTCCGACGATCACTATTTTCATGACGTTTCTGCTCCTTTCTTCTGATAGGAATTCTTTTATTATTGTAATATAGCAGTTCTGTTTTGAACAGCGCCGTTTGACGGAAGCAGTGATAAGTTTTATTATTTTGAAAAACATTTCAGGAGGGTCATATGGCAGTTGCATACAACGGAGTGAATCATTTTGCGATCAGCGTGGCAGATCTGGAAGAGTCCATTGAATGGTATTCCCGTATCTGGGGGTTTACAGTGATCGACCGTTCCGAGATCCCGGGACAGAACGTAAAAGTCTCCCATCTGCAGGGAAAAGGGTTCATCCTGGAGATTTTTGAAGCTGCCGGATCGGAAAGCCTTCCGGCCTATCGCAGGATTCCCAATGAAGACCTGAAAGTCCAGGGCAACAAACATATCTCCTTCGGAGTGCCGGATGGTCCTAAAGCAAAAGCGGAAATGGAAGCGCTTGGAGTCGACATCGTGTTTATTGCTGAAGTGGACGGCACATGGGGCTGCTTTATCCACGATAATTCCGGCAACCTGATCGAGGTTTTTGAAGAAAAAGGGGATACTCCGTTTAACCAGCATAAAGAGTAACTGTGCTGATGTTTTTTTGCTTTACAACAGCAGTATTTTAACCTATAATACGTGAGAAATGTTTCAGGGCGGGGTGAGATTCCCCACCGGCAGTGACAGTCTGCGAACCCCTTCAGGGGCCGATCAGGTGCAATTCCTGAACCGACGGTATAGTCCGGATGGAAGAAACAGATATCTGTTTTTGTGCAGTGCCCTGGCATGAGATGCCAGGGTTTTTTATTTGCAGGAAAGGAACCTATTATGACAGCAGCAAAAAAATCATCCTTCAGCACCAAGACCATCGTACTCATCGGTATGTTCTGCGCCATCGCCTACGTGGTCATGCTCTTATCCAAACTGATCCCCATTAATGTGGCGGGCTTTCTGACCTTTGACCTGAAAGACGTGATCATTGCCATCTGTGGTCTGATCACAGGACCGATCCAGGCACTGATCGTATCCGTGATTGTCTCCCTGATCGAAATGCTCACCATCAGTTCTACAGGTCCCATCGGGCTTCTCATGAATGTCCTTTCCACCTGCGCCTTCGTGATCCCGATCTCTCTGATCTATCATAAGAGAAGAGTTTTCTCCAGCGCTATTATCGGTGCTGTGGCAGGCGTCTTGTGTATGACAGTGGTCATGCTGCTCTGGAACTGGCTGATCACACCGCTTTATATGGGAGTTCCCAGAGAAGTCGTGATCTCCATGCTGCTGCCCACATTTCTCCCCTTCAACCTGCTGAAAGGCGGGATCAATGCAGCCCTTACCGTACTGTTGTATAAACCGGTCATTACCGCACTGCGCCGGACAAAACTGATCGCCCCCTCCTCTTCTTCCCATGCGCCGAAGAAAAGCCTGACGGT
>JAFRKZ010000154.1 GCA_017431485.1 Parasporobacterium sp. | reverse complement strand
CCGGCCGGTGTCAGCACCCGGTCTGCTTTCTTGTCAAATGGTTCTGTTTCAATATGCTCCAGAAGCTGGAAATCATAACACAGGGCGATCATGATGATCTTTTCCCCGGCATGCTCCGCCAGATAACGGTCATACAATCCCTTCCCGTATCCGACCCTGGCTCCCGTACGGTCAAATGCCAGTCCCGGCATCAGCATCAGGATCTCCTCTTCCCTGCCGTCTGCAGTTTCCAGCCCGTCTTTCGGTTCTGGAATCCCCAAAGAGCTTATCTCCAGATCCTGTTCTGACCGGATATACCGGAATTCCAGCCGGTCACCCAGCACCTTCGGAACAGCTACTCTCTTTCCTGTTTCCAACGCCGTTCGGATAATCGCTCCGGTCCGCACTTCCTGATTAAAAGAGCAATAAGCAAACAGGCAGTCTGCTCTTTGAAATTCCTCCAGTGAACAGAATATCCTGGTAAGTTCTTCGGACAGACGGCGGACCTCTTCTTCCGTCATATTCTGTTTTTTCTCCGAGATCATCTTTCGGATCTGTTCTTTACTCATTTCGGTTAAGTAATTGTTGAAATGCGAAACAAAATGTGTTATCTTTTTACAGCACGAATCAAAACCCGCAGGTTTCGGTTCCTGTCAAGCCACTGTAGCTCACCCGGTAGAGCGCATCACTCGTAATGATGAGGTAGCCGGTCCGAGTCCGGCCAGTGGCTTTTTTCATGCCCTTTTTTCAGGAGGCTTCTATTCCGTGCGGTTCCGGAACATGGCAAGTGCCGCGATCCCCATGATGATCAGCGCGATGCCGATCAGCCGCACCACAAAAGAGCCTGTTCCCACAGGATTGATGATCATCACGATCCCCAGCACCAGGATCACGATCCCCAGCACCAGCGAGATGATGAAATCCTTGTCTTTCACATCCCGGAGCTGGTATGCCCGTCGGAACAGCATAAAGCATCCGAACAAAAGGATGAGTCCCACGATGACCAGAAAAACGGAAACGAAGAACCTGGACAGTACGATCATCAGGATCCCCAGGATAACTGCCGCAGTGCTGTAGATCAGTGTATTTTTATTTACTTCCGCATATGTGTTAAAGAAATAGGAAAGCAGGTTGATCCCGCCGATGATGATCAGGATGATACCCATCACTATACACAGGATCTTCAGAGATGCCTCCGGCCAGATCAGCATGATCAGACCAGCCACGATCAGCAGTATTCCGTCAAGTCCATGGGTCTTTAAGGCTGTCTTTATTTTTTCTGACATGATTTCCTCCTGTTATGATTAATTCTTGCCGGCTTCCCGGCTGAACTGATTTTACCACAATCGCAGCAAAATCTGAATCGAAAAGCAAAAGAAAAACAGACTGCCGCAGTATTTTACTGCAGCAGTCTGCGAAACGGAAAAACAGAACCTGTTTTTATACTATTCAGATAGGGAGAGTTTAAATATCAAGACAAAACAGTTTCTTTGCATTTTTCCAGTTTACCTGCTCTTTTTCGTTTTCTGTAAGTCCCAGGCTGTCCAGCAGTTCTGTCTGATAAAACGGCTCTACAAAAGGATAATCCGTTCCATACATGGCTCTGTCCAGTCCCAGATAAGACTTGAAGTATGTAAGGACCTTCAGGGAAGGATTGGCCAGATCAAACCAGACCTGCCCGCTGAACAGGGTATCCAGCACGGTCCGTTTATCCGGATCGATGAATCTGCGTACCGCCGGAGGAACATATCCCAGGCGGCCGTCCAGGATCGGCATGATGCCGCCCGCGTGCGGGATCACCACATTCAGCTGCGGATAACGATCCAGGATCCCGCTGTAGCAAAGTCTCATGAAGGCAAATGCCGTATCGATGACAAACGATGTATTTGCCACCATCCCGTATGCACCGATCGCTTCATGCCACATGGGGACCGTGGGATGGATGAACAGCGGCAGCGCGTTTTCCGCACAGGTTTTATAGATCTCTTCCAGGGAAGGATCGTCCACCTGCAGCTGTCCCAGCCTGGTGAACAGCATAACCCCCTTCAGATCCAGTTCTTTGACCCTTCGGACCTCTTCACAGGCTTTTTTCGGACTTCTCCAGGGAAGAAATCCCATTCCGGCAAAACGCCCCCCGGAATTGTTCACCGTTTCGGCAGTCACTTCATTCAGCTCCGAACAAAGCAGCGCTTCCTTCTCTGCAGAGAGAAATCCGGGATCCGGGATATTGCAGCTGAGCAGGGCAAGATCCACCTGCCCCTGTTCCATCGACCGGATGATCATTTCAGGATCATACTGCATGTCCGCAAGCATAAGCTTCTGGGAACCGAAATCACACATAAGGCCGCCTTCCACCCGCATACACTTCGGGAAGGAGTTTTCACACAGATAGCGTTCTGCAGCCTTTGGGAAAAAATGGCATTGCACATCGATCCTCATAGCAGTTTCTCCTTATTTTGCCAGACGCATCTCTTCTGCTGTCTTGGAAAGGCCTTCCTCCGGAAGCCCTGCTTCTCTTCTGTAGAGTTTGTCTCTTTCCATCAGACGGGACGGTTTGAATGCCAGGGTAAGGATCGTGG
This sequence comes from Parasporobacterium sp., assembly GCA_017431485.1. Taxonomy (GTDB): domain Bacteria; phylum Bacillota; class Clostridia; order Lachnospirales; family Lachnospiraceae; genus RGIG5612. Next base: position 6,256 of record JAFRKZ010000154.1, on the reverse strand, counting down.
CCAGTACGCCAAGTCCGAAGATGACGATCCAGACAGTGGTAAATCCGGCAGCTGCTCCGATACCGGCAACGATGATCGGACCGAATGCACAGATCAGGTTTGCCAGCGGATTGATATAGCTGTATGCGGACGGGAAGTCTTCTCTCTTCCAGTACTGCGCTGCGGAAGATACTGTAAAGTTGGAAGATGCTCCCATGAAGATCTGCAGGAACCAGAAACCGATCAGGAAGACAACATTGTTCATGGTGCTGTTTCCGATGTAGCAGAAGATACCGCTTAAGATCATGAAGATATCAGAGATCAGGATCGCTTTCTTGGTACCGAACTTGGTATCGATGATACCAAGGATCCAGCTGCCTGCGCAGGCGATCGCTGCGTTGACCAGAAGAAGGATCGCTCCGACAGCAGTCGGGGAAATACCGTGGTCGGTAAACGCTACATAACCGAACTGCATGAAGATTGGCATGACCTGGGTCATGACGCCGACGGCACCGATCAGCAGGATACCCTGGGGGATCGTGATCAGCCAGAAGTCAACGGTTCTCGCCATATTCTTCAGATTCCAGACAGAGCGTTTTCTGGCTTCCGCCTGTTTCTCCATCATGGCTTTTGCCACTTCCGGGGTCATGGATTTGTCATTGTCCGGATAAGCGCCGCACTGTTCCGGATACTCCTTGATAAACAGGCCGCACAGAAGGATGGCAATGAAATCCAGGATCAGCCATGGAAGCCATGCGATGATCATATTACCTCTGGAATTGGAGAGAAGATTACTGAAGATCGTAAGTCCGACGCCGTTGATCACCGGGAAAGCCAGAGTTGCCAGACCCATGACTGTGCCTTTTCTTCTCGGGAACCACTGTCCCACAACCGTACTGACCATAAAGGTCGCCGCTATGATCGCGATACCGGTCGCAAGAGCCCAGGTGATCAGCCATAGTACTTCATTGCTCCCATTCAGAGCTGTGGCAATCGTCAGAACGCCGGAGATCGTCAGCAGGATCATGGAAAGGTTCTTGACCTTTCCGGAATTGGCGATCCTCTTTCCGAAAATGAACTGGATGATAACGGAGACCACACAGACGATGGTATATACCGTCGGGACCAGGGTCGCATTCCATCCACGCACGTTGGCATTGACATTTGCCATAACATTCTGGCCGAAGTTGTTCAGTGACACATACATCACGAAGGCCAGGAACTGATAGATCAGTACGATCCATCCTCGAAAACCAAAACCGATACTTTTCTTTTGCATGTTAACCTCCTTTTATTAAGACACACATGTTATGTCTTATGCAACATTGTCTTACAGCCGGAAGAGCCGTTCCGCATTCTTATGGCAGATCAGTTCCAGCTCTTCATCAGGCAGATTGCAGGCGTTCAGGCAGGCAAAGGCATCCTCCAGGGAAACGAACGGATAATCCGTGGCAAAGAGGATCCTGTCCGCGCCGATGGCTTCAATGGCGCATCGCATGGCCGGCGGCTGATATTTCCCGCTGGTCGTGATGTAGATATTAGAGCGGAAATACTCTGACGGACGATGTTTTTTCAGCGGCTTCGTAAGATGCGCCATACCGGTCTCATAGCCTTCGTCCATCCGCCCCATGTAATACGGAAGCCCTTCTCCCATATGTCCTGCAATAAACTGTACCTCAGGGAAGCGGTCAAAGGTTCCGGACAGGATCAGCCTCATGACATGGGTGGCCGCCTCTATATTCCAGCTCCAGATAGGACCGCACAGTTCATACATACCGTCAAACATGCGCATACCCTGCGGAAGCGTATCCAGGACATGCAAAGACAGCGGAACCTTAAGTTCCTGTGCAGCTTCCCAGACCGGATCAAAGATCTGATCGTCCAGATACCGGAAATACTGATGTCCCTGCACCATGGCTCCTTTGAACCCCAGTTCACGGACACAGCGTCTTAATTCTTCTGCCGCTGCATCCGGATCTGCCAGGGGAAGGGCTGCAAATCCGTAAAACCGATCCGGATGCTCCTTTACCGCCTGCGCGATGAAATCATTGCTTTCCCTGGCTGCCTCCACTGCCCGGACGGGATCATCGATCGCCTGCACGGAAGGAGACCCGCTTGAAAGGATCTGGACATCCATTCCGATGGCATCCATTTCCGGAAGGCGGAACTTTTCTACCGGGGAAGACAGACGGGGAAACACATTTTTGATCATCAGATCCATATCCATCATTTCAGGACGCTCGGTTTTCTGTGCCCATTCCATGCGGACGCCTCCGAGAAACGGAGGCTGATAATGTTCTTCAATACCGATATATTTCATGTTCGGACTCCTTTTTCCATACAGAAACATACAGTTTATATCGTAAGGATTATAGCAATCTGCTAAAATTTGCAGAAATTCCATTATTTTGGGTTTGCCATGCAAATAAAACATATCTATAATAAGAAAAGACAAGCAAAGGAGGATCTGCCATGGATCTGATCAGTCTGAAACTGTTCGTCAGTATCGCCAGAACACAGAATATCACCAGAACAGCACAGGAGTTTTATATGACTCAGCCGGTTGTCAGCCGCCGTATGCAGGAGCTGGAAAACCAGCTTGGGTTCAGACTGTTTTTCCGCCGTAATCATGGAGTCGTCCTGACAGAAGAAGGAAAGGAACTGGCGCCTGTATTTGAAAAAGCCCTTGCTTTGATCGACCAGGAAATCTCCCGGATCAAAACCAGGTTACAGGGGCAGCCAAGAACGGTTTCCATCGCGGCCATCACGCCGGCCACGAACATCTTTCTTCCCTCTGTCATCGGAGAATTCAGCATCCGCTATCCGGATATCCGGGTAGACATCCAGCGTCTGGTTCCCAGAAAGATCATGAAAGAGCTCCGCTGCGGAACTTACGATATCTATATTTCCTGCGATCCGGACCTGCCGATCAGCGAAGAATGGAATGTCAGTCCGGTACGTTCCGACCCGGTGGGACTGATCGTCCGGGAATCCGAACCGGTCAGTTCTCCGGAAGAAGCCATTTCCCTCCTGAAAAAAAGCCAGGTATACCTGATCCCTATGGAGGATTCCCCTGCCACGACCCGGGAATCCCTCGATATCCTCTCCCTTCTCGGAATGGAGCATGTTCCGAAGACCGAACTGAGGCCGATCGAATCGATCCTGTTTAACATTGCATCCGGTATGGGGGTTGCGATCCTTCCGGATCATATTGCTCCCCTGGACGCTTTCGGCCTTAAATTCGTCTCTCTCGGGCTTGACCGCAGCATGTGTATGTCCATGGTCTGGAGAAGAGACGCGCCGCCGGAAGTCCAGGCATTTGCGCAGCTGCTGAAAGCGCGGATCTGAGGATAGCCCCTGTTTTCTTGACATTCCCATAGTGCCATGTTATATTTTTTCCAAATATTTCATATGGTCCTGAGGGCCTTTCTATTAGAATGGAGATCATTATTATGAAGAGAATTCAGACACTTGAAACCCGTAATCTGTGTGAAAGCGCTAAGAACGGCGGATGCGGCGAATGCCAGACTTCCTGCCAGTCTGCCTGCAAGACCAGCTGTGGGATCGCAAACCAGCAGTGCGAGAAAAAGGAAGACAAATAATCAGAACGGTCATGAAGATGCCGCCTGACAAGGGCGGCATTTTTTATCTCTTTGAAATGATCTGAGACGAGGTTTTTATGCTCCATCAATATAAAACTGCAGGAATGAATATTGTACTGGATACCTGTTCCGGTTCTGTCCACGTGGTGGATGAGGCTGCCTATGATGTGATCGGTCTGTATCAGCAGCATACCGAAGAGGAGATCATCCGCATCCTGATGGACCGGTATCCGGAAGGGATTGCCGACCCCCAGAGTCCGACCGGAAGGTCTGCCCTTACGGAGGAGGATATCAGGGAATGCCTGGACGATGTACGTACTCTTGAAAAAGAAGGGAAACTCTTTACGCCTGACACATATGAGCAGTCTGCACATGTGTTCAAGGAACGAAGCGGCAGCGTGATCAAAGCGCTGTGCCTTCATGTTGCCCATACCTGCAACCTGAACTGTTCCTACTGTTTTGCCAGCCAGGGAAAATATCATGGCGAACGTTCCGTCATGAGCTATGAAGTCGGAAAGCAGGCTCTGGATTTTCTGGTCGGGCATTCCGGGAGCCGTCACAATCTGGAAGTGGATTTCTTCGGCGGGGAACCGCTGATGAACTGGGATGTGGTGAAGCGGCTGGTCTTATATGCCCGCAGCATTGAGAAGGAACATCACAAGAATTTCCGTTTCACGCTGACCACTAATGGCCTTTTGATCGATGATGATGTGATCGATTTCTGTAATCGGGAAATGAGCAATGTCGTCCTGAGCCTGGATGGCAGAAAAGAGATCCATGACCGCTATCGTGTGGACTATGCAGGAAACGGAAGCTGGGAAAAAGTCGTTCCGAAGTTTCAGGAATTTGTCCGCCGACGGGGAGATAAAAGCTATTATATGCGGGGAACCTTCACCCATGCCAATCCGGATTTCGTGAAAGATATCCGCTGTATGCTGGACCTTGGTTTTACCGAGCTTAGTATGGAACCTGTGGTAACGGCTCCCGACGACCCGGAAGCACTGACAGCAGAAGATCTTGCGATCGTCAAACAGCAGTATGAAGAACTGGCGGACCTGATGCGGCAGCGCCGCAGGGAAGGACGTCCCTTTACGTTCTATCATTATATGATCGATCTGTCAGGAGGTCCGTGTATTTACAAGCGGATCTCCGGCTGCGGCTCCGGAACAGAATACATGGCTGTTACTCCATGGGGAGATCTGTACCCCTGCCATCAGTTTGTCGGAGAAGAATCGTTCCGGCTGGGAGATATCTGGAACGGCATCACCAATCTTCCCAGACAGGAAGAATTCCGCTCCTGCAATGTCTATTCCAGGCCGGAATGTGCGGACTGCTGGGCAAAGCTGTGGTGTTCCGGCGGCTGTGCTGCCAACGCCTTCCATGCGTCCGGCACGATCCGTGGTATCTATGAACCAGGCTGCGAACTGTTCCGCAAGCGCATCGAATGCGCCATCGCCCTGGAAGCTGAAAAGCAGCTGTCATAAAATGTATTTTCCGGAAAGGCAGATACAGCTTACATGAAAACAGAAATCACCACTCCGATCAGTGACTTTTTACGGGATTACGCCGCTTCCGGCATATCCCGTTTTCATATGCCCGGACATAAGGGAACTGACTGGTGTCATGAAGATGCCGGCTGCGCTATCTTCTCCCACGACATCACGGAAGTGAAGGGGGCCGACTCTTTGTATGAAGCATCCGGGATCATCCGGGAAAGTGAAGAAAACGCCGCTCTTCTTTTCGGATCTGCTGCCACTTATTATTCCACGGAAGGATCCAGCCAATGTATCCGCGCTATGCTGGCGCTGGCGGCATCATTCGGAAAAAGATCTTCCGGCGGACATCCTCCTCTGATCCTTGCCGCACGGAATGTGCACCGCTCTTTTCTGACTGCCGCAGCTTTGCTGGACCTGGAGGTTCAGTGGCTTTGGCCAGAAGATGAGTACAGCCTGTATTCCTGCCCAGTTGATGCTTCTTCCCTCGATGAGACGATCCGCAGCATGCCCCGTAAACCGGATGCGGTTTATATCACTTCTCCGGATTATCTGGGAAATATGAAGGATATCAGAGCCATTTCCGAGATTGCCCATAAACATGATGTTTTACTGCTGGTTGACAATGCCCACGGATCATATCTGCATTTTCTGAAAACGCCGCTCCACCCCATCGATCTGGGGGCGGATATGTGCTGTGACTCTGCCCATAAGACATTGCCAGCCCTGACAGGATGCGCCTACCTTCACTTAAGCCGCCGCTTTGCCGAACTGCCGGGCAGCCCGGATCCTTCCATGGTACGCCGTGCGCTTTCCCTGTTCGGATCCACCAGCCCTTCCTATCTGCTCCTGGAATCCCTGGACAGGACAAACCTGATCCTGGCATCCGGCTGGAAAGAACAACAGGACCACTGTATCCGGCAAACTATGATATGCAAAAAGGAACTGCGCCGAATGGGATGGCAGATCCTTGGAACCGACATCGATTCATGCAAGGATCCTCAATTTTCCGGCGCATCTGAGCCGCTGAAGATCACCATCTGTGCCGGCGCCTGCGGATATACCGGAACTGACCTGGCGGATATCCTTAGAAAGGGGCAGATCGAATGTGAGCATGCCGATCCCGACTATCTGGTTTTGATGATATCCCCCTCCAATACGCAGAAAGACTTTGATCGGCTG
>JAFRKZ010000153.1 GCA_017431485.1 Parasporobacterium sp. | reverse complement strand
TTATCATCGGCCTTCCGGCTCTCAGGCTGAAGGGCGACTATCTGGCCATTGCCACGCTGGCATTCGGCGAGATCGTCCGCTGTATCTTCAAGAACCTGCCCTTCTTCGGTGGCGCCATGGGCATGAGCACCAAGCTCTATGACGGAAATACATTGTTCATCATCGCCTTTGTGACGCTCCTTTTCGTGGTGTTCTGCTGCCAGAACCTGATCAACAGCAAGCACGGCCGCGCAGTGGTCGCCATCCGTGACAACGAGATCGCGGCCAAGGCCATGGGCATCAATGTGACGTATTACAAATTACTGATCTTCATGATCGCGGCGTTCTTTGCAGGCATGGCCGGCGTTCTGTACGGCGCCACCATCGGAACGATCCGCCAGGAGACCTTCTCTTACAACTATTCCATCGAGATCCTGGTTATGGTCGTGCTGGGCGGCATGGGCTCCATCAACGGCTCCCTGATCGCAGCCGCTGTTATCACCTGGCTGAACATCACGCTGCAGAGCCAGCTCTCCGGCGCTCTTGCCCCGGTGAAGAGCATTGTCTACGCTCTGATCCTGATCGTCATCGTCATCTTCTCCAACGCACCGGCGATGAAGGGCTTTCGTGAGTCCATCAACCCGCGGAACTGGAAGCGAAAGGGTCCGGATGACGCAGGCAAGATCAAAAACGATGCTGCTCAGTGGGATCGCATCCCCACCAAGATCCATATGGACGACCCCTTAAGCGTGGACGTCCGTACAACCTATGCGGATTCTCCGGTACCGCCTGATGTGGTGGTAAAGAACCGGGATGAGCTCTATGTGAAACCGGAGGAGCCGGCGAACAGCTCGAAAGCGGCGGCATCTGCTGATGGAAAGGAGGAGAAATAATGGCTGAATATTTACTGGAAACCCAGGATCTCGGCATCTCCTTCGGCGGACTGAAAGCAGTCCAGCATGCCAACATCAAGATCCGCAAAGGCCAGATCTACGGCATGGTCGGTCCCAACGGCGCCGGCAAGACCACGATCTTCAATATGCTCACAGGCGTATATCTTCCCACCACCGGAACTTTCTTCCTGGATGGGGAAGAGCTGAAGGGCAAAACCCAGGAGCAGATCAACCACAAAGGCATTGCCCGTACCTTCCAGAACATCCGTCTGTTCAGCAACATGAGCGTGATCCGGAACGTTATGGTCGGCCTTCACAATCAGCCGCAGTACAAGTGCGGATTCCTTACCAGCATGTTCCGCCTGCCAAGACATTTTAAGGTGGAAAAGGCCATGCGCCAGCATGCCCGCGAGATCCTCAAGGTTTTCGGACTGGATGAGGAGCGCAATAACCTGGCCTGCAACCTGCCTTACGGTCAGCAGCGTAAGCTGGAGATCGCCCGTGCTCTGGCGACCAATCCGAAGCTCCTTCTGCTGGATGAGCCGGCAGCCGGCATGAACCCGCAGGAAACGGCAGACCTGGTGCGCATCGTGAAAAAGATCCGGGACGAATTCGATCTGACGGTCCTTCTGATCGAGCATGACATGAAATTCGTTTCCACGATCTGCGAGGAGCTGACGGTGCTGAACTTCGGAACCGTGCTGATCCAGGGCGATACGGAAACCTGCCTGAACGATCCGGAAGTGATCAAGGCATATATCGGAGGTTGAGTTATGGCATTATTGGAAGTAAAGGATCTTCAGGTATTTTACGGCGTGATCCAGGCGCTCAAGGGGATTTCCTTTGAGGTCAGCCAGGGAGAGATCGTAACGCTGATCGGCGCCAACGGCGCCGGCAAAACGACGACCATGCAGACGGTCATCGGTCTGATCCAGCCCAAAGCCGGCTCGATCATCTACAATGAAAAAGACATCACTAAGATGCCGTCCCACAAGATCGTTGCATCCGGCATCAGCCAGGTCCCGGAGGGCAGACGCATTTTCCAGGAGCTGAGCGTGTACGATAACCTGATGCTGGGCGCTTATCTTCAGAAGGACCAGAAAAAGATCAAGGACGACATCGAGAATGTATTTGACCAGTTCCCCATCCTGGGCGAGCGCCGTACCCAGATCGCCGGCACCCTGTCCGGCGGCGATCAGCAGATGCTGGCCATGAGCCGCGCGCTGATGGCGCATCCGACCCTGCTGATGATGGACGAGCCCTCCATGGGTCTGTCCCCGCTGCTGGTCTCCCAGGTCTTCGACATCATCAAGGACATGAACAGCAAGGGCATCACCATTTTGCTGGTAGAGCAGAACGCGGAGAAAGCCCTGAAGATCGCAGACCGGGCCTACGTCCTGGAGACCGGAGCCATCACAGCATCCGGCACCGGCGCCGAGCTGGCCAGCTCCCCCGAGATCCGGAAAGCTTACCTGGGCGGCTGAGAAAACCTGGTGTTTGGCCTTTGCATCAAATGCGAGGCTGTGCATGGTTTTTTGTAAAATATCCGAGGGTATGCATGATTTTGACCCCTGTTTTAGGGCTGAAATCATGCATACCCTCGATTTCGTTGCAGCAAATTTTTGAAAATCATGCATAGCATTGAGTTTGTTACAATATTTTTCAAAAAACCACGCATAGCTTTGATTTCGGTGCAGCCCGGGTTAAATATGCCTGTTTTAATGCAATCCTGTCATATCTATTGTGTCATACGACACCATAGATTGTACTTCAGAAAATACAATCTGCCTCAAAAACGCCCTTGACAAACCGCCCTGTATTACATGAGAATCTAAAGATCTGAGACCAATCTTTTTATAACATCTATCAAGAGGCTTCTATGTTAATTCCAATTGTTTTTCCCTCGGCGGGGTCTATTTGGATCCATCAAAGAATAACTGCACAAGGCAATGCTGCAGGAACCGGGCTGCAGCGGACTGATCTCCCGGAAAAATACGAACTGTATCTGGACAAAACAGCCATACAGAGCGTATTAACCCGTTATCAGCTTCAGGCACCGCTGACACTGCTGGCCCCGTGTGCCAATGCCAGGAGGGAAAACCGAATGGTTTCCTGTATTTCACGACCAGATCATTATCCGGCGGGAGCATTTGTAGAGCTGGATCGATGTCTGGGTTCCGACAACTGTGGGACAGAGGCTGCTTGCCGCGTCCTGCTGGCAAGTCCAGAGCTGTGCTTTCTGCAGGCCGCATCGAGGCTTCCTTTTTTTGAAACGGTGAAATTCGGGTTTGATCTCTGTGCCATGTATATGCCTGATGATGCAGCGGAACATGGTCAAAGTCGAAAAACGCCGGCAACAAATATCGAGACATTAGCGCAGTTCCTGCGTCGTGCCGATGGGCTGGCCGGATCATTGCAGGCCCGAAAGGCATTGAGATATATCAGAGACCGATCAAACTCACCAATGGAAACGCGGCTTGCGATGATCCGGATCCTGCCTTTTGGATATGGAGGATTCAGCTTAGGCGGGGAGGAGCTGAACGGTAGAGTAGTATTATCGGAAGAAGCCGCGGCGGTCTTTGGACGGAAAAGCTGCAGCTGTGATGCCCTTTGGCGGGAAAAGAAAATCGCATTGGAATATGACAGCAATGAAACGCACTTGAGTATAAACCAGCATAATTGGGACAAGCGAAAAATCACGGCATTGACAATGGATGGATATAAAGTATTTACGATCACCGCCAATATGGTGGCAACAATTCCGGAAATAGAGAAGACGTTTCTTGGCCTTCGGAAGATGCTGGGGCTGCGCACAAATATAAACAGAATCGTAGAAACCAGAGAAAAACGAAGAGAACTGGTACAGTATCTGAAAACGATCTAAGTATTATTGTTGGCCTTTGAACCGTACCCCTAAAAGTAGAGTAATGTTTTTCTATCCTCTGGAGTATATCTCCAGAGGAGTTTTATAGCCAAATGTTTCATGCGGCCGTTTGGATGGGTAGAACTCCCAGACGTACTCATAGATGTCCCGGGCAGCGT
>JAFRKZ010000152.1 GCA_017431485.1 Parasporobacterium sp. | reverse complement strand
TCCGCGATCTCCTGGGGTGCCTGCTCACTCTTCACGACTTCCACCAATGGGATGACATGAGGCGGAGCGTACCAATGGCAGATGATCTGCTGCGGCAGGATCTCTGCAGGCAGGATCTCAAAGAGATTCAGCGCGGAGGTATTGGAAGCGATGATGACGTCCTTGGGAACCACTTTCAGCAGCTTGTCGTAGAGCTCGATCTTGGCGTCTGCCTTTTCCACGATGGTCTCCTGGATGAAATCAGCGCCGGCCACGCACTCCTCTACGGTAGAAGCAAAACTGATGCGTCCCAGAACAATGTCTTTCGGCTCTTCCAGCAGCTCTTCCGCTTCAAAGGTATCCAGCTGCGTCTTTAAGGAAGCCAGGGCTTTGTCACGGGTACTCTCGCTCCGGGTCCACATGGTGACTTCATAGCCTCCCATAGCGTAGACCTGGGCAATGCCGGGTCCCATAGTGCCGGCGCCTAAGACGGCGATCTTTTTGATGTCAGAAAATGATTTCATAATGTCTGTTTATCCTTTCCCGTCAGAAATTAGAAGGAGCCTTCTTCCCATGCAACCAGACGTACCATACCGCCGTCAGCTGCTTCGCAGCGGAACGGGAATGCGCAGAGGATCATACGTTTGCCGGTTACCATGTCGATGTCGCCGCCGGCGTTCTCGATGGCCATCAGGCCGTGCTGCGCGAAGAGACGGTGGCAGGGCTCGTAATCCGGATAATCCTCATCGATGTCACGGCCGGTCGCCAGTTTGTAGTTCTTAGCCAGCCACGGCATCTGCTCCTTGACCGGTGCATGCCATACCGGTGAATCGGATGCGCCGTAGGTACCGGCGATGGCTTTGATCTTCTTTTCGAACATCAGCCAGTTTGCGAGCTCCGGGCCGTTGCCGGGATAATAGTTGAAATATTTGTCGTTGTTCTTTCTCCAATAGCGATGGAAACCGGTGTTCAGAACGACGAAATCGTTCGGACGGATCTCCAGGCCGTCTTTGTCCAGAGCTGCCTGCACTTCTTCCGGAGTGATGATGTGCCAGATTGCACCCTTCTTGCCCGGAACCTCGGCAAACTCACCCATCTTTGCGGGATCGCCGCCGGCTTTGTTGAAGGCATCTTCAAATTCATCATACATCCAGGTCAGGTCGACGATCACGCCGGTGCCGATGGCATGTTCCAGAGGCATTTCATTCAGCATATAGCCGTAACGTGCGCGGTCCACTTCTTCCTCATGAAGGGTATGGCTCGGAGCGTCGCAGTGGGTAGCTGCATGCAGGGTACCGGTGTAGGTACAGGTTCTCTTGTGGAAGCGCTCCAGATACTGTCCACGCGGGAAGGTCAGGTCAGCACGCGGGCCCGGGAACGGCCACAGCGGGGTATCCCATCCCCAGGGCTGGCTCAGATCCCAGATCTTGGTCATTTTTTCGGTTTCCAGATAAAATTTGCTCTTGTCAAGGGGCATATAAGCCATAGTATTTTCCTCACTTTCTTAGATATATTGATGTTATTATTCTTTTTCTTTTGGTTTTCTGTAAATGAGAATAGTCCCTTGTCTTTTTTTCGCTATTTTTCATTTTTGCGAATAGTCGACTATTCTTGTTTTGCGTAATCTCTTCATTTGCGAATAGTTTTCAGCGAAAAACTATTCTTAAATCGAGGTCTTTGTTTCATTTGCGAATAGTTTTCACGAAGCGACTATTCTTGTTTTTTGCAATTCCGCCAAAAAACGGATAATCGCAGGCAAATCGATCGCATCCAAACAATGGTTTTACTTTCTGCGCCGGATTCAGTATAATCATTTCATATCTGATGATTTTTCTGAAGGAGGCCCTGATGCAGTACAAAATCGGCGACGTAGCGCGGATCCTCGGAATCTCCACCGACCTGCTGCGCTATTATGAGAAGAAAGGCGTTGTCACTCCCACAAAAGACAAGCAGAACGACTATCGCTACTACGATACCTGGGACATCAATTTCCTGATCGATTGTCTCTGGTTCAAAAACTTCGGGTTTTCGATCCCGCAGATCGCCTACATGGTAACCGACTGCTGCTACATGGATCTGATCCCTCTGCTGGAAGAAAAACAGGATGAACTGATGGATTCGATCCACCAGCAGGAGCTCCTGCTCAAACGGCTGAAACAGCACTCCGCACAGGTCCTGCGGGTCAAGGAATTTATGGGCAAATGCAATATCGAGCCCTGCCCCGACGTGATCTGCTTTCTCAACCGCTACGATACGGCTTATAACAACAACAGCGAACTGCAGAAACTCTCCAAGCAGTGGCTTGAGTATATGCCGTTCCTTCAGAGGTATTTTGAAATGACCCTTGCGCCGGATGGCACTCATGCGCAGCATTACGCCTGGGGGTATTCCCTGGAAAAGGAATATGTGGAAGAATTCTTCGTCCCCGTAAAGCCGCCTGTCAGGCACATGCCTTCTGTGGAATGCATCCACAGCGCCTTCAAAAGTTCCGGTAAAAACGCCTTCTCCCCGAAGCACATCAATTACCTGTTCGACTATGCCGCCCGGGAAGGCTACGCCGCTGCGGGCGACGCCAGGGGCAACCTGGTCTGCAGCATCCTCGATGACGGGGTTCT
>JAFRKZ010000151.1 GCA_017431485.1 Parasporobacterium sp. | reverse complement strand
TGATATCCTTGTTCGTGATTCCGATGATAAAAAGAGCCCGGAGGATTAGTTCCTCCGGGTATAGTCATTTCTGATGCTCTAAATCTTCTATTCTGTGATTGGCTACTTTCACTTTTTCTTCCAGGAGCTTTGTCGTTTTCTCAAGTTCATATGTTCTTTCTATAATTGAGTTATGTTTCTTTACTTCGTTCGTCAAATTCGTCAGCTTTGTCTCGAAAACATCCATCCTCCCGTTAATCTTCTCATCTGACAGCTCTGTCCGTTTATCCAACTCATCACAAAAATCTTTAATAGAGCTTTTGTGGGTAGAATAGTGAACGATCAAGGAAACTGCTCCCGTAATCAGCACCGCAACAATTGTATCTGACACATCAATCGCCTCACTTGATCCGATCAGCTACTTTCGCAGCCAATGCCGCTGAATACTTGTCAATTGATATATCCGCATATGCTCTTACTGCGTCAAAAGCGCGCTGCACAATAGATCTAATCAGATCTCTGCTGAAATATTCCGTCATCCTGCCAGGCACAAGATCAAGCAGATTATCGATGCACATCTCCATCTTCTCAGCCCCTGCTTTCTGGATCTCAATGTATGCTGCTTCCGCATGCGCGATCTGTTCAGGCGCGGATGCTTCAATTTTTGCCATAACCTGCGTTTCTGTCAAAATTGCTTCTGCTTCTTCCAGCTCCTTCCTTGCCCTATAGTATCCAACCACAAATCTCAGTGACGCAGCGATCACCGCCATGATGAGCACAGCGATCAGCATTTCCAAATTCAATTCTTCCATTATTATTCATTCCTCCATGTCAGATGCATTCGGTTTATCCTTCTCAGATAAAATGTCAGACGATGTCTTGATTGTTTCCGTAATCTTGATCCCCGCAAGAGCCAGGAGCTCCGTTCCGGTAAACAGAAACCATGCTTCAATCAGGCTGTCCGGTATCTCGGATCCGCTCCATGACATAAAAAAAACGCCTGCTGTGAAAACCACATTCAGCGTTATCACTAATATCACGATTCGCTTCGAGTATCTCATTCGAGCAGCACCAGCTTTGTGTACTTCAGTTTATTCGTAATACACCCGATTCCTTTGTTGCTTTCGATCCAGTACCATCCTGTATCCTCATCTGTCTCAATATACGGCAGATGATCTCCCTTATGTGCAGTAGTTAGTTTCGGATATTCCTTCCCCGCTCCCTGCCGAATGATTACCGATCCTCCGATCACTTCCACATACGGTCCTATGATCGGAGTCGGAGATCCGGATCCGGCTTCCAGCGCCATACATGTATGGCCATCGCCAACCCAGACCCCGCCCGGAAGGGCATGCTCATCATCCGCTGTGTAGTCTTTTGATGTATGCAGCGTGAATTCTCCGGATGCCAGGATCTTTTTCACCATATTCCCTGTGTATGCATCCACAGATACGTTAAACCCTGCTTCTTTCAGGCATGTCATCACCAGCGATGAACAATCGAAAGATCCGGATGCTCCGTGAACTTTCCCTCCGTTCGCTTCAATTGCCTTGTAGCCAGTTTTTCTTTTGCTCTGCGAATACCCAAATGCATCGTCATCGCAGATCTCCTTCATATATCTGGCAGCAATCATTCCTTTCCCGATATCAATCGGCTGTAAATAGGAATGCCATCCGCCTGTCCGGACATAAAAATGACGGGTGCATATTTCTTTGCCCGTCTGATCCCCTTCTATGGATTGTCCAGTTTTGTCTATGCTGCCATTCTCATCCGATACCGCATGACCAATCAATACGGCCATTGAATCACCTCCGCTTCTTCCCAATATTTCTCATATCGTTCCATAAGATCATCTTCCAGTTTCTCCGGATGATCCGGATCTGCAGGAAACAGTCCACGCAGGATCCGTTCAGGTTCTGACAAAAACAGGATCGTTACGGATCCATCTGTATTCGGAATAATTTCATAGAACGGTTTCATGTTACGGTTTCTCCGGCCATTCAATGTCATACGGGAATCCCGGCTGCTGCGGAATATCCCGAAGAGCCTGCCTGTACAACGCGATCTTCCCTGTTAAAACCAGCCCCAATCCCCTAAGAAATGACAGCCATGCTGTAAAAGTACTTCCAGATGGAACTATCAGCCCCAATCTGTCCAATGCCATTGAAGCATCACTATCTGCCAGCATCTTATCCCGAACCGCTCTTACCTCAGAAGAGGCTAAGCTGTACGCAGCATCCTGGGCGATCCGAAACCAGCTTTCCTGATTTGAACCGATCCTCTCTTCCAGATGCTCCTGCCACGGGACTCTCAGATCCCACGCTATGGCTGTATACGCCGTTGTTTCTCCTCGCTGCTCCTCCT
>JAFRKZ010000150.1 GCA_017431485.1 Parasporobacterium sp. | reverse complement strand
TGTCTGGAGAGGATCGAAGAGATCTGAGACGGGACCACATCCGCTGATTTTCTAAAAACAATTGTAGTATTTCTGCAACTGCAGGTACATGATAGACAGCAGGACAACATTAAGAAGGTTGCAAAATGGATGACAAACAGATCATAGACTTACTATTTGCACGATCCGAGACAGCTCTGGAGCAGATCAGCAGCAAATACGGCCGGCTTTGTTATAAACTGGCAGGCAATATCCTGGGCAATGCGCAGGACTGCGAAGAATGCGTCAACGATGCCTATCTGGGCGTGTGGAACAGCATCCCGCCCAACAGGCCGGATTCGCTGATGGCGTATCTGTGCCGGATCGTCAGAAATATTTCCCTTAAGAAATTCCGATACAATACAGCGGAAAAGAGAAACAGCACCATGGAAGTCGCCATGGAAGAGCTGGAGGGAACGCTTGCCGCATCCCAGGACGTGGAGTCCCAGGTGGAGGCAGGAGAGCTTTCCCACGCCGTCAACCAATTCCTGGGACAGCTGAAGCAGACGGACCGGGTCGTGTTCATGCGGCGGTATTATTTTTCGGATTCCTATGAAGAGATTGCTGCCCTGACCGGCATTTCGGAGAAAAATGTATCTGTGAAACTGACCAGGCTCCGGAGCAGACTCAGGGATTACCTGAAGTCACAGGGCTTTATCATCTAATAGCAGAGGCGGAGAGATCTATGAAACCAGAAGTTTTTTTACAGGCGTTAAATGACGTTGATGACAAATATATCGAAGAGGCAGTGAAAAACTGCAGACCGAAATCGCATCTTCGGGTATGGCAGGGGATCGCGATCGCTGCCTGTGCCGTGCTGGCAGCCTCGGCTGTCATGTCCCTGATCGGGAACCATCTGATGCAGAGTCCGGACAAAGCCGCCAGGTCTTCTTCCCAGGAGATGTATTACGAAGCCGGTTATGAGGGTAAGGCAGCCGGCGATATGGCTGAAATGGATGCGGTTTATGAAGAGGCGGCTTATGATGAGCCGGCGCCGCTGGCGGTATCCGATACTTTCAGCGATTACGAATTCATTGCGGAGCAGGCTAATATGGCTCCTGCGCAGGGAGTGGAAGCGGAAACCGCTGCCGCAGCCGAAGAAGGGCAGAGCCAGCAGAAGATCATCTACAATGTATATATGAGCATCCAGACAACGGCTTTTGAGGAATCTTCCTCCAGCCTCGAAGCGTTGATCACGGAATGCGGAGGATATTGCGAGAATCAGAATTCCTCCAATAACAAAGGCCGCTACCGGGATGCCAGCTATACCGTCCGGATCCCGGCCGGGAATCTGGAAACTTTCCTGGAAGGAATGGGTCAGATCGGCACGATATCTTACATGAACCGCAGCGCGGACGATGTGTCCGAATCCTATTATGATATCCAATCCAGGCTGACCAGTGCCCGGGCAAAACTGGACAGGTTGAATGAGCTGCTGAAGGACGCCGAGAACATGGAAGACATCATCGCCCTGGAATCCGCGATCTCCGATACGCAGTGGGAGATCGACAGCTATCAGGGAACGTTGAACTACTATGATTCCCGGGTCAGCTATTCTACGGTTACGATTGAACTGCAGGAAGTGGCAGAGGTGATCGAGGAGGAAGCGCCCATGACCTTCGCAGAGATGGTCTCATCCGCTTTCCATCAGGGCGTCCGCGGCTTTGTCAATTTCTTTAAAAATGCAGCCATCTGGTTTTCCGCCAGCTGGATCTGGATCCTGATCCTGGTGGCTGTGGCTGCAGCCGTGATCCTGATCATCCGTAAGATCAGACATAGAAAGTAGAAAACAGCGGCTGCTGCATTCAGGCGGCAGCCGCTGCAGTATCAGACAGAATGGTTATAATTCGGAGTCGGGCCAGCATGGTTCCGGCTCTTTTTCCTGTGGGTCAACAGATTCGATCGCTGTTTCGATCAGCTTCATCATTTCCCAGACGGAACGGAAATACACCGTCTGATTTTTTTCGACCCAAGTGATCCGGCCCTGCCAGCTGCTGTTCTGACGGTGCTGGACGCGGATGATAAAACTTCCAAGATCTCCATGCTGCATGAGTAATTGTTCATCATTCATCTTTTTTTCTCTCTTTTCTTCGGGAAATCTTCTGCCGCCCTCTGTGTGGGGGGCTTGTGCTGCTCCGAATGTTCTTTCATTGGTAGAAGGGTATGGAAAATGCAGTTCATTGAACAGGTTTTCCATCTGAAACAGAAGATGGCCCAGATTGCTGAACATTCCTGTTTCCGTGCTGTAACTGTGGTAAAACCGGCCGGTCATCTCCCTGCCGGTGATCTTGTCAATGCAGACGACCACACCGTTCTGGGTTCCGATATATATCTGTGAACGATTCATGTCAGGTCCCTTTCCCCATTAATGG
Source organism: Parasporobacterium sp. (assembly GCA_017431485.1). GTDB lineage: Bacteria > Bacillota > Clostridia > Lachnospirales > Lachnospiraceae > RGIG5612. Next base: position 317 of record JAFRKZ010000150.1, on the reverse strand, counting down.
TACGGTGAGATCACGCTGTTGACATAGTATTCGACTCCCGAGCGCTGACGGCGGACGATGAAACTGTGATTGATACGTTTCTGTACTACCGCACAGTTTTCCAGGGTCGTATTGATCAGGAGCACCAGATACTGGCCTTTTCCGTAGCGGGTAATGGCGTCGCTGTGCCGGACGGATTCCTGTATGGAAGCTTCGAGGCGGGCGGACAGTTCCTCCAGGACAGCGCCTTCACGCATGGCGTTTCCTTTTCCGTCCACGATCGTACACAGCATCAGATAGATCGACTGGCCGCCGCGTTCCAGCATGCGTTCCACCAT
>JAFRKZ010000149.1 GCA_017431485.1 Parasporobacterium sp. | reverse complement strand
GCCCAGTTCTGACTCAGCATTTCCGCAAAGGCTTCCATCCGGATCCTTACCTGTTCCACATCCTGGTACTGATAATCCGTTTCCAGACGAAAGACCGGAAGGCCGTATCTCTCCATCAGTTCTTCATAATATGCCAGCTCGAAATCCTGCCCGATCTGTCCTTTCAGAACATGGAATACCACTCCCTCGATCTGCCCGGAAGCGCCAATAGCCCGGACTCTTCTTCTCATCACTTCATTTTTCAGATAGGCGCAGGAAGCGTCTTTTCTATACCATTCCCCGGCAACGGTCCGGATCATCTTCTTCAGATTTCTCCTGTCTTTTCCGATCTTCGGTGTGATGTACTGGATATTATCCGCAGCATCCTCCTGCCGGAAGATACAAAGTCCTGCATCGTCCAGAAGGCGGGGGATCTTGTCATTCGGGAAATAGAAAGGGGATCCCATCAGCAGGACCCTGGGGCTGTTGTTTTCCGGGCATCCCATCTGCATGGCAGTTTTTCTGAGCTCTTGCATCAGTTCCCTGAGCTTCACGGTCCAGATTTCAGGATCTTCTGCATAGTAATAACTGTTCTGGACGATCAGGCGGGATGATGGTGACAGGATGCTGTCATATTCCGGCGCCATCAGGGTAAATTCATGCAGGCAGATCCTGGCTCTTGCGGTCATGCGTACCGCCGCCTGCAAAGAAGCCGCGGTGATCTTTCCATGAACGTGCTCTGCCGTCACTTCCATCATACGGTACATCTGCTGTGTCCATTTATCGAGGGCGTTTTTATCCTCCCGGACCGGTGGGATATCCACTGTGAAGACCTTCCTGCCTTCCAGACTTAACTGATATGCTGTTTTTCTCATGCTGTCACTCTCGGTCGGAATCATGTACAGCAGGTCTTTTTCCGCCGGGATCTGCTGCACATATCCGAGAACAGAACGGCTCACCGGATCCGTATCCCTGGGCACCAGGTCATCCGACCGGGCACAGGAACTGCGGCTTCCGCCCAGGATCCGGAAAGGAACGACTCCTGCTGCCATGATCAGTTCCTCCGGCACAGCAGTTCCCAGGATCACAACACGTCCTGTGATCTGTCCGCTCTGCAGTTTCCAATACCACCGGCGCGTCTGATTGATAAAATACCTAAGGCCTCTGATCCGGCTGTGTTCTTTCAGTACATTTTTCAGGCTGCTGATAAATTCGTCTTCCTGTGGGTTGGTGTTTCTGATGTTCTGCATCCTGTTCTCCTTTTTGATCCATATATTTCTTTTCTACAGAACACAGGATACATGCACTTCCTAAAACCAGTTTAAAATGTACGGAGTAATTTCAGGGCTCGCTCGATCTCAAAAGAAGCCTTGCAAAAAATAAAGAGGTATGCACGATTTCAGGACCATATTTCGGTCAAAAATCGTACATACCTCTCGATTCGCTGCATGCAGTCAGCTATAGATCACGCATACCCCTTGATCCGCTGCATGCTCACATAAGGAAACTGTCAGATCACTTTCAGCCCTTTCGCCACCAGGGTAATAAAATCCTGCACATTGGTCACGACAGTCGTAGCGCTCAGGCTTCCTCTGTCCAGCAGTTTGTTCACGACAAATTCATCCGCGTCCACCGCATAGAAATACACCGGTCTTACGGTCCCATCCGGAAGCACACGGAAAGACGGCGTCATATTGCCGGTTGCGATCGTATGCAGCATGGTCGCCAGACAGATCACGGTGGTGCAGTCCCTGAGCTGATCCCGCATGGCGGAAGCTGCCTGATATACATCGGCGATCACTTCTGGCAAAGGCCCGTCATCCCGGATAGATCCGGCAAGCACGATGGGAACATGATTCCGCACGCAGCTGCAGATGATCCCGTCGTCAAGATCATGGTCTTTGATGAACTGTTCGATGGAACCGCTCCTTCGGACTTCGTTGCAGACATCCAGATGGTTGTAATGTCCGTTGGGCTGGGATCTCTGGGTGTAGATATCCTGTCCCAGCGCTGTATGCAGATACGCTCCCTCCAGGTCGTGGGTAGCAAGAGCATTGCCCGCCATGACAGCCTGGGCGTATCCGTTGTCGATCAGAGCCGCCATGGCTGCCCTTGCATCCGCATCAAACGCAAATGCAGGTCCCATGACCCAGACGATCTTTCCATTGTGGCTCTTTTCGTATTTTAATAATTCAAACAGCTTGTCGTAATCCCTGGCATAGGATGTCTCCCGGCTTCTTCCCTGCCGGAACACAAACTGATCATCCAGGTTTTCTCCTTCTGCTTCAAATCCATGACAATGCATATAGATGCCCTCTTCGCACCGTTCGCTCCGTCCCAGGATGACGCGGTCACCTCTTTTTACATTTCGTGCTTCCACGACTGCCAGTCTCCCGCTGTCTTCCAGGACCACACAGGAATCCATCCGGCTTTCCTCTGCTAGTTTCCATTCCCCGTTGATCTTAAAATACTCCGGGTACATGGAAGTGCTGTGATAATATTCCGGTACAACACCGTCCCTGACGACTTCTTTGATGCGGACATCCGGTGCATTGACAAACATCTCCTTCGAAAAATCAGGATGATGATATACAGGCATTTCAAATGGCATAACTTCTTCCCCCTATTCCATGAATACTGCTTTCTTCATTATAGGCATCCCGCTGTGCCGAAACAAGTCTGTTTATTGTGATTTTTGACGGATTGTGCTATCCTCTTGGAAACTATTATGCCATATGGAAGAATTTGGATTTTAAACGGAGAAAGACATTGGATAAATTCAAAGCATTTTTAAAACGAAAAAATATAGAGATCTCTGCCAGGAGATATTTTGTGGATGCGCTGGGTGCCATGGCGCAGGGACTTTTCTGCTCCCTTCTGATCGGAACAATCCTGAAGACCCTGGGGCAGCAGATCCCCTTTGATTTTCTGACTGACATCGGCACGTATGCCATGGCCATCAGCGGACCGGCGATGGCAGTGGCGATCGGCTACGCCCTGAAGGCAGACCCCATGGTGCTGTTCTCTCTGGCTGCCGTAGGATGGGCGGCCAATGCAGAAGGCGGCGCCGGAGGACCGTTGGCAGTCCTGATCGTGGCCATCATTGCCGCAGAATGCGGCAAAGCAGTGAGCAAGGAGACTAAGGTAGACCTTCTCGTCACGCCGGGAGTAACGATATTAGTCGGCGTCGCACTGGCCAAACTCATTGCCCCGCCGATCGGTACCGCTGCGTCCGCTTTCGGTATACTGATCGATACGGCGACCAAGATGCAGCCCTTCCTCATGGGAATTGTTGTCAGCGTTCTGGTCGGGATCGCGCTGACCCTGCCGATCTCTTCCGCAGCGATCTGCGCAGCCCTTGGACTGACCGGACTTGCCGGCGGCGCAGCGGTTGCCGGCTGCTGTGCTCAAATGGTAGGATTCGCTGTCATTTCCTTCCGGGATAACCGTTGGGGAGGTCTTGTCTCACAGGGGATCGGCACCTCCATGCTGCAGATGGGCAATATCGTCCGCAACCCGAGGATCTGGATCGCGCCGATCGTGACCTCCGCCATTACAGGACCGATCGCTACCTGCGTCTTTAAACTGCAGATGAACGGCGCCCCGATCAATTCCGGTATGGGAACCTGCGGGCTGTGCGGCCCTATCGGCGTCTGGACAGGATGGATCAGTCCCAGCGAAGCCGCCGTTTCCAAAGGCGCTGCTGTTATGACCCCCGGAGCTATGGATTGGATCGGCCTGGC
>JAFRKZ010000148.1 GCA_017431485.1 Parasporobacterium sp. | reverse complement strand
ATATTGGAGGTAAATAATCATGTTGGATATGTTTTCATTGGAAGGAAAAAATGCTGTTGTGATCGGCGGTGCAGGTGGGATCGGCCAGGCAGTTGCCCAGGGTCTAGCGCAGGCAGGCGCTAAGGTTGCCATCGCCAGCAGAAATGAAGAATCATTAAAAAAAGCAGTTGCTCAGATCAAAGAAGAGACCGGTCTTGACGTCATGTATTATACCGTTGATGCAACCGACGAAGAGAGCATGGCTGAACTTGCTAAAAAGGCAAATGAAGAAATGGGAACCGTAGAGATCCTTGTTAATTCACAGGGACTGAACAAGAAATTCCCTGCAGAAGAGTTTCCGGTAGATATTTTCCGTCAGATGCTCGACGTGAATGTTGTCGGCATGATGCTGGCCTGCAAACATTTCGGCCAGTACATGATCAAGAACGGATACGGAAAGATCGTCAATGTGTCTTCTGTCAGATCAAAGATTGCCACCAAGACACCGGGCAATGTAGGCTACTGCTCCACAAAGGGTGCTGTTGATATGCTGACAAAACAGTTTGCAAGTGAATTCGGACCGCACGGCATTACCGTAAACGCTTTTGGCCCGACAGTCACCATGACGCCGATGATGGCTCCTGTGATCGAGCAGCGAGGCGGACAGGCATATCTGGATTCCCTTGCTGCAGCTCTGCCTATGCGCAAATACGCAACACCGGAAGATGTTGTCGGTACTGCGATCTTCCTGGCCAGCCATGCATCTGATTTTATGACTGGTAATATCCTGTATCCGGACGGAGGACTTACCTGCGTAGGCTGATCTGTCTGCATTTTTTGGAATAACTATAAACATTATATAAAAGGAGAAGAAAAGTGGAAAAAGTATATGCGAATATGACCGGCGGCGGTCCCGTTTCTGTCTATGTGGAAGACGGAAGGATCACAAGGGTGCGTCCGCTCCAGGTCCCGGAAGAAGACTTCCCTAAGCCATGGGTGATCAAGGGAAGCGATGGAAAATCATATTCTCCTCCGAAGGCATTCCGTCTGTCACCGCCTGTTCACGGAGAGAGAAACAGAGTTTATTCGGAAGACCGGATCCTGTATCCTATGAAACGTGTTGACTGGGATCCGAACGGAGAGCGTCATCCGGAAAACAGAGGTATTTCAGGATATGAAAGGATATCCTGGGAAGAAGCTGTTAAACTCGTCGGATCCGAGATCCAGAGAGTGCAGAACACTTATGGAGAAGCAGCACTGACCGGCATGACTTCCTCACACCACAATTGGGGTATTGTAGGTTATAAGTTAGGGCCATATCACAGATTTATGCACATGCTGCATTATACACCGATCTATGATAATCCGGATTCCTGGGAAGGCTGGCATTGGGGAGCCACCCATACCTACGGATTCCATTGGAGACTTGGTATGCCGGAGCAGTTTGATCTGCTGGAAGATGCCCTGCAGAATACGGAAATGATCGTATTCTGGTCAAATGATCCTGACTCTACCAGAGGCACTTATTCCGGCCAGGAATCCCATATCTGGAGAGTATGGCTGAAAGAAAAAGGCGTTAAATGTGTCTTTATTGACCCGCTTTACAATTATACCAACGCTGTCATGGACGGCACATGGCTTCCGCCAAGACCGGGCTCCGATACAGCCCTTGCAATGGCGATCGCTTACGTCTGGATCACTGAAGAGACCTACGACAAAAAATATATAGCAAGAAGAACCGTAGGCTTCGAAAAATTCCGCGATTATATCCTTGGAGATGAAGATTTCCCGAAGACACCGGAATGGGCAGAAGAAGAATCAGGTATCCCGGCTAGGAAGATCCGTGCACTGGCCCGCGAATGGGCCAAGAAAAGAACATGCCTGTCATCCGGCTGCAGAGGCGGCCAGGGAAGCGCCTGCCGTACTGCTTACGGTACAGAATGGGCAAGAATGATGGTTCTTCTCCAGGCAATGCAGGGTTACGGAAAACCAGGCGTATCCATCTGGGGGACAACGATGGGTGCTCCTGCCAGCTATAAATGGTTCCCGGGATATGCGGAACCGGCAGGACAGATGGGACGTTCCGATGTAGCTAAGAACAAGATCTGCTTCTCCAACCCCACAAAGCAGCGCCTGTTCCGCCTGACTCTTCCGGATGCGATCCTTAACGGACATGACTGGTTCCGCGGGGAAGGCTTCTGCGGCGCGACTCTGGAACAGCAGTTCACGGAAAACAATTATCCGATGGAGACAAAAGTCCATATGTTCTATCGGTACGGCGGATCCTTCATGGGAACCATGTCTGACACTTCAAAATGGGTGAAAATGTATCAGAGTCCGGAACTGGAATGTGTTGTCAACCAGGATTGCTGGTTCTCCAGTGAGACCAATATGGCAGATATCATCCTTCCGGCTTGTACCAATTTCGAACGAAATGACCTGGGAGAATGGGCAACCTGCGGCGGTTACACGACCATGGCACATATCGGCAATAACTGGCGTGTGATCGTCCGTCAGCAGAAAGCCATTGAGCCTCTGGGCGAATCCAAATCCGATTATGAGATCCTGCGGCTGATCGCTGCATATCTCGGCCGTGAAGAAGAGTTTACAGAAGGAAATACGGAAGACGATTGGGCAAGACTGTTCTTTGAATCTTCTGAGATCGCGAAAGACGGCGATATCACATGGGAAGAATTCAACCGGAAGGGATATTATATCGTACCGTGTCCGGAAGACCGCAAGTCCACGCCGTCCATGAGATGGTTCTATGAAGAGCGGGAGGCAGATACGCCTGACCCGGGCAATATACCGCGCAAAAACGGTCATCCGGAAAAACTCGGAACTTATACGGGTCTGATCGAGTTCGAGGCACAGTCTCTGCTCGAGAATCTCCCTGACGATAAGGAACGTCCTCCGGTTCCGCATTTTATTCCTTCCTGGGAAGGCTATAAGAGCGAAATGTGGTATAAGTATCCGCTGCAGATGATCTCTCCGCATCCGAGATTCTCTTTCCATACGCATTACGACAAACATGAAAGCTGGCTGGATGAGATCCCGATGCACCGGATCATGAAGAACGGCTATCCATACTGGATCGTCAGGATCAATGAAAAAGATGCCAAGGCAAGAGGGCTGAAGGACGGAGATCTGGCAGAGCTTTACAATGACAGAGGCCGTGTGATCTGCTGTGTCAGCGTAACAGCCCGTGTACCTGCCGGAACGATCCACAGTTACGGATGTACTGCAAAGTATGATCCGCTGGAGCCTGGAAAGGCAGACAGCGTGGACAGGGGAGGATGCGTCAATCTGCTGACTGCCGGTACACTTCTGTCCAAGAATGCACCTGGTATGACGCCGAATTCATGTCTGATCGAGATCAGAAAATGGGAAGGAGAGTGCTAATATGGCAAGATATTCGATCGCTGTTGATGTCAGCCGCTGTGATGGATGCGGTTCCTGCTGGATCGCATGTAAAGATGAATACTGTCTGAACGATCATCTTCCGACCTCGGTTCAGACGCCAATGATGGGACAGACCTGGCTGACGCTGAAGGAAATCGAGCAGGGCGAAAACTGGAAGATCAAAATGGATTATATCCCTGTTATGTGCCAGCACTGCGAGAACCCGAAGTGTGCGGAAGGTGCACCGGAAGGAGCTGTCTACAAGAGAGAAGACGGCATTGTGATCATCGATCCGGTTAAGGCAAAAGGATGCAAAGACCTGGTCGATAAATGTCCGTACGGCGTAATCTATTGGAACGAACAGGCACAGGTAGCACAGAAATGTACGATGTGTGCTCATATGCTGGACAACGGTGAAAAGACTACACGATGCGTGGAAAGCTGTCCTACCCAGGCTATTTTCTTTGGTGATCTGGATGATCCGAACAGCCCGATCTCTAAATTTATAGCAGAGAGAGGCGGATCAGATCAGTTCGGTCCTTACAGACCGGAAGAAGGCACAAAGCCGAGGATCCTTTATAAGGAACTCCCGCAGGTATTTGCTGCAGGTGAAGTTCTTCTGGCAGACAAAAAGAATGATTGCTGCGAAGGCGCGAAAGTTGTTATTAAGAATGTTGCAACAGGAGAAACCAGAGAGACTGCCACCGACTTTTTCGGGGATTTTGAATTCAAATTCCTGACAAAGGGAGCAGAATATGAGATCACCTGTTCTTATGAAGGATATAAACCGCAATCTGTCAGGATGGTACTGGATCGGGCGAAGGATCTTGGTCAGGTCGTACTGGAAAAGGCATGATATTGTGCATTTTTTCTCAATTATCACCGGGACTGAACGTATAGTTCAGTCCCTTTTTCAGTTGTGAAAATCGATTTACGTGATATAATACAACCTGTATGAAAAAGGATCCGGGAAGATTATTAAAGAACGTTCTGGAAATCCGGAACTATATCCGGAATCACAGATTCCTTTCTGCTGCCGTTTGCCTGTTTCTGATCTGTGTAGTCATAGTTGTTTTGGTGATCTCCTGTTCGATTCGCCGTTCAGACACATCAGTCAGGAGTTCTGCTGAGCATCTTGACGCGTCATTCTGGAAAGATACGGAACAGGGTATCCGATATTATGATCAGGAAGGATACAGGAGTGAATTTGGGATCGATATTTCGGAATGGGTTGAGGATGTTGACTTCGGGAAGCTGAGATCATCCGGCGTTTCTTTTGTGATCCTGCGGGCCGGTTACAGGGGCTATGAAACCGGCAAATTTGTTCCCGATACACGTTTTGCTGAATATTTGAAAGGTGCGAAAGCAGCCGGACTTCGTGTAGGAGCCTATTTTGTTTCTCAGGCAGTGAATGAAGAAGAGGCGGTCGAAGAAGCACAGTATGTCCTTGAAATGTGTAAGGGATATGCTCTCGAGATGCCGGTATACATCGATCTCGAATCGGTTTATGATACTGCACGCACAGATGAACTCAGTGCAAAGGATTTTACAGACATTGTCATCACTTTCTGCAAAACGGTTGAAGAGCAGGGAATGAGAGGCGGCGTTTATGCCAACGATCAGTGGTTTCATAATAAGCTTCTTTTTGACAGGATCAAACAGTATGATATCTGGATCGCCCAGTATGCAGATGAGCTCTCAACGGATCTTCCCGTCAATATGTGGCAGTATTCCAGCGAAGGACTAGTGGATGGATGCAGCATGTGGGTAGACCTGAATGTACGGGTTTTTCGGGAAGAAGCACAAGAGTCACAAGAATCTTAACAGGCAAATAAATTTTAGAGAGGATACGTATATGCTGAACAAAAAAACAATTGACGATCTGAATGTTAAAGGAAAAAGAATTCTTCTCAGATGTGATTTCAATGTTCCTGTCATCGATGGGAAGATCACAGATGACACCCGTATCACAGCAGCTCTTCCTACCATCAAAAAACTGATGAATGACGGTGGAAGAGTGATCCTGTGCTCCCATATGGGAAAACCTAAAGGACAGGTAAAAGAGGAGCTGTCTCTTGCCCCTGTAGCGGAAAGACTTTCCGAACTGCTTGGAAAGCCGGTTGTATTCGCAAAAGATAATGAAGTCGTAGGCGAAAATGCAAGAGCGGCTGCTGCAGCTATGAAGGATGGCGATGTGATCCTGCTGGAAAATACAAGATTCCGTCCGGAAGAAGAGAAGAACGGAGAAGATCTTTCCAGAGATCTGGCTTCTCTTGCGGATATCTATGTCAATGATGCTTTTGGAACAGCACACAGAGCACATGCATCTACAGCAGGTGTTACAGCGTTCCTGAAAGAAACTGCCGTAGGATATCTGATGGAAAAAGAGATCAATTTCCTCGGAAATACCGTTGAAAACCCTGCACGTCCCTTTGCAGCTGTTCTCGGCGGTTCCAAGGTTTCTTCCAAGATCTCCGTGATCGACAATCTTCTTGAAAAAGTAGATATCCTTCTGATCGGCGGAGGAATGGCTTATACCTTTATCAAAGCGCAGGGTGGGAAGATCGGAAAATCCCTCGTGGAAGAAGATTATCTGGAGTACGCGCTGAACATGGTCAGCAAAGCAAAAGAAAAAGGCGTAAAGCTTCTTCTTCCTGTTGACTGTATCATCGCTTCTGAAATTTCCAATGATGTTCCCTGTGAAGTATCGGATGTGAACTGCATCCCGGATGATAAGATGGGACTTGATATTGGACCGAAGTCGATCCAGTTGTTCGAAGACGCTCTGAAAGAATGCAAAACGGTAATCTGGAACGGTCCTATGGGCGTGTTTGAAACATCAAACTTTGCAAAGGGAACTGAGGCGATCGCAGCATGTCTTGCACAGCTCGATGCCACAACCGTGATCGGCGGAGGAGACAGCGCAGCGGCAGTTAATCAGCTTGGATATGGTGATAAGATGACCCATATCTCCACAGGCGGCGGCGCTTCCCTCGAATTCCTGGAAGGAAAAGAACTTCCCGGCGTAGCCGTGATCAATGAAAAAGAATAATCAAATATAATACAGAGGAGTTAATCAAAATGAGAAGAAAAATAGCTGCCGGAAACTGGAAAATGAATAAGACCCCGCAGGAAGCAAAAGCCCTGATCGAAGAGCTGCTTCCGCTGGTAGACAGTGATGACGTGGATGTTATCTTCTGCGTGCCGTTTATTGATATCCCTGTGGCGATCGAACTACTTAAAGGAAGCAGGATCTCTGTCGGTGCACAGAATATGCATTTTGAAGACAAAGGTGCATTTACCGGAGAAATCTCCGCAAAAATGCTTTATGAATCCGGTGTGGAATATGTCATTATCGGACATTCCGAGCGCAGACAGTATTTTGCAGAAACCGATGAGACCGTAAACAAGAAGATCTTGAAAGCGTTTGAAACGGAACTGATCCCCATCGTTTGCTGCGGCGAAACACTGGAGCAGAGAGAAGCTGGCATCACTCTGGAGTGGATCAAAGGCCAGATCAAAGGTGCTTTCGCCGGAGTATGCAAAGAAAATGCAGCACAGACGATCATTGCCTATGAACCCATCTGGGCGATCGGTACAGGTAAAGTCGCAACGAAGGAGCAGGCAGAAGAAGTCTGCAGATTTATCCGCGAGACCATCTGTGAATTGTATGATCAGGAAACAGCAGACAAGATCCGTATCCTTTACGGCGGCTCTGTTACCGGAGATTCTGCTAATGAACTGTTCAGCATGGAAGACATTGACGGCGGTCTTGTCGGCGGTGCAAGCCTGAAGGCAGATTTCGGCCGGATCGTTCACTACAATAAATAATCCGAAATGATCAGCTTTATTAAAGGCACTATTTCGTACATCGGCGACAGCTTTGTGATCCTGGAATGCAATCATATGGGATTTCAGATTTCCATGCCCTCAACAGCCCTTTTCCGGCTGAATGAGGGCATGGAAGTTACTGTATATACCCACCTGGCAGTTAAGGAAGACGACCTGTCGCTTTACGGTTTTCTGGGAATGGATGACCTTCAGATGTTTAAACAGCTGATCACCGTAAGCGGTGTAGGTCCCAAGGGAGCTCTGCAGATATTATCTTCGATCTCCACTGAGGAATTGAAAATGGCGATCGCTTCCGGGGACGCCAAATTAATATCCAGCGCCAAAGGGATCGGACTGAAGACCGCCCAGAAACTTGTGGTCGATCTCAAAGGCAGATTCAAAAATGAGCTGCCTGTTTCCGAGATCTCTTCCGGGAAACTTAACAGCAGCAATCTGGAAATGGCTGTTCTTTTCGCGCAGTCCACCGGTATTTCGAGAACACAGTGCATGAATGCTTTGTCAAAGACAAAGCTTCCTGATGATGCCGACGTAGATCTGATCATTGACTCCATTTTCAAGAATCTGAACTTTTAGGTGATTTATGGCCAGGGAACTTACGATCAATACCAATATCGCACCCGAAGAGCTGGAAAGTGAATATAATCTTCGTCCGCAGGAGTTTGACAGCTATAT
>JAFRKZ010000147.1 GCA_017431485.1 Parasporobacterium sp. | reverse complement strand
GGAAAACAGGCACTTGTGATCGAAAAAAACGGATTCGGCGGACAGATCACCCACTCCCCGAAGGTAGAAAACTATCCGGGCACCTTGTCCATGAGCGGCAATGAATTTGCAGAGCATACCCTGGATCAGATCCTTGCCCAGGGCGCCCAGATCGAGTTCGAAACCGTCGTATCTGTGGAGGATGCAGGGGACTGCAAGATCGTAAAGACTGAGGAGGGCGGCGTTTACGAGGGACGGACCGTGATCTTGGCTACCGGTGTCAAGCACCGTATGCTTGGTCTGGAAGGTGAAGAGGACCTGGTGGGGGAAGGCATTTCCTTCTGTGCCGTCTGCGACGGGGATTTCTATGCAGATAAAACCGTGTGTGTTGCCGGCGGCGGCAATAGTGCGCTGCAGGAAGCGATCCTTCTTGCCGAAAAGAGCAGCGAAGTGATCATGCTGCAGGATCTGGAGTATTTTACCGGGGAATCCCGTCTTCAGGATGTGTTGTTTTCCAAACCGAATGTCCGGGCGATCACCAATGTGAAGTTCAACCGCCTGATCACAGCTGACGGCGCCCTGACCGGCGTGGAAGTGCAGGACCGCACCTCCGGCCAGACGAAGCAGATCTCCTGCGACGGTCTGTTCGTGGCGATCGGCCTGATCCCGGAAAATGAACCGTTCGCCGATCTGGCGGATCTGAACTCCTATGGCTATTTTGATACGGATGAACAGTGTCTTACCAGGACCCCGGGAGTGTTTGTAGCAGGGGACTGCCGCAGCAAGTTCGTCCGTCAGCTGACGACTGCGACGGCGGACGGAGCAACAGCCGCTTTGGCTGCCTGCCGGTATATCAACGGGCTGTAGGCAGTCTGGAGCCTGGTTTTGTCATGCGTACAGGAAGCATTTGATCCGGCTGCAGGATTGGATGCTTCCTTCTTGATTTACCGGTGTTTTTCATCTTTAGCCTCCAATTTTTCTGCAATTTCCAATAAAATTGGACGCTAAATGTTTTGTTTCCCGGTATTTTTTGTTTGGAGGCTCCAATTATGCACTCAAGACAAACCAAGCACGGCAGACCCACAACGTACGCAGTGTTATCTGTCTGAACTGGAAAAATAGACTTCCGATTATGGCAGATTTACCCGTTTATCCGCACGCAGAAAGTCTTTATAATCCCCGATAACAAAGAACTGTTATAAAAAGCGGAACCGGGTCATTACTGACCGGATCCGTGTACAGAGAGGAGCATACTATGCAGAAAAAAATCAGCAAAAAAGTGATCATTGCCATCATCGCAGTTATTGTTGTCCTGATCTTTGTCTTTAACGCTTTTACCGTGGTAGAAGCCGGTCATACAGGCGTTATCGTGACCATGGGAAAGGTGACAGAGAGCACGCTGCAGGAAGGTCTGCATCTGAAGATCCCGTTTATCCAGAACATTGTGATGATCGACAACAGGATCGTAAAACTGGAAGTCCATACGGAAGCATTCTCCAAGGACCTGCAGACCGTTGATACGATACTGGCGATCAATTACCGGGTGGACACTTCCAAATCTTACAGCATTTATAAAAATGTAGGACCGAATTATGAAAACATCCTGATCACCCCGGCAGTCAATGAAGTTCTGAAAGCCATTACGGCCCAGTATACGGCAGAAGAGAGCGTGACCAACAGGAACATGATCTCGGAAGGTCTGGTAGAAGGACTGAATGAGAAACTGAACGATGCAGGGCTTTATGTAACGGACGTCAATATCATCAACTTCGAGTTCTCAGAAGCATTTATCACAGCGATCGAAGAGAAACAGGTCGCTCAGCAGCAGCTTCTGAAAGCAGAGACTGACAAACAAAGAGCGATCACCAATGCCCAGGCTGAAGCAGAATCCATCCGGATCAGAGCGCAGGCCGAAGCCGATGCAAACAAGACCATTTCGGAGTCCCTGACAGAAGAGATCATCGAATACCAGAAGATCCAGAAATGGGATGGTATCCTTCCGAAAGTCACCGGCAGCAGCGGCACATTTGTATCGGTCGACACTTTGGAAAACAGCACTAAATAATCAGCAGATCATAATCATCTGACCGGCGCATAAACAAACAGACTGCCCCGGGATCCGACTCTGAAAACGATCCGTAAAGACGTTTTCAAAGGCGGGACCCGGGGCATTTTTACTTAATGGATCATAATATTGGACGATTCCTGTCTAATAATTAACTATCCCTTGAAAAATCACATCGCTGTAGGTATCATTACTATAATTGTGTGAACTGTAACATAAAAAGAATCGAAGGAGAAAAGAAGTGAAAAGATTGCACGGCGTTAAAGCGCCTCACTGGAAACATACAGCAGATCTTGCTGCAGTCCGGATCCCGATTCCTCCTGAAGTGATCATCCCCATGTCCATGCATATCGGTGCCCCGGCGAAACCTGTTGTCAAAGCCGGCGATCCGGTCAAAGTGGGCCAGCTGATCGCGGAAGCAGGCGGATTTGTATCTGCGCCGATCCATTCCGGTGTATCCGGAAAGGTGAAAAAGATTGACGAGATCCTGCTGTCTACGGGACAGAAAGGAACAGCAGTCATTATCGAAACAGATGGGGAACAGGAAGTCTGTCCGGATATGGGGCCTGTCCCGGTCACTTCAAAAGAAGAACTGATCGAAGCCGTGAAAGCCAGCGGCCTGGTTGGTCTGGGCGGTGCAGGATTTCCCGCCTCGGTAAAACTGTCTGTGAAAGACGGCGTGAAGATCGATTATCTGCTGATAAACGGAGCGGAATGCGAGCCCTATATCACGTCTGATACCAGGACCATGCTGGATGATGCGGAACTGATCGTCGGAGGAGCCGAACTCGTTCAGCAGTATCTTAAGATCCCGGAAGTTGTCTTCGGGATCGAGAACAATAAGCAGGAGTGCATCCGTAAGCTGGGGGAACTGTGTCAGGGGAAACAGGGCATGAGAGTGGAGTCTCTTCCGGCCATGTACCCGCAGGGCGGTGAAAAAGTCCTGATCTACAACATCACAGGCCGTGAAGTGCCGGAGGGAAAACTTCCTGCAGACGCCGGTTGCATCGTGATGAACTGTACCTCCCTGGCAGCGTTGTACCGTTATGTCAGTACCGGCATGCCGCTGGTGGAAAAATGCATCACCGTTGATGGCTCTGCCGTAGCAAAACCACAGAATGTGATCGCCCCGATCGGGACGCCGATCAAATACCTCTTTGAATTCTGCGGCGGCTTTAAGACGGATCCTGCCAAGATCCTGTACGGCGGTCCCATGATGGGTATTGCGGTGCCGGATGCGGAAGTACCGGTCCTGAAAGGGACTAATGCGGTGCTTGCATTTGACAGAGAAGACGGGATCCTTCCCGAACCTACCGCCTGTATCCGCTGCGGCAACTGTGTCAAGCATTGCCCGATGCGGCTTCTGCCTCTGGAGATCGAAAGAGCCTTCAATCTGAAGAAACCGGAAGTTCTGGAGCAGGAGAAGGTAGGCCTTTGTATGGAATGCGGCTGCTGTGCTTTCGGCTGCCCGGCGAAAAGACCTCTTGTCCATGTGATGAAGCTGTCCAAGGCTATGCTGCGGGATTACCAGACAGCTAAAAAACTGGAGGCAGAGAAAAAGGCAGCAAAGGAGGAAAATAAATGAGCAGTTTAACCGTTTCTTCTTCCCCTCATATCCGGCAGAAAACGTCCACCCCGAGGATCATGGCGGATGTGATCATTGCCCTTATGCCGGCACTGATCGCATCAGTGATCATTTTCGGGTACCGGGCTGTCGTGGTGACCGGCGTCTGCGTGGCAGGCTGCGTTCTTGCTGAATTCATCTGGCAGAAACTGATGCATCAGAAAGTGACGGTAGGAGACCTGACCGCAGTGGTAACCGGTATCCTGCTGGCCTATAACCTTCCGGTGGGTATTCCCATCTGGCAGGCGCTCGTCGGCTGTATCGTGGCGATCATCGGCATCAAGCAGCTGTTCGGCGGCGTCGGCAAGAACTTTGTAAACCCGGCGATCACCGCCCGTATCGTGATGTTCTTGGCATTTTCCGTTTCCATGACCACCTGGGTATTTCCGGATGCCGTCTCTTCCGCTACGCCTTTAGGACTGATCTCCACAGGCGCAACGGATCAGCTTCCGAGCCTTTTACAGATGTTCCTCGGCGTAAGAGGCGGCTGCCTTGGCGAGACCTCCGTCCTTGCTCTTTTACTGGGCGGGATCTATCTGGTGATCCGTAAAGTCATCACCTGGCATACGCCGGTCGTTTATATCGGGACCGTCTTCTTATTCACCCTGGCCCTGGGCCAGATGCCTGTGTACCAGATCATGTCCGGCGGACTGATGCTCGGCGCGATCTTCATGGCGACCGATTATGTGACGACTCCATATTCGGCCATCGGCAAAGTCGTATTCGGACTCGGAGCCGGCATCCTGACCGTGATCATCCGCGTATACGGCAATTATCCGGAAGGCGTGTCCTATTCCATCCTGTTAATGAACATCCTGACTCCTTACATCAACCGGATCAGGATCACGAGACCGGTAGGAGGTGCAAAGGCATGAAAAGTTCAGTGAAAAATGATTTTGTAATGCCCATTGCCGTTCTTACGATCATCTGCCTGGTGATCACAGCGCTCCTTGCCCTGACCAACAGCGCAACGGAACCGGTGATCAGGCAGTCCGCCCTGGACCGGGCAGAGGCAGCCAGAACAGAGATCATACCGGAAGCAGACGGGTTTGAACTGGTCGAAGCGGAAGACCTTCCTGCCGCCGTAAAGGAAGTATACAAAACCACCAATGATACCGGCTATGTGTTTATGCTGACAACGATGGGATACGGCGGTGAGATGGACCTGATCCTGGGAATGGACAATGAGGGAAAGATCATCGACGTCAAGACATTGAAACACAGTGAGACCAAAGGTATGGGATCCAAGACAGCGGAAGAGCCTTTCCGGAGCCAGTTTACCGGCAAGGATGAAATGCTGGAAGGCGTGAGCGCGATCTCCGGCGCCACGATCTCTTCCAACGCTTATCTTGGAGCAGTTGCGGATGCATTTGAAGCATTCCGGATCGTTACGGGGGTGGAATAAACAGTGAAAGAATCTAAGTTATCAATACTCACAAAGGGTCATATCAAAGAAAATCAGGTATTGGTGCTTGTCCTGGGAACCTGCCCCACACTTGCGGTCACGACCCAGGCGTCCAATGCCATCGGCATGGGGATCGCATTTACGTTCGTTCTGATCTGTTCCAATATCGTGATCTCCCTGCTTCGCAATATTATCCCGGACAAAGTCAGGATCCCCTGCTATATTACCGTTATTGCCGGTTTTGTTACCATTATCGAGCTGGTGATGGAAGCGTATGCATACAGCCTGTATGAGGCGCTGGGCATCTACCTGTCCCTGATCGTCGTTAACTGTATCATCCTGGGAAGGGCCGAGATGTTTGCCAATAAGAACAAACCCTTTGCATCGTTCCTGGATGCGGTCGGCATGGGAATCGGATTTACCCTGACCCTTCTTGTTATGGCGTCGATC
>JAFRKZ010000146.1 GCA_017431485.1 Parasporobacterium sp. | reverse complement strand
GATCTGGTACATCTTTGTGTCCTTCGGAAAATGATCAACAAACGGCATGATCAGACTTCCATAAAAAATCAGCCCCTGACCCTCTCCGACGCGTGTGACGAAACGGAGCTGATGGGGACTGATTCCCAGATGCTGCGCCAGGATCTCCCTGTCGCCTGCAGCCTGATTCAGCATGCAGATATATTCACTGTTCTCAAAGATGTTTTCGACCTCACGGGAAGCCAGCAGATCCTTAACGTTCTGTGTGATTCCGGTCGGGATACCGCCCCATTTACGGAAACGCTTCCAGATTTCAATGGAATAGGCTGCCGTCTGTTCCTCACGCAGCAGAAGATGGAACTCGTCGATATAGTACCGGGTCATTTTCTGCTGATAACGGTTGACGGTGACACGGTTCCAGACCTGGTCCTGCACGATCAGCATACCGAGTTTTTTCAGCTGTTTTCCAAGATCCTTAATGTCATAGCACACAACTCGCTGGTTGATATCCACATTGGTCCGGTGATTGAAGACGGACAGGGATCCTGTAACATAGATCTCCAGACCTGCCGCCACATCCCGGCTGTCCGGATCTCCCTGTTCCAGCAGCTCGTTATAAAGATCCTCCAGAATCGGCATTTTATCCGGTCCCGGATCCTCGAAGTACCGCGCATATACGCTGCGGACCGCCCTGTCGATTACCGATCTGGCACGATAGCCGAGCCCCTCTTCCACGCCGAGTATCAATTCACAGAAGGACAGGATGAAATCCGATTTCAGCTTGATCGGCTCATCATCATCGCTGTAGTTCTCATTGATGTCCATCGGATTGATGTGCTGATGACTGACAGGGCTGACCCGGATTACCTGGCCCTTCAGACTTTCTGTGAGTGCTGCGTACTCAGCCTCCGGATCACAGATAATGATGTCATCCGGGGTACTCAGGAACACGCTGTAGATCTCCCGTTTTGTCGTAAAGGACTTTCCGGAACCGGGCGTTCCGAGAATCAGCCCGTTCGGCGCCTTCAGCTGTTTCCGGTCCAGATAAATCATGTTTCCGGTCACCGCGTTCAGGCCGCTGTAAATCGCCTCATCACTTTTCTGGAACAGTTCCTGTGTCGTAAACGGCACGAAGATCGCCGCGGCACTGGTGGTCAGCGCCCGCTCCACTTCGATTGCATTCTGCGCGAGCGGGAGGGAGCTCGCCAGTCCCTGCTCCTGCTCATAGTCCAGCCGCGTGATATTGCAGCTGTGCTTCTGCGCAATGGATTTGACCTGCAGGATGTTGTTGTCCAGTTCCTGTTTCGTGTGCCCGGTCGTCAGCAGCAGGAATGTCACAAGAAAGAGACGCTGATCCTGCGACTGGAGCTGGTCCAGAAGCGATTTCGCGTCCCTGCCGTAGGTTGCGAGGTCCGACGGAATGATATCCATGTCATATCCCGCGCGGACCGCTTTTTTCTGTTCCTCAATCTTGGAGCGGTCCAGTTCCGTAATTGTACGTTTGACCATCTTGACCGCCGCGTTCTGGTCGATGGAACGGATGTGCATCGTGACGATCTGCCCGGTCTCCAGATCCAGAAACTCCTTGAGCATGTTGTCGGGGATCTGTGATGCGGTGATCGCAAGGGAGGATACCGCGCAGTGCAGGTCTCCCATCTCAAAGGTCCGCTTCCTGCCGAAATCCAGTGATTCCGGCGCAATGAAATCCTTTACAGACAGGCCGCTTTCTTTCTGCATCTTCCAGTCAAACTGAAATCTGTGATCATCACACAGATGAAACATGTCGTGCATGACCTCAAGCCGCTCCACGCCGTTCAGGACATATGCGTACACGCCCATCTGACGGAAGTTGTTGATCAGGTCATTCTGCACATGGATAATCCGCGGCAGTGCCTGCTTCACCGAATCCGCATGGATCCCGAAGGTCAGATATTTCGTTCTGGTAATGCCGTTGTTGCCCTTCTTATACTGGTCGGTCAGCATCTGGTTGTATTCCTTCCGGAGATCATCGAACCCGTCGTTTGCCGGCTCGATCCGGATCCGCTTCAGGAACTGTTTCTTATCGGTTACCGTATTGACGAAAGACAGTTCAAAATGGATCGAACTGTCAAAAAAGTTGAGGAACGAGCTCCAGTCCTCCAGGATGCTCTTCTTGTCTCCGAGCGTTGCAAGCTGGTAGTTGATATCCTCAAATGCTATGGTTTTCGTGTAATAGCCTTCACTGACCCGGCAGATCCCGTCCTTCCACATCCGGTCAAACGGTATGCTCTGCTGGACCGATTCCGGCAGCGCTTCTCTGGGTTTATTCTTTCTCATTTCGCTTCTTCTCCTTCTTTTTATCATCCGCAGTCCGCTTCTTCTGACCTTCTTTTCTCACCTCACCTGCCCTGCGGTAGGTATTCTGTGTACGGTAGGTCCTGATTTTCGGCCGTTTAAACCGAGCGGTCACAAAATGCCGCATGATTACTTCCAGCGGCTGCCCGTTCCGTTCGTACATCGCGAGGAAAAAGAACGGCAGCATGATAAAGATCATGCACATGGCCGCAAGGGTCGTATTTCCGGTCTTCCGGATCAGAAAAAAGGACGGCAGTCCCACAAGAACCGCAGCCCCGAAGCAAAGAATCTGGCGTCTGGTAAGGTTCAGGAACAGCTTGCTCTTGACCCTGGTCAGATCCCGCGGAACATTTGCATACAGATTATCCAAGATAACTCTCCTTTCTCCCATCAATGGGCATTGAACACGCTCTTTGCGAGACTTCCCGTCTTAAACAGAGTGAAACACAAAAGGATCGTGTAGCCTGCCACACTCCATACGCCTGTCATCAGATTGTCGGATAGTGCGAAATTCTGTATCAGGACGGCATAGATGCCGACACAGATCAGAATCAGGAATCCCTGAAATCCGAGGGCAAACAGCGAACGCAGATAATTCTGCCCGACCTGGCTCTGCTCCCTGTTCGCGAGTGTTGCCATTGGAATCGGTGCCAGGCTGGTCATCAGATAGATCTCGATCATACGT
>JAFRKZ010000145.1 GCA_017431485.1 Parasporobacterium sp. | reverse complement strand
TCGGCAGGCGTTTTACCGGCTGCGCTCAGGGCGGTGAAATAGCCGGAGAAGGTATCGCCGGCGCCTGTGGTATCCACTGCTTCGCAGGGGTACGCCTTCTGATAATACGGCCCGTCCTCTGTCAGGATCACAGCGCCTTTGGAGCCCAGGGTCAGGATCACGCGGCACTGTGGCCAGCTTTCTTTCAGGGATTGTAAGATCGCCACCGGATCGTCGGTCCCCGTCATCTGCTCTCCTTCCACTTCATTGATGAACAGATCATCCACATACTGGTAGATATCCGACGCCGCCAGCTCCCTGGTCATAGGAGACGGATTGAAGACCACCCGCAGGCCTTTTTCCCTGCAGGATTTCATGGCGTAATCCACATTGGTGATCTCATTCTGGAACACGGCGTAGTCGCCCGGTTCAAAATGGCTTACGACTTCGTCGATAAAATCCTTCTCCACCATGCCGTTGGTGCCCGGGCAGACGATAATGCAGTTCTGCGCCGTCTTCTCTTCGATCTGGATGATCGTGTGGCCGCTCTTGCTGTCCGGATCTATCTTCAGCAGCGTCGTATCGACGCCCGCGTCTTCCAGGGTCTTCCTCAGCATGTCCCCGTCGTAGCCGATGATCCCCGCATGCAGGACCTGTGC
Organism: Parasporobacterium sp.; assembly: GCA_017431485.1. Classification (GTDB taxonomy): domain Bacteria; phylum Bacillota; class Clostridia; order Lachnospirales; family Lachnospiraceae; genus RGIG5612. The sequence goes on along the minus strand of JAFRKZ010000145.1, from coordinate 5,578 downwards.
ACCAGCTTTGCGAAGTGCGATAGACTGGTTCAGCCCTTTTCCGCCGCAGGTCACGATCAGGTCATGGGAAGAGATCGTCTCTCCCGGGGCGACGATATGATCCAGCTTGTAATTATAATCAATGTTCAGTGAACCGAATGATAAGATTTTCATGACAACACCTCCTCTGTCCGCAATACTACAATATCCCCTCAGGCGGGTCAACTCATTTCAGAGTCCTCTTTTCCTTTGTATTTCCTGGCAACGGAAAGGCCCAGGGACATGACGCTGCCCCGCTGGACAATGTCGGAACCGAATTTTTTCTTCAGCTCATCCATGGTGCGGTCCAGCTTCTCGTCCCGTTCCCGCTCCTTCTGCCCGGCCGGGGAGAACAGCGTCATCTGCTGCCCGTAGGAATCCCTGGAAAGGTTCGTCAGCGAGATCCCCATCAGGCGCAAAGGCCTTTTGTCTTTCCAAAGTTCCGCAAGGAGCTTTTTCGCTGTTTCATAGACTTCCCGGCTGGTATCCACCGGCTCCGGAAGACTCATCTGATGGGACCTTGTCTTAAAATCCAGATAACGGATCGATACGGAAATGCAGCCGGCCTTCGCCCCTTCACTTCTCATATGCCTTGTAGCACTGTCCGCCAGGGCCAGTAAGATCGTCTGCGCTGCTTCCATGGTGGTCACGTCGTCTTCCAGCGTGATCTCATTACTGTAGCCTTTGGCCTCCTCCGGCTGATCCCTCACCGGAGAATCGTCGATGCCGTTGGCGTAATTTCTGGCCTGCAGGCTCATTTTCCTGCCCAGGAGTTTTTCCAGTTCAAAGGGATCTGCCTTGGCCAGCTGCCCGATGGTAAATATCCCCGCTTCCGAAAGCTTCTTTACAGAGGACTTTCCCACGAACAGAAGATCCCCTACGGAAAGAGGCCACATCTTTTCCGGGATCTCCTCCGGAAACAGGGTGTGGACCCTGTCCGGTTTTTCAAAATCGCTGGCCATTTTCGCACACAGTTTATTCCGCCCGATCCCCACATTCACCGTAAATCCCAGCTCGTCCCGGATCCGGTTCTTGATGGTTTCTGCCAGCTTAATGGGATCCGGGTAGATCCTTGAGGTCCCCGTCATATCCAGGAAACATTCATCGATGGAAAATTCCTCCAGCACCGGCGCGTACTCCCGGCAGATGTCCTTAAACGCCTTCGAGCACTTTGCGTAAAGGCGGAAATCCGAAGGGACCACCAGTAGATCCGGGCATTTTCGCAGAGCCGCCGATACCGGCTCCCCGGTGACGATATGGTATTTTTTAGCCGGGATGGATTTGGCCACCACAACGCTGCGTCGGGAAGACGGATCCCCACCGACGCAGGCAGGGATCAGGCGGATATCCGGTTCCCCGTTCTTCACCCGCCGGACAGCTTCCCATGACAGAAATGCGCTGTTTACATCCACATGAAAGATCAATCGTTCCATCGTTATATATAATAAGAAAAAAGTAAGTATTCCCGCGCGTCCGCGTCATCCAGGCTGATCCCGGTAAGTTCCCGGATCTGGTTCAGCCGATACAGCAGGGAGTTGCGGTGAAGATGGAGCCTGCGGGCTGTCTCGGCCATGTTGCAGCTGCTGCGAAGGTAGGCGTACAACGTCCCGTAAAGGTCACTTCCGTTCTCCCGGTCGCAGTTTTTCAGAAGTTCCAGGGCCGGGTGCCTGAGCACTCCCGGTACCGAAGTAGCCACAAAGGAATGGATACACTCCAGCGCGTAATCCGGGCAATGATACAGCACGCCTTCCCTGCGCGGGATATATTTGTAAGTCAGCATGCACTGCTCATTATAATCCGATAGCTTATACACATCCGTAAAATCATAACTGGCTACGGCGCACAGCCGGCTCTTTGAAAGAAGCTCCTTCAAGGCATCTTCCAGATCCCTTTCGGGCAGCAGGTCTTTGTTGACCAGCAGATAAAGCACTTCTGAAGCGTCGATCACGTAGCCGTCGGCAAATGCATGTTCCAGCCGCTGCGCCAGAGCCCGGGAGATCTCCATCCGGTTCTGGGGGATCTCGATACGGATCAGCTGTTTCTTATGCTCTTTCTGCCACCCGGCCATCTGCAGCTTGTGATCGACCTCCTCCCGGGAAACCGGCTGACCGCCGATCAGCTCCCGGAAAACTGCGGTCTCCTCTTTCATCTGGCTGGCTCTGCTGCTGTCTAACGTCCAGTGTTCCACCATGGAAGCAAGGGTGTCGAACAGCTGCATTTCCCCCCGGGACAGCTCATGGTCTGTTTCCAGAAGAAGGAGCCGCCCGACCCAGACTCTTCCTGAAAAAATGCTTTTATATACGGAGCTGTAGCGGGATCCTTCCACAAAATACCGCATGGTATCCCGGCGGTTTCTCTGCAGCTTCAGTTCCTTTCGGAGTTTCATCAGGAAATCCATGGAGTTAGTCCTGGTCTGAAGCAGCACATCCCATTCTTCGTCCAGGGAGCCTTTCGGATATCCGGAAGAGATCCCCACTACCTCGTTGCCGGAATTATACACCAAAAGAGGCTGCCGGAACACCGGATCGCTGCAGTCTACAATGTCCTGCACGCTGCAGCCGGCTGCGATCTCTTCTGCCAAGCCGTCCGCCCAGCTGTTATAAAAATCAAAGGCGTCAAAAATGGCGTTCAGGACTTCATCCATATCCTTTGTGTTCAGAAGGATCATGTCTTTTCCCTGGACGCAGATCACCTTGTCCTCTTCCCCGCTGATAAACTCCGAGGCCCTTGCCAGGTAAACGTTCTGCCGTTCAATATCCGCTTCGTTAGACAGGATCCTGGCGCTTCGCAGTACCTGTTCCCCCTGCAAAATGCGGGGCTCGGGCCTGTATTTTTTCAGCCAGTCGTATAAGATCCACATGCTGAGCCTCATGAAAGCCCTCCTTCTCACTGTGCACAGTGCACAGGCATCTTTGGCTTTACTATCTCATACTTCGGGCGGATTGTCTATAGTACAAGGGATTTTCACATTGTAAGATATAAACAGAATCTTAATTATGACGTTGAGGAAGGAGAATCCTATGAACTCATTTGAAAAATATGAAAAAATGTTAAGCCTGGAGCCTTATAAAGACCGGAGCGAAATGCCGGTATTCCCGATGATGGTGGCTACCTACGGATCCCTGGGCGGCGTTTCCCAGAAAGAGATCTGCTCCGATCCGGACAAATGGATCCTGGCCATTGAAAATACCATCGCCAAGATCGGCAAGCCGGATGTTTCCATGGCGATGTATCCTCTGGACACCACCTTTGTCATGGGCCTTCCGGTGAGACTTCCGGGAAGAGAGCTGGGTGACGACGACCTGTATCAGTTTGTGGAATCTCCGTATTTTGACGATACCTCCGAGTATGACAAGATCATGGGCATGTCCTGGGAATACTGGTACGGCGGATATCTGATGAGCATCCAGAATCCTCCTTTCACCAATCCGCAGCAGATCGGCGAGCGCTACGGCATCCTGGGCGCCAACCTGGGCAAGACCATCGGCTACCTGATCAGTAAAGGTATCGTCCCCTGCTTTGAATCCGCAACCGGCCCGATCTTCGATACTCTTTCCATGATCCGCGGCATGGCAGACTTCACTTACGATCTGTGCGACGAACCCGAAAAGATCGTCGCCATCATGGAAAAATACCAGCCCATCGAAGACGAGAAGACCATTGGCATGATGAAGGCCACCGGCGGCAGAAAGCTGGGCATCTTTGCCATGAGATCCTCTGCCACCTTCATTTCCCCGACCATGTTCGAGGAACTCGTATGGCCAACCCTGAAGGCTTCTATCATCCGCTATCATCAGGCGGGCCTTGTCAGCGTCCTGCACGCTGACGCCAACTGGCTTCCGATGGTCAAGTATTTTACCGAACTTCCGAAGGGATGCCTGCATCTGGAGCTGGACGGCGACACCGACATCGAACAGGCTTATGACATCCTGCGCGGCTGGCAGTCCATCAGAGGCGATGTTCCTGCCACGATGCTGGCCTACGGCACACCGGACGAAGTTGCCGCTTACAGTGAGAAGCTGGTACAGATGGGAATGAAGGGCGGTTTCATGCTTTCCTCCGGCTGCGAAGTCCCGCTGAACGCCAAGCTTGAAAACGTCAAGGCCATGATGGATGTGATGAAATAAGAACTGCTTCGGGAATATTTTTCATAGCATAAACACGGAGCTGCCGCGATGATCTGATCGCAGCAGCTCCTTTGCCTTCTGTCTGGCAGGAAAGCGTTCTTATTTTGAGGAAAACCTGCAATTTGATAAAACATTGGTTTTTTTCATGCGTTTTTGAAGTTTTTGCAATTTCGCATGATAAAATGAGGGGCATTTTCATGCGTTTTTCAGGTTTCTCCGTTTTCGCATGATAAATTCAGATATTTTTTCATGCGTTTTTGAAAAACTTTCATTTTCGCATGAAAAATGGAAGGCTTTTTTCATGCGTTTTCAAAGATTTTGCATTTTCGCATGATTGAACCCAAATTGCCTGTTCTCAGATCAGGCAAATGGCTAAAACGAGAACACATCTATGCCTCTAAAGCAGCCGCGCTTCCAGACAAAAGGGACAATGCCTTTTCAGGCATTGTCCCTGCTATTTGTCTTTCAGCAAGTGCCGATCAGCCGGATCCTTACAGCTGCGGGCCGGCGCTTACCAGTGCCTTGCCGTCTTCATTGTCTTCGTATTTCACGAAGTTCTTGATAAATCTTCCGGCCAGGTCTTTTGCCTTCTCATCCCAATCTGACGGATTGGCATAGGTGTCTCTCGGATCCAGGATACCGGTGTCCACGCCTTCCAGCACAGTCGGAACTTCCAGGTTGAAGAACGGGATCTTCTTGGTCGGAACGCCGTTGATGGCGCCGTTTAAGATCGCGTCGATGATACCTCTGGTATCCTTAATGGAAATACGCTTGCCGGTGCCGTTCCAACCGGTGTTGACCAGGTATGCCTTGGCGCCGTTGGCTTCCATTCTCTTGACCAGTTCTTCTGCGTACTTGGTCGGATGAAGTTCCAGGAAAGCCTGTCCGAAGCATGCGGAGAAGGTCGGGGTCGGCTCTGTGATACCTCTTTCCGTACCGGCCAGCTTGGCGGTAAATCCGGACAGGAAATAGTACTTGGTCTGTTCCGGTGTCAGGATGGAAACCGGAGGAAGTACGCCGAATGCATCTGCGGAAAGGAAGATCACTTCCTTGGCTGCCGGTGCTGCGGAAACCGGGCGTACGATCTTCTCGATATGGGTGATCGGATAGGATACACGGGTATTTTCCGTTACGCTCTTGTCTGCGAAGTCGATCTTGCCGTTCTCGTCCACGGTAACATTTTCCAGAAGGGCGTTGCGCTTGATGGCATTGTAGATATCGGGCTCGGACTCCTTGTCCAGGTTGATGACCTTGGCGTAGCAGCCGCCTTCGAAGTTGAACACGCCCTGGTCATCCCAGCCGTGCTCATCGTCGCCGATCAGCAGTCTCTTGGGATCTGTGGAAAGGGTGGTCTTGCCGGTTCCGGACAGACCGAAGAAGATCGCGGTATTCTCGCCGTTCATATCGGTATTGGCGGAGCAGTGCATGGAAGC
>JAFRKZ010000144.1 GCA_017431485.1 Parasporobacterium sp. | reverse complement strand
TTGACGCGATCAACGAATGCCTGAAAGACAAGACCGCTGATGATTTCAACGCACTGATGCAGGAAGCGATCAAGATCCAGCCGCTGAGCGAGGAATAAGAACATAAACAAGGATGCTGACGCATCCGCTTGAATCATCCGGGGACGCTGCCATTTTGGTCTTGCCATTCTGGCCCTCCCCGGATATTTTGGAAAGGATGCTTCGCATCCTCTTGAATCCATCCGGGGACCCTGCCATTTAGGCCCTCCCCGGATATTTTGGAAAGGATGCTTCGCATCCTCTTGAATCCATCCGGGGACCCTGCCATTCTGGCCCTCCCCGGATATTTTGAGAAAGGCTTTCATTCATGGTAACTACGCTTCTATCTGACATTGGCAGTTTGTGGGCGAAATACGGTACCGTCTATCTGACCGGTATCGCCAACACACTGATACTTGCTGTGACGGCTACGGTGATAGGATGTATTATCGGTTTTTTCTGCGGGATCCTTCAGACGATCCCGTATGATGCCAATGATAACATCCTGAAACGTATCCTGCTGAAGTTGATCCGGATCGTCATCCGGGTCTATGTGGAGGTATTCCGGGGAACGCCTATGATCCTGCAGGCGGTGTTTATCTATTACGGACTGCCGTATTTCTTCGGCGTTTCCTTCAAGGATATCTGGACGGTCAGTATCATTGTTGTTTCCATCAATACGGGTGCCTACATGGCCGAATCTGTCCGGGGCGGCATCATGAGCATCGATGTGGGTCAGTTTGAGGGCGCTAAGGCCATCGGCATGAACCACTGGCAGACTATGCTGTACGTCGTGCTGCCGCAGACTCTGCGGAATATCATGCCGCAGATCGGCAACAACTACATCATTAATGTAAAAGACACCTCGGTCATGTTTATCATCGGATTTTCCGATTTCTTTGCCGTGCACAAGATGGTTTCCGGAGCCGTGTTCAAATATTTCCCGTCCGCTTTTATGGAAATGGCGGGGTACCTTTGCATGACGCTTCTGGCTTCGTTCCTGCTGAGGAAGGTGGAGAAGAAGCTGAAAGGCAAATCCAACTATGAACTGGTGGGGGAAGACCAGCTGGTCATGGCAGCAGGAACCTACAGTTATCCCAGTGAAGCGGGATCCCCCTTCGACGAAGTCAACAAGGATTACAAAGGAGAGAACAAATGAGCGAACATATACTTGAGATCAGGCATCTCTCCAAAGCCTTCGGGTCCCATGCAGTCCTGAAAGACATCGATTTCACTGTGGACAAGGGAGATGTAACGACTATCATCGGCGCCAGCGGCAGCGGCAAATCCACGCTGCTTCGGTGTATCAATCTGCTTGAGACCCTGACGACCGGAGAGATCTATTTCCACGGAAAGGACGTCACCAAAGGAAAAGTCAACGCTTCCGCCTATCGGGCAAAGGTCGGTATGGTGTTCCAGAGTTTCAATCTGTTCAACAACATGACCGTGCTCGGCAACTGCATGATCGGGCAGCAGAAGGTATCCCATGTGGCAAAGACAGAAGCGAAACAGCGAGCGCTTTTTTACCTGAGCAAGGTTGGCATGGCGCCATATATCAACGCCCGGCCGGACCAGATCTCCGGCGGACAGAAACAGCGTGTGGCCATCGCCAGGGCGCTGGCCATGGAGCCGGAAGTGCTTTTATTTGACGAGCCGACTTCTGCCCTGGACCCGGAAATGGTAGGCGAAGTACTGGAAGTCATGAAATCTCTGGCAAGAGACAATATGACCATGCTGGTGGTGACCCATGAGATGGCATTTGCCCGCGATGTCAGCAATCACGTGGTATATATGGCCGATGGCGTTATCGAAGAAGAAGGAACGCCGGAGAAGATCTTTACGGATCCGCAGAACCAGCGCACCAGGGATTTCCTGAAACGGATCCTGAACGGCTGAAAGGTATAAGGAGTAGTAAGCTATGCCGGATCTTGCGGTTCATTATTATTTCGGCCAGTCTGTTCTGTCTTCCTTGAAAGATAGCTGCAGCATAGACAAGGGCACCTTTGATTTTGCCCTCAGCGGACCGGACGACTGGTTCTATTGTTTTACAGACAGAAAAAAGAATCCCCGAGGGGTATACATGCACCGGCACAAAACGGGA
>JAFRKZ010000143.1 GCA_017431485.1 Parasporobacterium sp. | reverse complement strand
CTTGTTGAAGATATTCCTACCATCCAATCCTTCACACAGGATCCGGTGGCAGAAGAAGATATTACCCGTATCGTGAATGCAGGGATCAATGCGCCAAGTGCGGTCAACAGTCAGCCATGGCATTTTTCCGTGATCACGGATGCAGAGGTCCTGCAGGATATTGCCCGCGGTATGGGCATGCCGGCCGGAGATTCGGAAGGCGACTCTGCAGACTCACAGGGAGAGTCTGCAGAAGAGGCTGCACCGGCAGGCGATCCCGAAGGCGGATCTGAAGGTGCACCGGCGGGCGAGTCCGGAGGAGGATCCGCACCGGCTCCGGGAGGCGGCGGTGCCAAAGCGGGAGTTGCCGATGTGCCGCTGGCTATCGTCATTTCCTGCAGAGACGGCTCGGACTTCGATGCAGGACTTGCATGCCAGAATATGTCTGTGGAAGCCAATCTTCTCGGCTACGGGACCAAGATTGTCTCATCTCCGACCATGGTACTGAATGGGGCAAGACAGGAAGAATTCCGTGAGATGCTGGGTATACCGGTTGACCAGAGTGTTGTGGCTGTTCTGCTGGTCGGCACTTCCGCCCAGGAGGAAGCGGATGTCATTTCCTCTGCGACGACCAGAAACGCTGCAGAAGATGTGGTAAGTTTTATTATGCCGGAGTAACAGCATCCTGTATTTTACAAGTCGTTGTGTCGTTATATTCATTTCTGGTTCCACTCATTCTGTGTAAGATCATAACTGCTCAGACCCAGCCGGCAAACAGCTGTACTGTTACGGAAGATCTATCATGCGTATTAATACAGAATCTGTATCGATTCATCCGCTTATGCAATTAGACAGGCAGTAATGGCAATGTTACTATGAATCTGTGAAATACAAAAAATGTATTGATAAAAGAAATATCGATCAGCAGAGATATCCGGCCTTATTACCGGAAACAGAAGGAGATTTAAGGAATATGAGAGAGTTTAATCCCGATGATTTCATTGTACGTTATCCGGGACAGTATGATGAAAGAGAACAGAAAGCCTTGGATGAGTGGTGGGCGCAGGCACAGGCCATTAACAATAGGGGATCGATCGATGTGAAGGCATTGATCGAAGGAACCCTTCCGAAGGAGACGCCGGGAATCGGACCCGTTCTTCCTGTGACAGAAGCAATGGTGAAATACAACCATGCGAAATATGAGCAGGAGAATCCCTTGTTCAATGATGCGGAATATGCGAAGAAAGCAGGCTATAAGGACATTCCGGCATACATGACCTTCGGTGCTCCGGACGATGTCTATACCAGTGCCTTTCCGCCGGAAGCCAGAGATACGCTCCTGGTATCCCAGGCCAGCCATTGGGTAGAAAATTATACGGATATTTATCCGGGCGACACCTTGTATTTCGTGACCGATGAAAGAAAGATGCTCGATCTGACTCCTGCAGAAGGCTCTGTATATCGTTCCACAGCACTGTATAACGCCGGAACGGTTTACAACCAGAGAGGCGAGATCGTCAATAAAGTCGGCATTCATTATGTGGAAAGCGTAAAGACCTATAAACCGGGCAGAAAGCCAGAAGATTTTGAGGCCATGGGATTCATGGGCTTCTGGGAAGATCCGGACTGGATGCAGAAGGAAGACCACATTTATACCGATTCGGACTATGCCTATATGAAGTCTGTCTGGGAAAAGGAAGAGATAAGAGGCAGCGAGCCCAGATACTGGGAGGATGTGAAGATCGGTGATAAACCGGCCCATGTGCTGGAGGGACCGATCATTGAAAGCGTTCTGCCGGCCTTCCCCTTCGGCCAGGGCCTGGGAGGAACCAGGACCATGAAAAAAGAGATCCTTGACCCGGAAGTGAAAAAAACGATGGTGAAAGATGCCCACGGGATCTTAAGACTTCCGAAGGAATCCGGTTATACTCCCAGGGTTCCGGACGGAGCAAAGGCTTCTTTCATGGTGGAAGATGGAAGAGGCGAGGCTCTGAATGAAAAGATGGAAAACGAGAATATGGATGTGGATACAGCGGACATCCATGCTGCAGAAGGCGATATGAGAGCTGCCATCATCAATTTCTTCGGAAGAGATGTTTCCGTCCATGCCATAAATAACTGGATGGGGGATGCAGGCAGGATCCACTCCGTCCGGTGGAGCATCATGCCGCCGGAAACCCACGCAGCTTTCGGGAAACCGGTACCGGAGAGCCCCTATTATGTGCACTGGATCGAACAGGCACCCGGAATGGAACATGCCCATGTGAACAGCCACGGTCTGACCAGGGATACGGCGGAAGTCTTTTCGGTGGTTACCGATAAATATGTAAAGAATGGAAAGTATCTGGTGAAACTGATCTGGTGGATCAAGGATCTCCAGGATACCATCTGGATCAACGGCTGCACAGAGGTGGAACTGCCGCACAGATCCTGACAGATCGAAAAAGGAGGAGAGCATGAAAACGCATGTATGGGCGGAGAAGATCGACAGGATCGTATTTAAGATCATGTACGGGTTCTCACTGGCCGCGGGGCTGGCGCTGGTACTGATCGCCATACTCAGTACCGCAGATTCTCTGGGAACAACGATCTTTTCCAAAAGCCTTCCGAACGGAACGGATTGGGTAGCATATCTGAATATCCCGGTGGTATTTCTTTCTATGGGCTTTATCCAGGTGGAACGGGGCAATACTGTGGTGGATCTGCTCAGCAACAATTTTCCGAAGGGACTGCGTAAGGCCGTTAAGGTATTCGGTTATTTACTGGGTATGGCCATGTGTGTATTTCTGTGTAAGTGTGAGTTTTCTCTGATGATGGATAAACTGACATCCGGCACCCGGTCTTCATCGGCGGCCAACGCCTTTGCAGTGTGGCCCTTTGCGGCAGTCATTGCCATCGGATATCTTCTGGTGGCACTGGCATTTCTGTGGTCCTTGTTCCGGGAATTCCTGATCGCTCCGGAACGGAGAATGGGCGCTCTGCCTCAGCCGGCAGCAGAAGGATTGACGGAAGAGACCGAAATGATACACCAGGCGATAGCCGGTGGTGATACAGCCGGGAAAGCACAGTACCAAACCGGAACAAAGAAACAGGAAAAGGAGGAACACTGATATGGCAACAGCAGCATGGGTCGGGATCGGTGTTTTTGCACTGTTGATGGTGCTTGTATTTATCGGAGTTCCTATCTGGGTCTCTATGATCGGCAGTTCGTTTCTGGGATTTTTACTCCTGGGAGGAACGAAGATCCTGACCTTACAGTTTACACAGGCGCCTTTTACTCTGGGAGCCAATTATACATACGCGGTCCTGCCTCTGTTCATGCTGGTGGGAACGCTGGCGGGAGAGACGGGGATTGCCCAGGGCGCATTTGATTCCATGAACAAATGGTTCGGCAGATCCCGCGGCGGCCTCCTGTACGCTATCGTAGGGGCTAACGCGGTGTTCGGTGCCTGCTCCGGTATTTCCGTCGCCGGAAACGTGGTGTTCGGCAAGATTGCCATGCCGGAACTGGAAAAGAACCATTATGACAGAAAGCTTTCCCTGGGAGCCATCGTAGGAGCCGGATCTTTGTCTTCCCTGATTCCTCCCAGCGTGCCGATCATCCTGTTCTGTCTGATGACAGATCTGTCGATCGGAACGACACTGATGTACGGACTCTCTCTGGGGATCATCATGATCATCTTACTGTGTCTCTGCATCCGGGTATATATCCTGATCTTCCCGAAGAAGGTTCCTGGCAAGGAAGCACTGGAAAAGGTCCCCATGAAGGAAAAGGTAAGATCCCTCAGGTATCTGATTCCCTTTATTCTGGTGTTTGCACTGATCGTAGGCGGTACCCTGACAGGGCTGTTTCCTTCCACGGTAGCCGGAGCGGTAGCATCGGTAGCCCTGATCATTTATGCGCTGATCAAGGGTGTGAAGCCGAAAAGGATCATTCACTGCATCTGGGAAGCATCAGTCATGAACGCTGGTATTTTCCCGATCATCATAGCAGGATCAATCTTCAGCCGTTTTATCTCCATGACCAGACTGGCGGATAATCTGGCAAAGGCCATTGCCAATGCGAATATGGCCCCAATACTGGTATTTACCCTTGTTGTGATCTTCTATGTGATCTGCGGATGTGTCATGGATATTGCGTCTATCATCATCATTACCGTGCCGATCGTCTTCCCGCTCCTGACGGGACTGGGATACAATCCGTTCGTACTGTGCGTGGTCCTGGTCATGCTGTGTGATGCAGCCGGCATGACCCCGCCCATCGGAATGAATGTGTTTGCGGTGTCCAACGCCCTCAGGATCAATACTTCAGAGATCTTTAAAGGCGTGATCCCCTTCTTTGTACTGGATATCGTGGCGATCTTTATCATGGGAATGGTTCCGCAGATCGTGGAGTTTATCCCCAGACTGATGGGCTATTAAGCAATACAGATATCAATATTGAAATGATTTATAAAAACGGAGGTTACAAAATGAAAAAAAGAAGTTTTATCACATTATTACTTACTCTGGCGCTTTCATGCAGCATGGCATTTGCAGCTGCTGCACAGGAGCCGGCACAGGTAGAACCGCAGAATCTGGTTCTGACGACCACCTTTTCCGAAAATGAATTTGCAGGCCAGTTCATTACTCATATGATAGATAAGTTGGCTGAACTGTCCGGCGGCGCCATCACGGTGGAAGTTTTCTGGGGCGGCACATATGCAGCCATGGGCGAGGAACTTGCATTTGTAGGACAGGGCGGAGCAGACATGTCGGTAATCGGTCAGCCGATGTATACTGACAAGCTTTCCCTTCTGAATTTCCCGTCTCAGGTGATCACAAGTTATGAAGATGCCATCAATCTGATGGACACCATTGCATTTAAGAATGAGAAGACCGCTCCGCTTGTTCAGGAAGAGATCGAAAAGAACAATGTTCATATGATCGGCAGCATGCCGGGTGGTTCCAACTCCTTCATTACCAAGAACGAATATACCAGTTTGGCTGACATGAAAGGTCTTAAGATGGGTATCGGTATGAACCAGACGGCAATGGAAATGCTGGGATTCAATGTGGTTACTATGATGCCGTGGGATTATTATGATCAGTTGTCCAGAGGTGTTGCGGATGCAGGATATATGTCCTCTACTGCGCTGATTTCCATGAGCCTTCATGAAGTTATGCCGTACTTCCTGAATGACGGAACCCATACGGCAGGCAACTTCATTACGATCAATCTGGATAAGTGGAACAGCTTTGATGATACAACAAAGGCTATCTTTGAAGAAGCCGTTGCAGATACTCAGGCCTTCGCATGTGAGACTGCAAGCACGATGGATGCAGGCGTGGAAGCAGCTCTGGAAGCTGTCGGCGGAAAAATGAATGTGCTGAACGAAGAAGATGCTGCTCTGGTACAGAAAGCATTCTTTGAAACCGGCGTTTCCGATGCAAGAGGGTATGCCGCAGCAGCAGGCACTTCTGAAGCAATGGAAATCATCCTTCCGGAAGTTGCGGCTATGGTCGGTCTGGAGCTACCCGAATAATGCGAAACGTGTAAGGAAAGAACGGATCGGGGGAACGTAAAGACAGCGTTCCCCCGATCCTGTTTTTAGGGGCAGAAATAATTCCGGGAATGCAGTATAATCGATCTGTATAAATGATCGTCATAGGTTTGATGGAACTCTGACGGAGACGGGAGGTCTTCATGACACTGCAGCAGATCGGTTATTTTATCAAATTGGCAGAAGAACTTAATTTTACGTCCGTTGCAAGGATCTTTTATATCACGCAGCCGACCCTGTCCAGACAGATCCTGAATCTGGAAGAGGAACTGAACATTCCGCTTTTTGTCAGGGAGCACAAAACCGTACGTCTGACAGATGCAGGAGATTATTTCTATCAGAAGATGAAACCCCTGTACAATCAGATGATGGAAGAGATCCGGCTGACGAGAAACTTTGACCGGAACAACAACACCATCGTGATCGGAGTGCAGGAGGAGCAGAGCATCAGCGAATCCCTGCTGGAAGCCAT
>JAFRKZ010000017.1 GCA_017431485.1 Parasporobacterium sp. | reverse complement strand
GCCCCGAGGTCGTAGGCTGCTACGGCCGGCCGTTTGTCATAGCGCTTCAGGAGCCGCTCCGAGATGCCGCTGATCCGGGAAGCTTCCGTCAGGATCTCTGAAGTGTAACAGGGGATGCCGATCTCCCGGGAAAGGATCGCTGCGATCTGCTCGCTTCCCGAGGACAGCTCGCTGTCGATGGCAACAACCATTTTGCCGGCGTCTACGGAGACGCTGTGCACCAGCCGGATATTTTTCTGCTCGGTACCCACGATCCGTCCGGCAATACAGCAGACAGCGGAGACTGCCATACCGGCAAATAACGGATCCAGCCCGCCCGGCAGCGGAAGCACCGTGCCGCAGATCAGAACAGTCAGGGGGCTTAAAATGATCCCCGCCAGGATGCAGTTCCGATTCACTTTCTTGTGCATCCAGATGGCACAGCACATGGGAAGGAACACGACAGACCCTCTAAGTCCCATGGACATGAAGCCAAAGCTCAGGATCATATCGCCCAGGGATCCGGAAGCCAGGATGACGCCCAGCGCCATGATCATGACGATGATGCACCGGGAAATGAATGTGCTGCGCTTCTCATCTCCCAGTTTATCGGAGTATCTCTGCAGGATATCCCGGCGGATGATCGTGGTGATGCCCATGGCCAGGCCGGCTCCGGTTCCCACCACTGCGATAAACAAAGTACCCAGGATCACGCCGGAGATGGCCGGCGGAAGATAAAGCGTGGCAAAGGATGTCAGGGCATTTTTCGCCACCAGATCCGGGAAGTTCGCGCGCATGAACAGGCCCACCAGGATGCCGCCGGCACCGATGGGCGGGATCAGAAATGCACTGGCCAGCGCGCCTGTCCTGGCGGCTTTGTCGGTCTTTCCGGACAGGACCCCCTGGGCGTAAGTCTGGGTCGTCAGAACGCCCAGCACGATGGAAAAGCACGCTCCGGCGTCCTTGCCGACGCCTCTGGCAAACAGGCTGTAGAAGGAAACGCCGTCCGGATTGGGAATCTGGTTGACCATCTGCGTAAAGCCGCTTAAGCCCCCGCAGAGCTTCAGCACCATGACGCCGCAGCTGATCATGGAAATATACAGGAGCACCAGTTTCAGCATGCCGGCGGTTCCGGCGCTGCGGGTTCCCCCGAAGATCACGTACAATGTCATGAACACGGCGGTGATCACCAGGGACGGGACCAGCTTCAGGTCCGGCAGGATCACGGCGATCACAGCGGTCCCGGCGATCAGCTGGGCAATGATATTGATAAACGTACCCACCGAACTCATCAGCGATGCTGCCAGTCCGGCTTTGGGACCGTACTCTTTGGTGATGATCCCCACCAGGGTCGAGCAGCCGGATTTCCGCCAGGGCAGCGTATACACAAGCGCCAGTACCAGGCAGGCAATACCGCCGCCCAATGTGAACCACCAGGCCGACAATCCGAAATGGAAAGCCAGCTGGGCCGTTCCCACGGTGGAAGATCCGCCTACCAACGTTCCCATAATGATCCCGGCAACGATGGGTGAGCTGTTCACATTGCCGCCGGCCTTTTTCCTGGTTCCCGACCAGATCGCCAAGGCGGTGATCCCGAGAACACTGATCAATAATCCAGCAATCTGCATAGGCTGGAGAGTCATAAATCGCACCTCATTTCTATCAGGAATAACTGGGCCGCAGAAGGCTTAGCCAACCTTTACCTGCTTCTCTGCCTTTTTCTGTTCCCCGGCCATGATATCCAGGAAGGATACGATCGTATCCACTGCCGCCTTGATGCCTGCCTCTGAAACATTGACAGCGATGTCGTAGCGGCTGGCGTCTCCCCAGCTCTTATTGTTTCCTTTATAGTAATGGCTGTAAGCCTTGTCTTCCTTCTTCAGGGATTTGCGCGCTTCCTCCACGCTCATTCCTCTTTCTTCGGCAAATGCTTTCGCCCGGTCTTCAAAATCTGCATGGACATAAACGCTCACATGGTTTTTCTGTCCGGCCAGCGCCATATTGGCGTGACGGTCCACCAGGATGCAGGAACCTTCTGCTGCCAGCTGTTTTGCCGCCATCACCTGAGCGGTGATGAAATCTGCTGCCGGTGCGATCCTGATCTGGGATTCATCTTCTGCCAGCAGGTCATATGCTGCATGCACAGCCTTTCCATCATACCGGTGCATCAGTTTGTTCGGGATCTTGCTGATCTCGGAAGCGCGATCCAGGATCTCTTCTCCGTAACACGGAATCTGGAGGATCCCCGAAAGCTCCTTTGCGATCTTTTCACCGTTGCTGTACAGTTCACTGTCAATTGTAATGATCATTTCTTCCTTGTTGAGTTTCATTGCCTTAGTCCCTTTCTATTTCTGTATTGTTCTGAGGTTTTCCCATTGATAAACTTTTCCTTTGTGCCATCCGCTTCCGGTAATCTTCCAGATAGATGACTTCGGCGCTTTTTATCAGGCGCTGCGCTCTGGCACCATGGTAGGGAGGAAGCAGATCCTCCGCCGCCTTGTTCTGCAGGAAATCCACGATGTGATCCGCCAGTTCATCCAGCGTCCCATGGGTCGCATTCACGCTCAGGTCGTAGTATTTTGCCTCGCCCCAGTGTGGATTTGCACTGCGGAAGTATTTCTTTCGCTGCCGTTCCTTTTTCAGGAAGATCTTCCTCATCAGCAACGGATCCACATGATGCTCACTGGTAAAATTCAGGAGCCTTACTTCCCGGCTGCCATGGATAAAGATCCTGATGTGATCCTGAAAATCCGCCAGCGCGATCCCGCAGTGGTGATCTACCAGCACACAGTTTTCCCGCTCCGCGATCTCTCTGCACGCCGCGATCTGAGCCGCCTGGAAATCCGATGACGGAGGCAGGTAAATGCTGCTTGCATCCATCGCGGAAAGATCATACGCATGCCGGACCCGCTTTTCCTCATACCGTTTCAGCAGTTTCTCGGAAATCCCGCTGATCTTTGCCGCCTCTACAAGGATCTCGCTGCAGTAGCATGGAATATGCAGTTTTTCAGCCAGCGTCCTGGCAATTCGCTCTCCCTTGCCTCCCAGTTCCGTCTCGATCGAGATGACAAATCGGCTGCCTCGTAGTTTCAAGTGTGTTCCCCTTTCTTCGGCTTTGGATCATTTTCCCCATTTAAGCGCACAAAAATAACGGTATAACAGGCCGCTTCTTCTGCGGTTCCTGGTACACCGGCTTTCCTTCCGGTTACTTCGATCTTGTGGATCGCCCCCGGAGAAAACGGTGGGGATGGGAATTGTGCTGCTTACTGATCGTCAATTAGGCGGCTGATGTTCTGCCATGTAATCCTTATACCTGGCAAACACCGCTCTGAGTGCCGTCTCCAACGCTTTTTTCGCCGTTCCGTGATAATAGCGTTCAAAGACTTCCATCAGCTCATCCGGTCCGTCATTCATGTCATAACCGACCATGAGCTCTGAAATAAATCGTTTTGCAAGATCTGTGACCATGGAAGCTTCCGCATCGATGATCACGCCGGTCCTGCTCTCAAAGACGACAGCCACGACCCGGATATTGTACACGGCTTCCGCCGTCGTACGGGCCGGCAGT
>JAFRKZ010000142.1 GCA_017431485.1 Parasporobacterium sp. | reverse complement strand
TTTCTTTTTCTGACATTTATAGTTCCTTTCAGGTTGTTATCGATCCGTCTTTCACATGGATCTTCCGGACGTCGCCCAGCTGCTCTTCGATCAGTTCGTCAAGCCCTGTACAGGTAATGATAGTCTGTACATCATGAAGGCTTCTGATCAGCTGCATCTGCCTGTTTCTGTCCAGTTCGGACATGACGTCGTCCAGAAGAAGGACCGGTTTTTCTTTCTTTAATTGTTCGATCACATGGATCTCCGACAGTTTCAGGGAAATGGCGCAGCTTCTTTGCTGTCCGCTGCTGCCGTAGATCTTAAGATCCTTATCCTGATCATAAAAACTCAGGTCATCCCTGTGGGGGCCCGCATGGGTCTGCCGGTAAATGCGGTCCCGTTCCCTGTTCTTTAACAGCGTTTCGTAAAAATCTTCTTCCCCGACAGACGGTTCATATTCTATCCGAAGTTTTTCCCTGCCGCCGCTCAGATCATAATGGATCTCAAAAATGATCTCGTTGAGCTCTTCCAGAAACTGCCGGCGCCGCTCCATGATCTTCGTTCCGTAACTGCACAACTGCAGGTCCAGGATATCCAGGGTATCATTCAGTTCATGACTGTCCTTTTCCTCGGCCATTTTGAACAGTTCCCTGCGCTGCTCCAGGATCCTGTTGTAGCGCAGCAGGTTGTCCAGATAAATAGGATCTAACTGGCACAGCTGCATATCAAGGAATCTGCGCCGGTCGGAAGGACTCCTTCTTACGATATCCAGATCCTCCGAAGAAAACATGACCACCAGGATATTACCGTACAGCTCTCCGAATTTCCGGATCGGGATCCTGTCGAGCGCCATGCCTTTCGGCTTGTTTTTCCGAAGATGGATATCGACCCGGTGGGAGCTGATCTCGGAATCAAATTCGGCTTTGATATGGGATTCCTCGCATCCATTCCGGATGATCTCCCGCTCCTTGCTGTTTTTGTGGCTCTTTCCGATGCCGCACATATAAATGCTTTCCAGGATATTGGTCTTTCCCTGACCGTTTTCCCCGTAAATGATGTTGCATCCCGGGGAAAACTCCGCTGACAGTGACTCTATATTTCTGTAATTAAGAAGCTCCAGATGAGTTATTTGCATATTTTGATCTGGTTTCCTTCGAATTCCACGATATCCCCGTCCTTCAGCTTCTTTCCCCGCTGAAGTTCTGTCTCGCCGTTCACTTTGACTTCCCCGTTCAGGATCACATCCTTGGCCATAACGCCGCTGTCCACCAGACCGGCCGTCTTCAGCGCTTGCCCGAGTTTTATATATTCTTCTCTCAGTTTAATGACTTCCATTATCATTACACCTATTTACCGATTAATATTCACCGGCAGGATGATGTACACATATTCCCCGGCGTCGTTGCGGATAAAACACGGCGCATTGGAATTGACAAAATACATGGCCACTTCCTCATCGTCGATGACCCGCAGGGCATCCATGAGGAATTTCGGGTTAAATCCGATCACGATATCATCGCCTGTCTTGTTGGCGTCGATCCGGCCGGACATGGAACCAAGGGAAGAAGTGATATCCATATTGATAAAGCTGTCCCTGATCTCCAGGACCACCGGCTTCTTGTCGCCTTCCCTTGTCAGGGTAATGGCCCGGTCGATGTTGTTCATGAAATCATTTCTGTTGACTCTCACTTCCGAAGCATAGTCTGAAGAGATCATCCGCTCCACATCGAAGAATTCTCCTTCGATCAGACGGGAGATCACCAGCGTTTTATTAAAGCTGAACTTGATGAATCTCTTGTCGAATTCCAGTTCCACCATATCCTCGCTGTTTCCGGAAAGGATCCTGCTGATCTCATTCAGGGTCTTGCCGGGAACGATCACGTCAGAATTGTCATAGGAAAGCGCCAGCTTCTCGTTGCGGATGGAGATCCTGTGGCTGTCCAGGGACACCACTTTCAAGTTATCACCTTTAATAGAGAAGAGTTCGCCCTTCATCAGCGCATTGGAATCGTTGACCGCGATGGAGAAGATGGTCTGCCGGATCATTTCCTTTAAGGTAAATTCGGACATGGTGACCTTTCTGGTCGTGCCGGTTTCCGGCAGCTCCGGAAATTCATCCGGGTTGTTGCCGTTCAGATGGAACTCCAGTCCTTCGCAGCTGATCCGGATCTTGTAGCTGGCGTTGCTTTCGATGGTCAGCTCATTTTCGGGAAGCTTACGGATAATATCACTGAACAGTCTGGCTTCGACTGCGATCTTGC
>JAFRKZ010000141.1 GCA_017431485.1 Parasporobacterium sp. | reverse complement strand
GAGGAGATTGAGCAGAAGAAAGCGGAAGAGAAACTAGCTGAAGGAGATCTTGCTGAAGGAGTTTCTGTTGAAGGAGATTCTTCTGAAGGAGATACGGCTGAAGAAAAATCAGCCGAAGAAACTGCTGCAGAGAATGCCCTTGCAGCTATCATGCCGCAGGTGCAGTTCCCATCGCCGCAGGATCATGAGTTTATCGCCAGAAGATATCTGGAGCGGCTTGTGGGCTGCATTGAAAATGTGACAAATCCCGAGTGCCCGCTGTCCAATAAGGAAAAGATCCAGGATATCAAACAGATGATCAGCAAAGATTCTGTCAAGGAAGCGCTGAAAGTTGCGAAACCGAGATCTTCTTATATGAAAGCGATGCTCGTGCCGATCCGGATGCGTTCCGCCGGTCTTGCCTATCTGGAAGGGAAGATGATCTCCAAAGTCAAGAAAAAGAATCTGAAGATGTTTGCCAAACTGAAGGCAGGCAGATGAAAACAAAGTGCCGCATTGTATCAGATACGATGCGGCATCTTTTGTTTTTCGGCATTGCTTGAGTTGCAACGATTTGCCGGGTATGAACGATTTTTAGAGGAAAAATGCAACAAAATGCCGGGTATGAATGATTTTTTGGCCATTTTCAGCTTAAAAATCACGCATACCCGGCAAATCGTTGCATGCAGGTTCGGAAAATCACGCATACCCGGCAAATCGTTGCATGCAGGTTCGGAAAATCACGCATACCCGGCAAATCGTTGCACGGGATCTCGTCAGCACAGGATACAGTCTGCATCCGCCAATGCCTTCGCGATGACCTGGTCCATATCGTAATACTTGTATTCTCCCAGGCGTCCGCCGAAGATCACATCGGGCTCCTTGGCTGCCATTTCTTTATATTGCAGGAACAGCGCGCCGTTTTCTGCATCGTTGACCGGATAATACGGCTCGTCACCGACTTGCCATTCGGCAGAGTATTCGCGGGAGATCACGGTCTTCGGAAGGTCATTGCCATCCTCGTCCTTGCCGAATTCGAAATGCTTATGTTCAATGATCCTGGTATAAGGAGTCTCAGCGTCTGTGTAGTTGATGACCGCATTTCCCTGATAGTTCAGAATATCTAGCACTTCTGTTTCGAATCGCACGGAGCGGTATTTCAAAGCACCGAGCCGGTAATCAAAATACTGGTCGATAGGCCCGGTAAAGACGACCTTCTTTGCAAGTTTTCTGTATGCATCCCGCTCTTTCAGATAATCCACGCCGAGCTTCACCGGGATATCCCCGATAATGCGTTCCACCATCTTTGTATAGCCGCCCACGGGGATTCCCTGGAACAGGGCGTTGAAATAATTGTTGTCGAAGGTGAAGCGGACAGGGAGCCTCTTGATGATAAAGGCTGGCAGTTCTGTGCAGGCGCGGCCCCACTGCTTGCCGGTGTATCCTTTGATAAGCTTTTCATAGATGTCGGTCCCGATCAGGGAGATCGCCTGTTCCTCAAGATTGGAAGGTTCGAAGGCGCGGATCTTTTCCGCAGCGGTCTCTTCACTATCCTGCGGCGTGACCCCGGCGAGAGAGGAGAGGGCTGCCTTTTTCTGCTCCTCGATCTTATCCATGGCTTCCTGCGGGGTGATCACGCCCCACATTTTCGAGAAGGTATTCATATTGAAGGGAAGATTGTACAGTTCCCCATGGTAATTGGCGACCGGGCTGTTGGTATAGCGGTTGAATTCCGCAAAACGGTTCACGTACGCCCAGACCTTCCGGTCGTTGGTATGGAAGATGTGAGCACCGTATTTGTGCACGTTGATGCCTTCTATCTTTTCTGTATAGATATTGCCGCCGATATGGTCCCGTTTATCGATGATCAGGCAGGTATATCCGCGTTCTGCGGCTTCGCGGGCAAAGACAGCGCCATAGATCCCGGCGCCGACGATCAGATAATCATACATAATTGTTCCTCCGTATTGCTACATGTTTTCGGTGAGGCCGGCAGCAGGCACATAGCCTGCCGCCATGAAAAGTGTACTATAATGAGGTGCCGGTGTCCAGTTGACTAAAGGGGGATTCTTTTGCTAGAGCTGGCTGACGGATAAGAGCTGCATCGTTTTTGGCGCTGTGCGTGATTTTGAAAAAGTTCCTGCATCGTTTTTGACGCTATGCATGATTTTTTGTAAGTTTTACGATGCTATGCATGATTTCTGTTCCCTGATAAGGGCAAAAATCATGCATAGCGTTGTTTTCGTTGCAGCGGATCTCGGAAAATCATGCATACCGTTGATTTTGTTACAGTATTTCCTGAAAAATCATGCATAGCCTCGATTTTGATGCAGGGCATTTCTGCGAATCATGCATAGCGTCGATTTCGCTGCACGCCAGAGCTGCAGCGATCATAGAAGCAGCAGAGAACCCGGGCGATTAGAAGAAAGAAATCCTGACAGGAAATGCAAAAAAATGGGATTGTGGAACAACTGTTCGTTTATCCACAGTATCCACTGCGTTTTGCACAATTATTACGTTTTTTTTAAATCTGGACCCAGAAAATATAACGGAAAAGAAAAGAAAACCCGAAAATACGGGCGAAGAGTGTGGATAACCCATGCGAAGAAAGGTCAATACTTTTGTAAAAATATGTTACATGGAAGAAACAAATGTGGAAAAAGCATTTTGCAAAAGCCATCAAATAGTGAGAAAACCTTGCAAAACGGCCGGAACTTGGCTAAAGTGCACATCATATTGATGAAATTTTGTGAAATATTTTGTTAATCATTTATTACAAAATGGGTGTACAAATTATTACGAAATGTGCTATATTATGTGTGCGTCAATCTAAATGGCGCTTTTATCGCAACTGTCGCAACGAAAAAAACCAAAGAAATGAGAAAAGATATGAAAAGAAAACAGAACAAGTCAACAAAGAGATTGGCTGTTTGTACAGTCGTCGTTGTTGCATTAGTGGGAATTTCAGTTTTTTCATTGTATTCTTTAGCTAATCAGAAGAAGGATGCAGGGATCAAAGTTGATACTGTAGCAGATGCCAATGACATTGCAGTTGTTGCAGGAAGACTGGCTCTGGAAGAGGAAGCAGCTCCGGTAGAGGAAGTTGTATATGTTCCGGAAGTCGCTGAATATGAAGCTCCTGCAGAGATCGCAGAGCCTGTGGAAGAGCTCGTTGTCGTCAGCAGTGTTGTGGAGACGACTGTTGTACCGGAACCGGTTGCAGCCGTGATCGAGGACACACAGATCGTGGAAGAGCCTGTTGCTCTCGCCGTTCTTAATACAGAGCCTGTATTTGTTGATACGTATGAAGAGCCTGTATATGAGGAGCCCGTATACGAAGAGCCGGTTTATGAAGAGCCGGTATACGAAGAACCCGTATACGAAGAGCCTGTTTATGAAGAGCCCGTCTATGAGGAGCCTGTATACGAAGAGCCCGTCTATGAGGAGCCTGTATACGAAGAGCCCGTTTATGAAGAGCCTGTATATGAGGAACCTGTATATGAAGAGCCCGTTTATGAGGAGCCTGTAGAGGAAGAGCCGGTTTATGAAGAGCCTGTAGAGGAAGAGCCGGTATACGAAGAGCCCGCAGAGGAAGAGCCGGTTTATGAAGAGCCTGTAGAGGAAGAGCCGACGACTCCGGCAGCTACCAGAACAACTGTCAATCCTGCAAGCTCTGTCGGACAGCAGATCGTTGACTTCGCAGCAAGCCGCGTAGGCGTTACCCCGTATGTATGGGCCGGCAGATCTCTTGAAACCGGTACAGACTGCTCCGGATTCGTAAACCTGGTTTATGACAACTTCGGATACTATGCATCTGCAGCATCTGATGATTATCAGTATGATACCGGCAGCTGGGGCACACAGATCTCCTATGACGAACTGATGCCTGGTGACGTAATCGTTTACCGTAACGGCGGTCATGTCGGAATCTACGGCGGCGCAGACGAAGACGGCAATGAATACGTGATCCATGACTCCAATGAGATCGAAGGCGTCAAGATCTCCGATATGTTCTACACCGATCCGACTGCATACGTCAGGATCCTGGACGATGAAGACATCTACTATGACGATTACTCCGAAGACGAGTACTCCGAGGATGAGTATTACGCAGCAGAGGACGAGTACTACGAGGAAGAGTCCTACGAGGACGAATACTACGAAGACTATTACGAGTACTACGAATAATCTTTGAAAAGAACCCACAAAGGGGCTGAGCCGAAAGGTTCAGCCCCTTTTTCAACGCCTTGTCTGCAGAAGGAAAAGTACGTTGACAGGGCAGGACAGATTACACTATAATTTTTAAGTTAAGAGTCCGATCTCAAGGCTTATCTGACATCGGAATCACTGACGGCCGGCTTTCGCAAAAAGCGAAGCGCAGATCATAGAATGGAGATGAATATCATGTCAAATTGCGCAATTGTAGGAATCAACTGGGGAGACGAAGGAAAGGGACGTATGGTCGATCTGCTGACCCAGGATTACGATATCGTGATCCGCTATCAGGGCGGCGGCAATGCAGGCCATACCGTGGAAAATGAGCACGGTAAATTTGCCCTTCATCTGCTGCCTTCCGGTATTTTCCGTCCCGGTGTGATGAATATCCTAGGAAACGGGGTTGCAGTGGATCTGGAAAACCTGTGGGATGAGATGACAACGGTCATGGACCAGGGTATTTCCCTGACGCCGGACAATTTCCGAATCAGTGACAGGGCGTCCCTTTTGCTTCCCTGGCACAGAGAACTGGACGGCCTGGAAGAAGCCAGACTGAAAGATAAGAAATACGGTTCCACCAAACAGGGCATTGCGCCGTTTTATTCAGATAAATATCAGAAGAAGACCATCCTGGCAGGAGAACTGTTCTACCCGGAAGTTATGAAAGAGCGCCTGGAAGGACTGCTGGAATGGAAGAACCTGACCCTGACCGGCGTCTACGGGGCGGAACCGTATACCATGGAGAAGCTGATGGCGTGGATCGAGGAATTCGGTGCGAAGCTGAAACCTTATATCTGCGATACCGGCAAATACCTCCGCCAGGCACAGTCAGACGGCAAGAAGATCCTGTTTGAAGCGCAGCTTGGCGCGCTGCGGGATCTGGATTTCGGCATTTATCCTTATACCACTTCTTCCAATGCCATCGCGGCTTATGCGCCGGTGGGATCCGGACTTACCTCTGCGAAACTTGACAAGGTTGTGGGCGTGGTAAAGGCTTATTCCACCTGTGTAGGAGAAGGGCCATTTGTCTGTGAAATGTTCGGTCCGGAAGCTGAAAAACTCAGGGAGGTAGGACATGAATACGGCGCCAAGACAGGACGTCCGCGCCGTGTCGGCCCTCTTGATATCGTAGCTACCAGATACGGCGTTCAGATCCAGGGCGCAACAGATATTGCTCTGACCAAGCTGGATGTTCTAAGCTATCTGGAGCAGATCCCGGTATGTACGCATTATGAGCTGAACGGCGAGATCACGGATGATTTTGTGTTCCCGGCTGCGCAGAACAGTGCGAAACCGGTGATCGAGTACGTGCCCGGATGGGGCGTGGACATTTCCGGCGTCCGCAAATGGGAAGATCTGCCGGAGAATGCCAGAAGCTATGTGGAGATGGTAGAAAAAGCCATCGGCTGTCATATCACATACGTGTCCGTAGGACCGGAACGTGACGCCTATATCAAGAGATAAGTTAGGAGAATCTATGTACGATAAATATGAATCACCCCTTTCTACCCGTTATGCTTCCCGCTATATGCTGGAACTGTTTTCCGCCCGGACCAGGATCAAAACCTGGAGAAGGCTGTGGATCGCATTGGCGAGAGCAGAACATAAGCTGGGGCTGAACATCACGGAAGAGCAGATCAAAGAACTGGAAGATCACATTGATGAGATCGATTTCGACTGTGCGGCACAGCGGGAAAAGGAAGTGCGCCACGATGTCATGGCACATGTCTATACCTATGGAAAGGTGGCGCCGTCTGCGGCCGGCATTATCCATCTCGGCGCAACCAGCTGTTATGTGACGGACAATGCGGATCTGGTCCTTTACCGGGACGGTCTTCGCTATCTGAGGGGAGAGCTGCTGAAAGTGGTCGCCAACCTGGCGGATTTTGCGGATCGCTACAAAGCGCTGCCCACATTGGGCTATACCCACTATCAGCCGGCTCAGCTGGTGACCGTGGGAAAAAGAGCTTCGCTGTGGATGCAGGATTTTGTGACGGATCTGCAGGAGCTTGATTTTGTGACAGAACAGATGCCGTTCCTGGGCTGCCGCGGAACCACCGGTACCGAAGCCAGCTTCATGGAACTGTTTGACGGAGATGAGGGAAAGATCCGGGAAATGAACCGCCTGATCAGCGAAGAGTTCGGCTTCTCCAGGCTGTTCGCAGTCTGCGGCCAGACATATCCCAGAAAACTGGACAGCCGCATCCTGAATGTGCTCAGTTCCATTGCCCAGAGCTGCTATCGCATGGCCAATGACATCCGTCTGCTTCAGCATGACAGGCAGGTGGAAGAACCATTTGAGAAGAACCAGATCGGATCCTCTGCGATGCCGTATAAGAGAAATCCCATGCGCTCAGAGCGCATCTGCTCCCTGGCAAGATATCTCATGGCAGATGCTGCCAACGCTCCCATGACCGCATCCACCCAGTGGCTGGAGAGGACCCTGGACGATTCTGCCAACAGAAGGATCTCCCTGCCGGAGGGATTCCTGTGCGCGGATGCGATCCTCAGACTGGCGCAGAATGTATCTGACGGCCTGGTAGTCAATGAAAAGATCGTGGAGCGGACCGTCAATGAATATCTTCCCTTTATCGCAACAGAAAATATCATGATGGAAGGCGTCCGCCGCGGCGGCAACCGGCAGGAACTCCACGAGATCATAAGGGAGTGCTCCATGAAGGCAACTGCCAACATGAAGAACGGGCTCCCCTGCAACCTGCTGTCTCTTCTGGCGCAGGAGCCGGCCTTCAATATGACTGAGGAAGAGCTTACCAAAGCCCTGGATCCCAGCGCCTACATCGGCCGCTGCTCGGCCCAGGTGGAAGAGTTCCTGGCAGAGATCCGTCCGCTGATCGAAGGCGTGAAGAAGGATACCGCAGAGATCAATCTGTAAGATATCGATGATGACAAGATCATTTCGATCATGTACCGCCATGCCGGGATGCCAGTCCGCATGACCACATGACCACATGACCGAAAAAAGTGCGTTTGTGTACCTCTTTTTGGAGGCAAATGACAGAAAAAGTCCGATTGTGTGCCAAAAAGCACGAAAATTGATGGGTTTTTGGTGTCCCGGCATTGTAAAATGATCAGAATGCCGTACACAAACTCAATTATTGTGCAATCGAGGTACACAATCGGAGAAAATGTGCAGGCGCAGGCAGACAAGCACAGGCAGACGCAGACAAACATAGACTGACAATATCAGACCGGCACAGACCGGCATAGACAAACAAACACACGCACTCATCAATAAATGGAGAATATCACTTTTGCTGCATGAATATGATCTGACACAACTGATCCAGCCGCTGTGCGGCTGGTTTCTGCAAAATGCCAGGAAACTTCCCTGGCGGGATGATCCGACCCCTTATCACGTGTGGGTCTCGGAGATCATGCTGCAGCAGACCCGGGTGGAAGCGGTAAAAAGCTATTATACTCGTTTTATAAAAGCGCTTCCGGATGTGACGGCGCTGGCGCAGTGCGAAGAAGATGTTTATCTGAAACTATGGGAAGGACTCGGCTATTACAGCCGGGTCCGAAATCTGCATGCGGCTGCGGTCCAGATCATGCAGGAATATGACGGCAGGATCCCGGACGATTACGGGACGCTGCTGAAACTGAAAGGGATCGGAAGTTATACGGCAGGTGCCATCGCTTCACTGGCTTATGAAAAGCCGGAACCGGCGGTGGACGGCAACGTGCTGCGGGTTCTTGCAAGGGTCAGCGCCGACGATACGGACATCCTGGATCCGGGATTTAAGAAGGAAACAGAAAGGCTGTTGCGGGAACTTCTGAAAGAATGCTGCAGCAGCCCGAAAGACACAGAACCGGAAGACGCTGGCAAGGAAAGCGCCCGCCGGGACGGCAGCGAAAAGGCAGAAATCCCGTCCATTTCTCCCCGTATCTTCAACCAGGCGCTGATGGAACTGGGCGCTTTGGTGTGTGTCCCGAATGGGGCGCCGAATTGTGAGATCTGCCCCTGGAGGGACCTGTGCCTGGCAAGAAAGATGCAGCTCACCGATAAACTCCCGGTCCGTGCGAAAAAGAAGGAACGCCGCAAAGAAGAGAAGACGATCCTTCTGATCCGGGACGGCGATAAGATCGCGCTGCACAAACGCCCTTCAAAAGGACTGCTGGCAGGACTCTATGAATTTCCGAACAAGCAGGGGCATTTGAGCGAATCCCAGGTGATCAGCCTGGTCCGTGACATGGGGTATTCGCCCCTGCGGATCAAAAGGCTTGCAGATTCCGTGCATATCTTCTCCCATGTAGAATGGCATATGATCGGCTATTCCGTGCTGGTGGAAGAGGAAGCCTTTGCCACAAAAGAGCAGAAACAAAGAGCTGCAATGGAGGAACTGGTGTTTGCAGATGCCGGGGAGCAGAAGGAGCATTACGCGCTGCCGTCTGCATTTGCCGCTTATAGAAAGGATATCTGATCATGAAGAAAGTGATTGTTCTCGGAGGAGGGACAGGCCTTTCATGCCTTCTGTCAGGACTGAAGCTGTTTCCGGTGGAAGTTACGGCGGTGATCGCGGTCAGCGACAACGGAAGCAGTACCGGCGTATTAAAAGAAGAATACGGCATTCCGGCGGTAGGAGATGTCGGAAAGGTCCTTTTGTCCATGGCCAATGTAGATGAGGATTTTGTCCGGCTCTTAAGCTATCGGTTTCATAAAGGCGGCACCTCGCTGGATAATCATCCGGTGCGGAATATCCTTCTGACCGCTCTGATCGACCAGAAGGGAAGCCTGACAGAGGCAGCCAGATACATGGGAAAGCTCCTGAAAGTTCGGGGCGCCGTCCTTCCCCTGACAGAGGAGAAGGTGGAACTGGTCGGGAAAGGATATCTGAGCGACGAGGAATTCTACGGGCAGGTGGATGTGAGTAAAAACATCCGTTACATTTCCACCTTGTCCTACGACCATGATATCCGCATCAGCGAGGAGATCCTGGAAAGGATCGCAGACAGCGACCTGATCATCTTCAGTCCGGGAAGTCTGTATACCAGCATCCTGCCCCATCTGATCGCGAAGGATATCGTTGCCGCACTGGAAAATGCCAGGGCGCCCATCATGTATGTGTCCAATCTGGTGACGCAGCCCGGGGAAACGGACGGCTATAATGTCAGCGACCATCTGGCGATCCTGAACAAATATCTCGGGAAGCGGAAAATCGACCTGGTGGTCAGCAATCATGCGCAGATCGATGAGAAGGTGGCAGCCAAATACCTGCAGACCGAGAACAAGACCCTGGTCAGACTGGACAGGGAGAAGATCGAACCCATGGGGGCAAAGATCATCGAAGACGACATTTTCAGCGTTGAAAACGGGAAAATCCGGCATGACGCCATGAAGACCGCATTTCTTGTTTTTTCCTGTCTGATGAGATCGGAGTATTGAAAACAGCAGGAGAATCGATTAAAATAAAATGAATTTTTTAGCACGTTAAAGGAATACATTTAATAGTTAGGAGATTTACAAATGGGCAGATATTTCGGAACAGATGGTTTCAGAGGAAAGGCAGGCGAAGTACTGACTGCCGAGCATGCATTTAAGACGGGACGGTATCTCGGATACCATTTTGGGAAAAACCATACAGGCGAAGGAAGAGCCAGGGTCGTGATCGGTAAGGACACCAGACGGTCCTCTTATATGTTTGAGCACGCCCTGGCGGCAGGCATCACAGCTTCCGGCGCGGACGCATATATGATCCACGTAACGACTACTCCCTGTATCAGTTATATTACAAATGACGAAAAGTTTGACTGCGGCGTCATGATCTCCGCCAGCCACAACCCGTATTTTGACAACGGCATTAAGCTGCTGAACGGGGAAGGCGAGAAGATGGACGATAAGCTGCAGGATACGATCGAGGATTACATCGATGGGATAATCCCGGAGATCCCCTACGCCACAGGCGACGCCGTCGGCAAAGTGGAGGATTTCTATTTCGGCCGTAACCGCTATATCGGTTATCTTACCAATCTGGCAGAGAAGTCCCTGGAAAACTGCAAGGTCGGTATCGACTGTGCCAACGGCAGTACCTGGATGATCGGACGTGCGGTATTTGACGCTCTCGGAGCAAAGCCGAAGGTCATCAACAACAACCCCAACGGTCTGAACATCAATTTCAACGCCGGTTCGACCCATATCGAAGGGCTTCAGCAGTTCGTACGGGAAAACATGCTGGACGTCGGATTTGCATTTGACGGCGATGGCGACAGATGCCTGGCCGTGGATGAGACCGGCAATGTGGTCAACGGCGACAAGATCATGTACATCTGCGGGAAATACATGAAGGAAAAAGGACGTCTGAAAGACGACACCATCGTGACCACCATCATGTCCAACTTCGGCCTTTACAAAGCCCTGGACAACAACGAGATCAAGTACGAAAAGACCAAGGTCGGCGACCGTTATGTATATGAATGCATGAAGGAGAAGGGATACTCTCTGGGCGGCGAGCAGTCCGGCCATATCATTTTCCGGGATTACGCTCACACCGGCGACGGCATGGTCACTGCGATCATGCTGATGAACGTCATGATCAAGACCCAGCTTCCGCTGTCCATCCTGGCAAAGGGCTGCGATATGTATCCGCAGGTCCTGAAAAATGTTGTCGTGGATGATAAGGAAGCGACCCTGAAAGATCCTAAGGTACTGGAAGCCTGTGACGACTGTACGGCAAGCCTTGGCAACAACGGCCGGGTTCTTTTGCGTGCCAGCGGCACGGAGCCGGTATTGAGAGTCATGGCGGAAGCAGGATCCGATGCGGAGGCAGAGGAAAATGTAGACCGCATCATCGCTGCGATGGCAGCGTCAGGACATTTGAAGGAGGTCAGAAAATAATGGCAGTAAAGATCGTTGATCTGTATGATCTGGACCATACACTGGCAGCAGACTATCTGCGGCAGTTTGAATATCCCTGGGAAGCTCTGGCCGGGATCAAGGATCTGATCCTTCAGATCGGAAAGAGCCTTCCGGAAGAAGAATACGACCATCCGGCAGAGGATGTATGGATCGCCAAAGACGCCAATCTGTACAACCATACTGCCTACATCGGAGGCCCCTGCATCATCGGCCACCGTACGGAAGTGCGGCCTTCTGCCTTTATCAGAGGGTCAGCCCTGGTAGGCAACGACTGTGTGGTGGGCAACTCCACAGAGCTGAAAAATGTGATCCTATTCGACAATGTGCAGGTGCCGCATTACAATTATGTGGGCGATTCCATTCTGGGATTCAAGGCGCATATGGGCGCCGGCTCCATTACCTCCAATGTAAAGAGCGACAAGAAAAATGTCATTGTGAAAGACAGTGAGGAAGAGTACGTGACCGGCAGAAAGAAATTCGGCGCCATGCTGGGCGACCGGGTGGAGGTCGGATGCAACTCTGTACTGAATCCGGGTTCGGTGATCGGCCGCGATTCCAATATTTACCCCACCTCCTGTGTGCGGGGCGTCGTTCCGGAGAGACACATCTGGAAAGACAAGGATCATGTGGTAGCAAAGACGGAGTAACAGTTCCGTCGCCATATGACGGAAAAACGATACAGAAGGATGGAAAGAAACATGCACAAGAGTAGTATCCGGGCGGGGATCGCATTGCTGTTAACGCTGGCAATGCTCCTTCCTGTGAGTATCAGCACATTTGCCGAAGAAACGCAGACACCTGCAAGCAGCGTGCTGCAGCCCCGGGAAACAGGGGACGCCTATGATGTGGAGATGACGGAACCGGAGGAGGGAACAGCAAAAGACGCCGATCCTGCGGAGCCGGTCCAGGAAGAGGTGCAGATTCAGCCGGAGAGCTCCACGAGAGGCCTGAATACCTCCAATAAAGAACCGGCAGAACTGAACGGGTACAATTTCGTGCTGTTTGGTCTCAGCGGAGAGAATTCCGGAGACGACAACCGGAGCGATACGATCATGATCGTGACGGTCGATCAGGACCGCAAAGAGATCAAGCTGACATCGATCCTTCGGGATACCAAGGCGGCGATCGAAGGGCATGAGCCGCAGAAGATCAACGCGGCCTATAAATACGGCGGCGCGGATCTCGCTCTCAAAACGATCAATCAGAATTTCAGCCTGGATCTGAAAGAATATGTGACAGTGGATTTTACCACGCTGGAAGATGTGATCGATATCCTGGGAGGCATCGAGATCGAACTGACCGAAGATGAGGTGTATTTCATTAATTCCTATGCATCAGAGCCGGTGACGGAAGGCCTCAATACCCTGAACGGGGAGCAGGCGCTTTTGTACAGCCGGATCCGCAAGATCGACTCGGACAAGATCAGAGCCGGCAGGCAGCAGAAAGTCATCAGAGAGATCCTGGCCAAACTGAAGGGGAGCAATTTCCTTCAGTGGCTGCAGGTCCTGTTTAAGGTGCTGGAGACCTCTGAGATCTCCATGTCCGTTCTGGATATCATCAAGGTGATCAGCCTTCCGCTGTCATCTTATCAGATCGTCAATAATGTCATACCGGATATCGATTATGATACGGATCTTACCACGATGATCGATGAACACGGCGAGTGGATCTGGGTCTACGACCTGGAGGCTGCCGGCAACAGGATCGTGGCTATCATAAATAACCAGTAGTTTTTTCAGTAAAGGATGATCGGATATGAAAAAACAGAAAAAGAAAATGTCCAAAGGCTTTAAGGCTGCGATCATTATTATCCTGGTCGTGGCAGTGGGATTGATCGGATTCAGCGTTTATAAGCTGGTGCAGATCGACAATTCCTACGATGAAGCAAATGACCTGTATGCAGAGATCGAGGAGCTGGTGGTTACCCCCAGAAAGGCATCCGTAAAACTGGCGCCGGAGCAGGAGATCACAGAGCAGGTGCCGGACGGAGCATTGAAAGAACAGGCAGGGGAAAAGGCGCAGGTGATCTATACGCCGGGAGAGCCGGTGCAGATCATCGGAGGAACCCATCCGGCTGATCCGGCGTGGGCAGTCTATCCTTCCGGGGAGGAGGCGGAAAAAACGGAACAAACATCGTATATGTTCCGCTTTGCTTCGCTGTCCCTTAATTTTGACGCGCTCTTGGGCCTTTGTGAGGATTCTGTCGGATGGATCTATCAGGAAGATATCATGTCCTATCCGGTGGTGCAGGGCGAAGATAACAACCAGTATCTTCGTAATATGATCAACGGGAAATACAATGTGGCAGGAACGCTGTTTGTTGACAGCCGTTTTCCGAAGGGACTGAAAGGGCGCTATTCCACGATCTACGGCCATAATATGGATGACAAATCCATGTTCGGCAGCATTACCTCCTATAAGAACGAGGAATATTACAAAGAGCATCCCACATTCGAGATCTTCATCGAAGACCAGGCGTATCTGTATCAGGTTTATGCCGCAGCGCAGATCAAGATCGAAAGCGATCTGTTTTCTACGTTTGAAGCGGATGACGAACAGTTCCAGGTCCTGATCGATGAGATCGACAGGATCGCCGGCAGAACCGAGGATGGAAAAGATCCCAAAAAGAAACCGGCCGATGAGAAGAAGGAGCCGGTCACGGTAGATGCGGCGTCGGTCATCGGAAATGAGGAAGCGTTTGAGGACGGTACAGCTGCGGCTGCCGGAAAGAAAGACAACGATTCCGCCGATGACGAAGATAAAGGGGTCATGACCTATAAGACCATAGCCCGGGAGCTGAACAAGGATTCTCATGTCATCATGCTGGTCACCTGCATCGACTATCCGAGGGATTATGCTTACCGCTACGTGGTGCTCCTGGAACGGGACGGAAAACTGTATGATCCCGCCTTGCTGGATCTTTTTGAAAGTGATGAAAAAGCTGACGATACCGAGAAAGAAACGACCGTATCGAAGCAGAAATAAAACAAGAGAAAGAAGGACAACCTAACATGAAGAAGATTATCAGGAAGATCGCAGCGATCACGTTGGCAGCTGTTGTGGCAGCAGGGCTGCTGGCAGGGTATGCCTTTGCGGCAGAAGATGTCGTTTACAGGACTGTTGATGAGATCAAGGAAAGCGGCACGATCAACATCGGCGTGTTTTCAGATAAATCTCCTTTCGGATATGTGGATGAATACGGCGAGTACCAGGGATACGACGTGTATTTTGCGCAGCGTCTTGCCGAGGATCTCGGCGTTGAGATTAATTACATTTCTACCGAAGCCGCCAACCGGATCGAGTATCTGCAGACCGGTAAGGTGGATATCATCCTGGCCAATTTTACGGTCACCGAAGAAAGGGCGCAGGAAGTGGATTTTGCGCTTCCCTATATGAATGTGGCGCTGGGGATCGTATCCCCTGATGACCGTGTGATCAGGGATCTGTCCGAACTTGGCGCGGAAGACAGAGTCATCGTCATCTCCGGTACCACGGCAGAAACCTATCTGGTCAAGAACAATCCGGAGATCCTGCTCCAGAAGTTTGATACCTACGCAGCGGCGAAGAGCGCATTTGAAAACGGCACCGGCGCCTGCTGGGCCAATGACAACACGGAAGTGATCGCATTTGCCATCGAAAACGAAGGCTATACCGTAGGGATCGAATCCCTGGGCAGTGCGGACACCATCGCTCCGGCCGT
>JAFRKZ010000140.1 GCA_017431485.1 Parasporobacterium sp. | reverse complement strand
ATTTGGATTCTTTGATGCCCTTACAGGCTCATCTTTCAGTTCCATGTCCATATTCGCGCTTAACATTACAGTATATATTACTGCATCCATTATCATTCAGCTCCTGACGATCGCATTTCCGAAACTGGAGGAACTGCAGAAAGAAGGAGAAGACGGAAGACAGAAAATTGCAAACATCACCCGTTATCTGACAGTAGGACTTGCACTGCTTGAAAGTACGGCAATGACGATCGGATTCGGACGTCAGGGCGTATTCGGAAGCAGGACAGCACCCACCTATACCTGGACGATCATCAGCAATATTCTGATCCTTACCGCAGGTGCAGTGCTCATTATGTGGATGGGCGAGCAGATCACCGAACGTGGTATCGGAAATGGTATTTCCATTATCCTTTTGATCAATATCGTATCCACCATGCCCAATGACTTTGCTTCCCTGTATCAGCAGTTTGTAGCAGGTGCAAGTTCAGTCGGTATGGCGGTCGTGGCAGTGATCGTGATCATTGCACTGGTAATAGCAGTTGTTGCATTTATCGTATACCTGCAGGATGGTGAAAGAAGGATCGCGGTCCAGTATTCCCAGAAAATGCAGGGCAGAAGAAGATACGGCGGACAGTCTTCTCATATTCCGCTGAAGGTTAACACCGCAGGCGTTATCCCGATCATCTTTGCAGCATCCCTGTTCCAGTTCCCCGTACTGATCGCAAACTTTGCGACAGGC
Organism: Parasporobacterium sp.; assembly: GCA_017431485.1. GTDB lineage: Bacteria > Bacillota > Clostridia > Lachnospirales > Lachnospiraceae > RGIG5612. Next base: position 8,907 of record JAFRKZ010000140.1, on the reverse strand, counting down.
GGACAGTCACCGGAATGGACCCATTACTTCTCATCCAGCTACTGGTTCCGGCCGCAGGCGATGAAGTATACACTGGGATTCATCCTGTATGTTGCCCTGATCATCTTCTTTGCATACTTCTATACACAGATTACCTTTAATCCGATGGAAGTAGCAAACAATATCAAGAAACAGGGCGGTTTTGTACCGGGTATCAGACCCGGAAAGCCGACAGAGGAGTATTTCGCCAAGATCCTGAAATATCTCATCTTTATCGGCGCGGTAGGACTGATCATCGTTGCGTTGGTCCCGATGCTGGTTTCCGGCATTTTCAATGCATCGCTGTCCTTCGCCGGAACGTCACTGATCATCGTTGTAGGTGTTATCCTTGAAACGGCCAAGAAGATCGAATCTATGATGATCGTTCGTAACTATTCAGGATTCCTGGCGAAAGAGTGAGGTGCGGCATGAAGATTGTTATGTTAGGATGTCCGGGTGCCGGCAAAGGCACCCAGGCCAAGATCATTGCAGAGAGGTACAGCATCCCGCATATCTCCACCGGTGATATTTTCAGAGCCAATATCAAAGAAGGGACTGAGCTTGGTAAGAAAGCAAAGACCTATATGGATCAGGGAGCTCTGGTACCGGATGAGCTGGTTGTTGACCTGGTAGCAGACAGGCTGACCTGGGAGGATGCCAGGGACGGATTCGTCCTGGACGGATTTCCGAGGACCATTCCTCAGGCCGAAGCCCTGACAAAAGCCCTGAAAGAGATGGGAACGGAACTTGACTATGCCATCGACATTGAAGTTCCGGACCAGAACATCATTGAAAGAATGGGCGGAAGAAGAGCCTGTGTATCCTGCGGTGCGACTTATCACCTGGTCAATATCCCGCCGAAGACAGAAGGCAAATGCGACAAATGCGGAAGCGACCTGATCTTACGGGACGACGACAAGCCGGAGACCGTTAAGAAAAGACTGGATGTCTATCATGAGCAGACCCAGCCGCTGATCGAATACTACCAGGGGCTCGGACTCCTGAGGGAAGTCGACGGAACGGTCCAGATGAATGAAGTATTTGACGCGATCGCAGCAATATTAGGAGCGTAATTGATATGCCTGGAGTTACGATAAAAAGTCACCGGGAAATAGAGTTGATGAGGGAGGCCGGAAAACTTCTGGCAGAAGTGCACAACAGACTGGCGGAAGAGGTCTCTCCCGGAATCTCTACCTGGGATCTGGATAAGATCGGAGAAGAACTGATCAGAAAGACAGGTTCTGTTCCTTCCTTCCTGAACTATGAAGGATATCCTGCATCGGTGTGTGTATCTATCAATGATGAGGTAGTGCACGGTATCCCGAAAAAGGACAGGATCATAAAGGACGGGGATATCGTCAGTCTGGATATAGGACTGATCCACAAAGGATATCAGAGCGATGCGGCAAGGACCCATGCCGTGGGCAATGTATCAAAGGAGGCACTTGATCTGATCGAAGTAACCAGACAGAGTTTCTTTGAAGGGATCAAATTTGCCAAAGCAGGCAATCATTTACATGATATCTCCAATGCCATCGGATACTACTGTATCGAAAGAGGCTACGGAGTCGTAAGAGATCTGGTTGGCCACGGGATTGGCCAGGAATTGCATGAATCACCACAGATTCCTAATTATCCTCAGAAGAGAAAAGGAATTCTGCTCATGGCAGGGATGACACTCGCCATCGAGCCCATGATCAATATCGGACGGGGGGATGTGCTGTTCAGCGACGATGGCTGGACATGTACAACGGAAGACGGAAGTCTTTCGGCCCACTACGAAAACACCATATTGATCACAGACGGTGAACCCGAGATTTTATCACTATAAGGAGGTAGTATGTCAAAGGCAGATGTAATTGAACTTGAAGGAAAAGTAATCGAAAAATTACCAAATGCCATGTTCCAGGTGGAACTGGAAAACGGGCATGTTGTGCTGGCGCACATTTCAGGCAAACTGCGTATGAACTATATCAGAATATTACCCGGTGATAAAGTTACGTTAGAGATGTCACCCTATGATCTGACCAAGGGCAGGATCATCTGGAGAGACAAATAGGAATACTTTTTAAGAAAGGAGAGTTTGACGTGAAGGTAAGAGCATCAGTTAAACCAATTTGTGAAAAGTGCAAAGTTATCAAAAGAAAAGGTAAGATCAGAATCATCTGTGAGAACCCAAAGCATAAACAGGTTCAGGGTTAATTACCTGAAAAGATTAATGGAGGTAGAATAAATGGCTCGTATTTCCGGAGTTGATTTACCAAAAGACAAACGTATCGAGATCGGATTAACTTACATTTACGGTATCGGCAGAACATCCGCAACCAGGATCGTTGCCGCTGCAGGTGTTAATCCCGACACTCGTGTGAAAGATCTTACTGATGAAGAAGTAAGAAAGCTTTCCGCAGTCATCGAAGAAGGTTACGAAGTTGAAGGTGAATTAAGAAGAGATGTTGCTTTGAATATCAAGCGACTTCAGGAGATTGGATGCTACAGAGGCATCCGTCATCGTAAGGGCCTTCCTGTTCGCGGGCAGAACACAAAGAACAATGCCAGAACACGTAAGGGACCGAAGAGAACTGTTGCAAACAAGAAGAAATAATTCATAGTAACCCTATCCGGAATTCGAGATGAATATAAACCGGAACGGGGACCCATCATAAGGGAGGTTAGTTTAGAAAATGGCAGCAAAAAAAGTTACGAAAAAAGTGACCAAAAAGCGCGTTAAGAAGAACGTTGAACGGGGACAGGCCCACATTCAGTCATCCTTTAACAATACGATCGTTACGTTAACCGATACTGAAGGTAATGCCCTTTCATGGGCTAGTGCGGGCGGTCTTGGATTTAGAGGTTCAAGGAAATCTACACCTTATGCAGCTCAGATGGCAGCTGAAACTGCTACTAAAGCAGCTTTAGTACACGGACTCAAATACGTTGAAGTATTCGTAAAAGGCCCTGGCTCAGGAAGAGAAGCAGCGATCCGCGCACTGGAGGCTAATGGGCTTCATGTAACAAGTATTAGTGATGTGACGCCGGTTCCGCATAACGGATGCCGTCCGCCGAAACGTAGAAGAGTCTGATTGGAGGTGCGTAGAAAATGGCAGTTAATAGAGTTCCTGTTCTTAAAAGATGCAGATCACTTGGATTGGATCCAATTTATTTAGGAATCGATAAAAAATCAACGAGAGGCGCCGCAAACGGCAGACGCCCCGGCAAAAAGAGTGAATACGGCCTTCAGTTAAGAGAAAAGCAGAAAGCTAAATTCATCTACGGTGTATTAGAGAAACCGTTCAAGAACTATTACCTTAAGGCAAAACAGATGAAAGGCCAGACAGGTGAAAACCTGATGATGATCCTTGAGACAAGACTTGACAATGTCCTGTTCCGTGCAGGCTTTGCAAGAACCAGACAGGAAGCACGTCAGATCGTTGACCACAAGCAGCTGCTTGTCAACGGCAAAGGCGTCAATATCCCGTCCTACAGGATCAAGGCAGGAGATGTGATCGAAGTAAAGGAAAAATGCAAGGAATCCGTAAGATATAAAGATATCCTTGAAGTAACAGGCGGCAGATTAGTGCCTGCATGGATGACTTCCGATCAGGAGAATCTCAAAGTTACCATTAATTCTTTACCGAGAAGAGAAGAAATCGATGTTCCTGTTGATGAGATGCTCATCGTCGAGTTGTACTCTAAGTAAAGAAAAACACAAGGAGGGCCCATGTTCGAATTTGAAAAGCCAAATATTGAGGTTTGTGAAATATCAGAAGATAAGAAATATGGCAGATTCACTTTAGAGCCTTTGGAAAGAGGCTACGGGACAACTCTTGGAAATTCTTTAAGAAGGATTATGCTTTCTTCCTTGCCTGGCTGTGCAGTAAGCCAGATCAAGATCGCAGGCGTGCTGCATGAGTTCACAACGATCCCCGGCGTCAAGGAAGACGTGACTGAGATCGTCATGAACGTCAAGGACCTTGCGATCAGAAACAACAGCAAGACCGATGAAGCCAAGATCGCTTATATCGATTTTTCAGGCGAAGGCATTGTAACAGCAGCAGATATCCAGGTGGATCAGGATATTGAGATCATCAATCCGGACCTGGTCATCGCAACGCTGGACAATGCAGACAGCAAGTTTTACATGGAACTGACCATCACCAAGGGAAGAGGCTATGTAAGTGCTGAAAAGAATGCTATGGAGAACTCCGCTGTCGGCGTGATCCCGGTAGACTCCATCTATACACCGGTGGAAAGAGTCAATATCCAGATCGAGAACACCCGTGTAGGACAGATCACCGACTATGACAAGCTGACCGTGGAAGTATTTACAAACGGTGCGATCGCTCCGGATGAAGCGATCAGCCTGGCGGCAAAAGTACTCTCTGAGCATTTAAGCCTGTTTATCAATCTTTCCGAAAACGCCAAGACAGCAGAAGTCATGGTGGAAAAAGAAGATGATAACAAAGAGAAAGTGCTTGAACTGAACATTGATGAGCTTGAACTCTCGGTTCGTTCTTATAATTGTCTTAAGAGAGCATCCATTAACACAGTGGAAGAGTTGATCAGCAAGACACCGGAAGAGATGATGAAGGTTCGTAACCTTGGCCGCAAATCCTTAGAAGAAGTTTTTGCAAAACTGAAGGAATTAGGTCTTGAGTTAAAGAACTCAAATACTGATGGAGAATAACGTCAGTAGAATCAGTAGTAAGTAGTATTTATAACACAAGGAGGCAAAGGTTATGGCCGGATATAGAAAACTGTCAAGAACAGCGTCACAGAGAAAGGCTTTGATCCGCAACCAGGTTACCGCTCTTTTATATAATGGAAAGATCGTTACAACAGAAGCCAAGGCGAAAGAGATCCGCAGACAGGCGGAGCACCTGATCACTCTGGCAGTCAGAGAAAAAGATAATTTCGAAGAAGTAACGGTAAAAGCCAAAGTTGTCCGTAAGGATAAGGACGGCAAGAGAGTAACGGAAGTTAAGGACGGCAAGAAAGTAGCTGTATTTGACGAAGTAGACAAGAAGATCAAGAAAGACGCTCCCTCTCGTCTTCATGCAAGAAGAGAAATGCTGAAGGTACTTTATCCCGTAAAGAAAGTACCGGAGCAGGCTGCAGGCAAGAAGCGCGGCACAGAGCAGGTTGATCTTGTGGCTAAGTTATTTGATGAGATCGCACCGAAGTATGCTAACCGCAACGGCGGCTACACCCGTATCATCAAGATCGGACAGCGTAAAGGCGACGGCGCGATGGAAGTTATGATCGAGTTAGTTTAATAGTATCATTTTTCATCAGAAAAACGCAGGATGTCTTCCGGGGAACCGGAAGACATCTTTGAATGTTTTCTTATTTGGAAAATCATATCCGGAAGGCATGAATAAAGAAGGACGACGCATCAGGACCGAGACAATTTCATACAGTTATCCGGTAGAAACGGAAGAGGAAGAAGGAAGCGTCCTCGAAGAGCTTAAGGCTTTGGACCAGGTCAGCCTGGATGTGGCGGCAGGGCAGTTTATCTGCATCCTGGGAAGCAACGGATCAGGGAAGTCCACCCTGGCCAGGCATCTGAATGCCCTTCTGGTCCCGGATGAGGGATCCGTCTGGATCGGTGACATGGATACACGGGACGACCGGTATCTGTGGGAGATTCGTGCGCAGGTGGGGATGGTGTTTCAGAACCCAGACAATCAGATGGTTGCTTCCCAGATCGAAGAAGAAGTTGCTTTCGGGTTGGAGAATATCGGATTTCCGTCAGAGGATATGGAAGAAAGGGTCAAAGAGGCACTGGCATCTGTGGGGCTTAGCGGGCTGGAAAAGGAAAACCCTGCCAACCTTTCCGGCGGACAGAAACAAAGGACTGCTGTTGCCGGGATCCTGGCGATGAGGCCCGCCTGTATTGTTCTGGATGAAAGTACTGCGATGCTTGATCCGAAGGGACGCAGGGAGATCATGAATACGGTTCTGGAACTGAACCGGAAACACGGGATCACCATAATCTGCATTACCCATTTTATGGAGGAGGCAGTTCATGCAGATCGCGTGTTTGTCATGCATAAAGGGAAGCTCCTGCTGAGCGGGACGCCGGAAGAAGTGTTCTGCAAAAGTGCGGAGATCCGTGAAGCAGGGCTGAAGCTCCCGGTAATCTGTCAGATCGCTGAAGAGCTGAGGCGCAAAGGTATGAAGATCCCGGCATCTGTGATCACAGAAAAGCAGCTGATCTCCTGCCTTGCGGGGATTTCAGAAAACGAGAACCCGAATACATCAGATTCATAATATGATCATTACACTGGAAAAGGTCAATTACATATATAATCCGGGAACGGTCAATGCCAGACAGGCTCTCAGGAACGTTGCCCTGACCATCCGGGAAGGGGAGTTCATCGCCCTTGCGGGAAGTACAGGGTCCGGTAAGTCTACGCTGGTCCAGATCCTGAACGGGCTTAAGGTTCCGACTTCGGGGACTGTCAGTTATGACGGCTGTGTCATCGCAAATGACCGGAAAGAACTCCAGAAGATCCGCTGCCGGATCGGTGTGGTGTTTCAGTACCCTGAATACCAGCTCTTTGATGAGACCGTCCTGAAAGATGTCTCCTATGGGCCGAAAAACAAAGGAATGTCAGAACAAGAAGCCCTGGAGAAAGCAAAAATCGCGCTGCAGCAGGTAGGGCTTCCGGAAGAGACTTATGAAAAATCCCCCTTCGATCTGTCCGGTGGGGAAAAAAGAAGAGCGGCGATCGCCGGGATCCTGGCCATGGAACCGGAGGTCCTGATCCTGGATGAACCGACAGCCGGGCTGGATCCCCTCGGAAAGGAAGAAATCCTGGATCTGGTCAGAAGATATCAGGAGAACAATCATTCTACAGTGATCATGGTAACCCATAACATGGACGAGGCTGCAGAGTATGCCTCCAGGATCATTGTCATGGAAAACGGATCCGTTCTGATGGATGGGGAATCCCATGAAGTGTTTTCCCATCCGGAAAAGCTCAGGGAAGCGGGACTTGATATCCCGCAGGCAGAACAGCTGTGTCTTTCCCTGGGACTGGAAGGCAGTATCACCATAGAGGAAGCGGTGCAGGCCATCTGCACGAAATATGCACAACTTCCAAAGTAGTGCGGTAAAGAGGTACGATGTTTCGAAATATCACGCTCGGACAATATTATCCGGTGGATTCCGTGATCCACAGACTGGACCCCAGAGTAAAGCTCCTGGGGGTCGTTGTGTATATTGCCGCTCTGTTTATCATGAACAACATATGGGGATTCTTTCTTCTGGGTGGTGTGCTGGCTGTGCTGATCAGCCTTTCACATGTGCCTCTCGGTTATATGATCAAAGGGCTGCGGCCTGCGTTGATCCTGATCATACTGGCGGTGATCTTCAATCTGTTTTCCGGAACGGGAACCATTATCTGGAAATGGTGGATCCTGACACTGACATACAGCAGCATCTTAAGGGCAGCTTTTTTTGCACTGCGGCTGATCTGTGTCATACTGGGTACGGGCCTTCTGACCTATACCACAACCCCCACAACCCTGACCAATGGATTGGAAAAAGTTTTTTCCCATCTCCGGTTTATCCGGTTCCCTGCGCATGAGATCGCCATGATGATGAGCATTGCGCTTCGTTTTATTCCGATCCTGGCGGAGGAAGTTAATAAGATCACCAACGCGCAGCTGGCCCGGGGAGCGGATTTTGAAACCGGCGGCTTTATAAAAAAGGCGAAAGGAATGGTCCCGATCCTGATCCCTTTGTTTGTATCGGCTTTCCGGCGGGCAGCCGATCTGGCCACTGCCATGGAAGCGCGCTGCTATCACGGCGGACAGGGGCGTACCAGGCTGCATCCACTGACCTATCAGAAACGGGATAAGATCGCTTACGTGCTGATCTTAGTGTTTCTTCTGGCTGTCATTGCCCTGCGACTTACGATGGAACGATATCTGCAGGCAGGAAGGATCTGACCGCATGAAAAAGATCAAACTAATCATCGCCTATGACGGAACCGCTTATGTTGGCTGGCAGATCCAGAAAAACGGCCTTGCGGTAGAGCAGGTGATCAACGAACATCTGTCAAAGCTCCTGAAGGAAGAGATCGCGGTATGCGGCGCCAGCAGGACGGATTCCGGCGTCCATGCCCGCGGCAATGTGGCGACATTTTACACCCAGACCCGGATCGCACCGGAAAAGATCAGTCTTGCGCTGAACCAGGGGCTGCCGGAGGATATCAGGATCGTCCGGTCAGAAGAAGTGCCGGAGGATTTTCATCCCCGCTATGCAGACTGTATCAAGACATATCAGTACAATATCCTGAACAGCCGGTACAATGTGCCTACCCTCAGGCTATATGCAGACTATGTGTATTATTATCTGGACGTGGAGAAAATGAGGCAGGCGGCGTCCTATCTGGTGGGAGAGCATGATTTTATCGCCTTTTCCAGTTCCGGAGGACAGCAAAAGACCACTGTGCGCAGGATCGATCGGATCGATATCGAAAGTGAGTGGCTGCAGCCGGATGCAGATTGGATCAGGAGCGGTGTAAAAGCTGCCGCTGAAACGGAAGGACAAAGCATTTCCAATAAGGAATACCCGCCGAAGCTGATCCGGATCACGGTCTCCGGCAACGGCTTTCTGTATAATATGGTCCGGATCATTGCAGGCACTTTGGAAAAAGTCGGTATGGGCGTTTATCCGCCGGAATATGTCAAAGAGATCCTGGACAGCCGTGACCGCCGTCTTTCCGCACCGAAAGCGGCTGCAAGGGGACTGACGCTGATGGAGATCCGATACCTTTAACTTATGAAAATCCCACTTTTAACAAGAGACAAAAGTTTCTATCGATCGCTGGTCCGGCTTGCGATACCGGTGGCACTCCAGAACCTGATCACCTTTGCCGT
>JAFRKZ010000139.1 GCA_017431485.1 Parasporobacterium sp. | reverse complement strand
TTTCCTTCCCGAACCTCCGAATAATATATGGCGCAGTTTCCGATATTCTTCGGCCAATATGAGCCGTCCGATCCCGGTGTCAGATATTCCAGGGCTCCTTTCATCGCGATCGCATGAGTCGACAGGAGGATATTCTTCTCCTTTGCTTCTTCGCAGATCTCCTGCAGGAACTCCCCCAGTCTGTTCACAACACTGGAAAGCTGCTCCATGCCTTCCGGTGCCGGGTTATGCGCAAAATCACTGAAGAATTCCAGGATCTCCGGCGGAGGCGTTTTGAGGTCCATTCCTTCATATGGGCCGTAATCCATCTCGATCAGCCGGTCATCCAGGACAACCGGAACTCCCTCTGCGCACAGCTGCGCTGTCTTCACGGCGCGTTGCAAAGGGCTGGAATATACTTTGTCAAATATGATCCCCTGCTCCGCAAACCAGTATCCGGCTTCCCGGGCCTGCCTGCATCCCTCTTCGTTCAGGGGAAGGTCACTCCTTCCCTGCAGGGCAAAGGCCTTGTTCAGCTGTGTCTGTCCATGACGAATGATGTATAGCATGAAGGTCTCCTTTTCGATTCAATACCGTAAAAAACCGGTATATGTCTTTTCGATCTGCCGCAGGGCTTCTTCTTCCGACATGCAGAAACGTTGTGCATAGCACTTAGTTCCGGCATGCAGTGTACGGGTGATCAGCTCGAACTCAGCGGCTCCTTTTTCTTCAGCCGGCACCGGAATGCCGGCTTCTTCATAAGCCCACCTGATCGCTCCGATCCCATCGGTTTCTGTCAGCAGATGATCCGGTGGGACATGAGACAGAAGCAGACTGTCCGCCTGAAGGGACGTATCCGGGCCAAGGGTAAAGAAACAGCCAAGTTCCAGGAAGGCAGCCAGGCTTTTTTCATCTCCCGAATACCAGTGTACCAATACCGGCCGGGGAAAGTCCCTGATGATCTCCGCAATCTGTGCTTCACAGTTCTTGGTGTGCAGTACCACCGGTTTTACCAGGTCTGCCGCGATCTGCAGCTGAGCTTCGAAAACCTTTTTCTGCCGTTCCAGGGGAACATCGCACCACAGAGTATCCATGCCGATCTCTCCGATCACGAGACACTCCCGGTATAGATCCTGATATTGCCCTGGTTCATACTGATCCGAATACCAGGGATGGATACCGAATGAAATCTCTTCACGCGGCAGCATAGACCGCAGATACTCCCATTCTTTTGGTGTTCCCGCACTGAAAACAGTCCGGATCCCGACTGCTCTCCGATACCGGATCTCTGCTTCCGCCAGTCTGCAGTCTTGGAAACTGCAGATATGCGCATGGATATCGAAAAAGGAGTCTGCGCCCCTTTGTTCTTGCTCCTCCCGCACCTGTCATCCTCCTGCGCTGATAAGCCCGTGGATCTGGCTTCTGAGGCTGCTTTGCCGAAACAGCCATTCCCGGTCTCTGCTTGTTTCCATAACCGCAACTTCGTCCCGGATCCCCTCACCGGTCCTGCCGAATACCAGGATGCGGTCCGAAAGATAGATGGCCTCATCCGTATCATGTGTGACCAACAGGATGGTCTTATGAAGGCTCCTGCACAGGTCCTTCAGCCAGTCCTGCATTTCCCCCCTGGTGATCACATCCAGCGCTCCGAAAGGCTCATCCAGCAGATAGATATCCGCTTCGCATAAGGCAGTTCTCAGAAATGCCGCCCGCTGACGCATTCCGCCTGACAGCTCATTGGGATATTTTCCCTCGCATCCCTGCAGGCCGAACTGTTCCATCAGCTGCCGGGCGCGAGGCAGGGTCTCTTTCTTTTTATGATGGATCTCGCTGTACAGACAGATATTGTCCAGGATCGTTCGCCAGGAAAGCAGCAGGTCATTCTGGGGCATATAGGCAAAATGAGAAGAAATACCGGTGACCCTGTTTCCATCGATCCGGATCGTTCCTTCGTAATCATCCCGGATACCCGCAAGAATATTCAGCAAAGTAGATTTGCCGCAGCCAGAAGGCCCCAGCAGACTGATAAACTCCCCTTCTCTGACGGAAAATGAAATATCCTTCAGAACACAGGGAAGATCAGGCCCGTATGCATAATTGACATGTTCCACCTGCAGTTTCATGATCTCAGCGCTTATTCCGCATCCGGCAGGAAGGCATTGGTATAGCACGTATCTGCCGGGATTGCCTCTTCCAGGATACCATATTCCACCATGAATTCCGTGTAATTATCCCACACTTCATCCTTCATGACGCCCCAGGCCGAAGCATCTGCGATGTATTTGTCCGCCAGGATCTCCTGAGAGATCCGGAGCATTTCCGCATCATAATCCGGCGCATACTGATGCAGGATCTCTGCCGCGCTGTCCGGATCGGCAATGCAGTCTTCATACCCTTTCTGTGTCGCTCTCAGGAAAGCACGCACCATTTCAGGGTCTTCCTCAAGTGTCTTCGTATTTGCCACGATCACAGGCGTATAGTAATCCAGCCGCTCATCCAGTTCATTACAGGGAATATAATGAAGTTCTACCCCCGCCATCTCCGCGGCAACCTTATCCCAGGCTTCGAAAAACCACATGATATCGCAGGCTCTTCCCAGGGATTCGAACCCTAACCCGTCTGCGATGACGAGGTTCAGTTTATCCGGATCAGCGCCGGCCTGCTCCATAACGGAACGGATCACGGCATTTTCTCCGGGGCCGCCCCAGCCGGCATAGGTTTTCCCTTCCCAGTCTGCAGGCGTCTCGATCCCACTGTCGGCCAGGGTCACAAACCCGGAGGTGTTGTGCTGGATCAGTGTGGCAACGGTCATTAAGGGAAGCGGATCATCTGCCGCCAATGCAAGGGTCACATCTTCCTGATAGGCGATCCCGAAGGTTCCCACGCCATTGGCGATCAGGGAATTGGTAGCGCCTTCTGTCGGCTCAATGATCTCCACATCCAGTCCTTCTTCTGCGTAGTATCCTTTGTTCAGAGCAACATACATTCCGCTGTGATTGGTGTTGGGGATATAGTCCAGGATAACGGTGACTTTTTTCATTCCGCTGTCTTCTGCAGCCATGACAGCTGCTGCTCCGGCGCAGAACGATACGATCAGCGCACAGGCCAGTACGATTACAAGTGCTTTTTTCATTTGGTACTCCTTTCTGTATAACGAAACGGATCCATTTCCCTTCAATTCAGGGGACGGCGGATCCTGCCGTGTTTTTTCCTGGTTTTGGATGTCAGCCCGGCAGCCTGCGGCAGGGCGATCCTTCCGCATAATCTGACCAGGCCGTTCATCAGCAGGCTCAGGATAATGATCACAACCACGCTGGCAAAAACCTTGTCCAGCAGATAATTATTCTTAGCCCTGATCAGGTAATACCCAAGGCCGCTCCCTGACGCGATCCACTCTCCCACAACAGCACCGGAGATGCTGTAGGTTGCCGCCACTTTCAGTCCTGAAAGCAGCGCGATGAACGCTGCCGGCAGCTTCACGATCCGATACAGCTGCAGCCGGCTGCCTCCATAAGTGCGGATCAGATTGATATAGCTTTCATCCATCTGGGACAGTCCATCACTGAAGCTGACCACCACAGGGAAAAAGCACATCAGCACTACGGTCAGGATCTTCGGGCCCCAGCCAAATCCCATATAAATGATCAGGATCGGTGCCAGCACGATCACCGGGATGGTCTGAGTGACCACAAGGATCGGGTAAATGCTGCGTTTGAAAGCAGGAAACATGTCCATCAGGATCCCGACGATCACCGCCACGACAAATGAGATCGCCATTCCGATCAGTGCTTCCAGCACCGTCACTCCTGAATGGTACAGAAGCGTCGGAAAATCCGCGATCATGGCGGAAAAGATCTTGGTGGGCGACGGCAGCAGATATACCGGAAGATCTGCGATCCGCACCACCAGTTCCCATATAACCAGCAGTGAAACGATCACGATCGCCGGTGATAACCTGGACAGCACTTTTTTCATAGCAATAAAATAACCGTTATGCACATCCGGCGCATAACGGTTTTCCAACCTTTCATCAGACTTCCTACGCCGGCATTATCCGGATCAGGTTCAGGGTTCCATGGCTCAAGTCATGGTCTCAGCCGGCGGATCGTCAGCACCCCTGCCTCACATTATTGAGTTCAGAATTTATTTTATTCCGGGCATGAACTGCTGTCAAGCACAATGGTCTGTGCTTTTTGCAAGTTCTGTTTCCTGATTCAGGCTTTTTTCTTTCCTTCCAGAAACGGACGGGCGACGTGCACATTGAAGAATTCGATCAGCGGTCCCATAAAGAACGCTGTAATGATCGTTCCGACGCCGACCACGGTAAACACCCGGGAAATGCTGTAGCCGCCGATCAGACACAGTCCGGCGCCGATCAGGACGCAGATCAGATCCGTGATGATCCGGCAATAGCGGAATTTCACCTTGCTCTGCCGCTCCGATATCACAAGCGCCACCGCATCATATGTGGAAACGCCCAGGTTCGCCGTAAAGTAAAAGGCTGAGGACAGACACATCAGTACCACTCCCACCAGAAGCAGGATATAACGTCCCAGCAGATTCGTCTGTGGGATGATCTTCGTCAGTATGTTCAGACTGAAGTCCGCCACGTAGCCGATCAGGAACAGGTTGATCACAGTCGCAATCCCGATCTTATGGCGGTCAAAGATCAGGGCAAAGACAAGAAGGATCACATTGGCGATCACATACAGGGTACCGAAATTAATGGGGATCACCACATTCAGACCGCTCATCAGCGACTGAAAAGGATCAACGCCCAGTTCCGCCCGTTTGAAGATCCCGACGCTGAGCCCGCAGACCAGTACGCCGATCACGCTCATGAGGACCCGTTTCCAGTTTATTTCAAAATGCATAAAAGATACCTCCCGGAAAAACATGAGGATTTTAATATATCTTCAGGTCCTGCACAAGTGGAATCTGTTAAATCCGGTTGCATTTTTGATCTGTTTCATTACAATAGAGAGGTCCGTCCGGTCAGTTTTTTTATACGCCGGCACCACGAACAGATTTACGGAAATACCGGGGAGGTTTTATCATGAATATACTGGTGATCAACGGTTCGCCTGCCGGGAAAGACAGCATTACGCTTCAGACAGTGCTTTATATACAGAAGTTTTTTCCCTCTGTCACATTTTCATTTCTGCACGCAGGCCGGAAGATCCGGCAGATGAAGCAGGATTTTACGGAATGTGAAAAGGCGCTGAAGGAAGCGGATCTTCTGCTTTTCTGCTATCCTGTTTATACCTTTCTTGTACCGGCGCAGCTGCACCGTTTCATCGAACTGATCAAGGAGCATGCACTCGATCTTTCCGGAAAATATGCTACCCAGATCTCTACGTCCAAGCATTTTTATGACAGCACTGCCCATCAGTTCATCCGGGATAACTGCGAGGATCTGAGACTCAAGTATCTGCAGGGTCTTTCTGCAGACATGGAGGATCTGCTGCAGGAGAAAGGCCGAAAGGAAGCCCTTTCCTTTTTCCGGTTCGTACTGTGGAACATGGAGCATCATTTCGCGGAGCCGGCTTTCTATCCGATAAAGAACGGTTGTCTGCCGAGCGCTGTCATGGCTGATGTTCCGGCACAGAGCCAGACAAAAAAGCCGGGAAAGATCGTTGTGGTCACAGATACGGACCGGGAGAAAAAAAGCAGTCTGAATTCCATGATCGCCAGGTTTGAGGCAGTCATGGACCGGGAGGTGTCTGTTGTCAATCTGGCAGAATTCCCCTTTGCCGGGGGCTGCATGGGGTGTTTTCACTGCGCTTCGGACGGAACCTGCATTTACAAAGACGGATTTGACCGATACCTGCGGGAAAACATCCAGAGCGCCGAGGCCATCGTATATGCATTTGCCATCAAAGACCATTCCATGGGATATCGCTTTAAACTTTATGATGACCGGCAGTTCTGCAACGGGCACCGCACCGTGACCATGGGAAAACCTGTGGGATATATGATCAGCGGAAATCTGGACAGCGAACCGAACCTCCGGACATTGATAGAAGCCCGTGCCCAGGTAGGCGGCAATTACCTGGCGGGGATCGCAACAGATCAGACTGATCCCGATGGAGGGATCAATCAGATGGCGCAGACATTATCCTACGCCATCGAAAACCAATACCTTCCGCCGAAGAATTTCTACGGCGTGGGAGGGCTCAAGATCTTCCGGGACCTGATCTACCAGATGCAGGGCCTCATGCGGGAAGATCACCGGTTCTACAAAAAACACGGTTTCTATGATTTTCCGCAGAAGCACAGGGGAAAGATTGCCGCCATGTATCTGGTGGGAGCCATGATGAGCAGCAAGTCCCTGAAAAAAAAGATCGGCGGCCGAATGACGGAAGGCATGCTCATGCCCTACCGCAGTGTTTTGAAAAAGGCGGATGGAAATCTGAAAAAACGGAGCTGATCCGCTATCTGTTCCAGCCTGCAACGAATTCAAGGCTATGCATGATTTTTCTGAAAATTCTGTACCAAATACAACGCTATGCATGATTTTCAAAAATCCTCTGCAACGAAATGGAGG
>JAFRKZ010000138.1 GCA_017431485.1 Parasporobacterium sp. | reverse complement strand
TCTCCGGCGTTGTGTCCCTTCGTGTCATTGACTTCCTTGAGGTTGTTGACGTCGCAGTAAACAAGGGCAAATTCCGGTTCTTTCCCGGAGAGGATCTCCTGGTTCAGTTTCTTTTCCATATCCAGATAAGCCAGCCTGCTCTTGACGCCGGTCAGGGCGTCCCGGTTGGCCAGTTCCCTGGCATGGGTGATCTGCCGTTCGTATTCCTGTTCGCGCCGTATCTGGGCGTCTACATTGTTGACGCCGAATACGAGATGCCGGCTGTTATCCGTGTCCATGATGTTGGCCTTCATGTTGACGTAGGTCGGCCGGTCCAGGATCATCCGGTAGGTGATGGAAAAGCTTCCGTCCACCCGGAGTTCGTTCATGATATTATCCCGGGTAAAGGAGGTCAGGAAACGGTCACGGTCTTCCGTAAACACTTCCTGCATCGCATTTTCCCGGATGGTCTCAAAGAATTGTTCGCCGGAGGATTTGATATCCAGGCCGTGACGGCCGTCACGGGAACAGTACTGGATATAGTCCCCGGTCTCCAGATCCACATAATAGATATAGAAATAGTCTGCGGCCAGCGCCTGCGCGATGCTGGCGAAGGTGACCTTTTCCTGGTCCTCCTGTTCGTGGTTTTCCGACGTTTCCAGGTTGATCACACCGATCACCAGATGGGTAACGTCAGGATACCCGTTATAGACGATCTTGAGCCGTCTGTTTACAGGAGACCCTTCTTCGGACAGGCTCCGATAATCCAGCGCAGTTGTTTTACCCTGGTCGATATCCTTCAGGAGAGCCTGACGGGTCAGTGCCTTCCGGACGATCTCCCGGTCGTCTTCATACACGGTCTCAAGGAACGCCTCCATGTTTTTACCGAAGAAGTCCGGGCCGTTGGAATGGATCTGCAGATCCTCGTATTTTCCGCCGGAAGCGAACTGTACATAATCTCCGCTTTCCACTTCCACGTAATAGATGCTTTCAAATCCGGCTGCAAGGGCCTGGGTAAGCCTTCCCAGGGAAATGTCCACCTTGCGGGACGTGATCTGGCGCTGCGGTCCCTTGGCTCCGGCGCTGTCTCTTTTGACTTCGACGAAATGTTCGTATTCTTCTGCCGGCACCGGTTTGGAGAAATAGTATCCCTGCACGATATCGCAGCCCATGGTCTTGAGGATGCGGAGCTGTTCCTCCGTCTCCACGCCTTCGGCAATGACCGGGACGGACAGATAGCCGGCAATATCGATGATCACTTCGATGATGCGGGTATCCTTACCTTCCTTGAAGGCGTTGCGGATAAACTGCATATCCAGCTTCAGGGCGTCGATCGGAAGGCGGGAGATCATGTTCAGGGACGAATATCCCGTTCCGAAATCATCCATTTCGATATGGAATCCGATGGCCCGCAGCCGGTTCACGATCTCGATGATCTGCTCGGAATCCTGTGTATAAGCGGACTCGGTGATCTCCAGAAGGAGATCTCTTGCGCCCAGATGATACTCTTCCAACAGGCTGACCAGATAATCGATCAGGTTCGGGTCGTACATATCGACCCGGGAGACATTGACCGACACCGGGATCCGGACGCCGAACCTCTGGGCCCAGTCGCTGATCTGTCGGGCAGCTTCCCGCCAGACATAACGGTCCAGTTCCTGGATCATGCCGTTGTCTTCAAAAAGAGGGATAAAAACGCCCGGATTGATCATGCCCAGCCTGGGGTGACACCAGCGTACCAGCGCTTCTGCGCTGGACAGTACAGGGATCTCGGGACGGATATCAAACTTAGGCTGGTAATAGACCAGGAACTGGTGCTGGTCTATGGCTTCATGAAAATCATCCAGCAGCTGCTCCACATAGATCTCCGACTCGTGAAGGGCTTCGTCATAGATCGCGATCGGCCGGGAGAAACTTCCCTTTACCGTATCGGCAGCCAGTTTGGCCCGGTCGAAGCGCCGCTCCACATCGATGTCCTTGTCCACCGCGGAGTACACGCCCATCCTGAGGCGTACCCGGTTGCTGACCCGGTCGTTTCCGCCCAGTCCGGAGGAGGCGTAATCCAGGATCTCCTTATAGTCTTCCCTGTGAGGGCAGTATATCAGGAAGGTATCCGCTTCGCGGCGGCAGACGATCCCGCCGGAATCCTGTACTTTCTCCCGGACCTGTTCGCCGATCTTCCGGAGAACCTCATCTCCGTAGGCTTTGCCGTACCGCTCGTTGATGATGTGGAAATGATTGATGTCCACCACGATCGCATCCATGACCTTGTCCTTGTGATGCTGGTCGTACTGCTGTGCGTAGCTGTAGAAAAATTCCCGGTTATAGAGGCCCGTGAGGGGGTCCCGCTCCGTCGACTGGATGATCTGCCGGTCTTCCGACAGCTCAATGGTACGCAGAACCCTGGCAAGGATCACCTTCTGTTCCGGGAAGGGCTTGGGGATAAAATCGATCGCGCCGAGATTCAGGCTGTCCACTTCCGCCTCCTTGTCAGCGGTCATGACGATTACCGGGATCTGGCTCAGGGCCGGATCTTCTTTTAATTTCCTTAAGAGGTCCAGGCCGTGCATTTCCGGCATGAGAAGATCCAGCAGGACCAGGCTCAGCATATCCCGGTTCCTGTCGATCAGGTCATATGCTTCCCGTCCGTTGGCAGCCGTGATCAGTTCATAGTCTGCTTCCAGCATATTGGCCAGAAGCTCCCGGTTGATCATTTCGTCATCTGCGATCAGGATCAGTCGTTTTCCGTTTGCCGAATGAAATTTTTCATGATTCTT
>JAFRKZ010000016.1 GCA_017431485.1 Parasporobacterium sp. | reverse complement strand
TGCCGGATTTGAGGAGGGTGTACCCTTCTTGTTTTGGCCATCTGCCGGATGTGAGGAGGGTGTACCCTTCTTGTTTTGGCCATCTGCCGGAGTTGTGGAGGGTGTACCCTTCTTGTTTTGGCCTTCTACCAGATTTGAGGAGGGTGTACCCTTCTTGTTTCAGCCATCTGTCGATTTTGAGGAGGGTGTACCCTTCTTGTTTTGGCCTTCTACCAGATTTGAGAAGGGTGTACCCTTCTTGTTTCAGCCATCTGCCGATTTTGAGGAGGGTGTACCCTCTTAAAATGGACATATGTCAAAAACTGAAAACTAAAAAAATGCTGCCCGGAAAAACAGCAGGAGGGGGTCTTCCCCCTCCTGTTAATTGGTCTTATGTGCTGCGCTCATCTGGCGGAACATTGTCATCGACAAGGATGGATCAGGCCCTCTCAGACGTTTTGTCTGAAGGATCTGATCACGCTTGGGAGCTGCTGCCGATAGCAGCTTTCTGGGATCCAGTTTCAGGATCCTTTTGCCGTATTGGTCCTTTGCCGTTCTCCCAAGAGCTTCCATCGTGATCCATCCGCCGGAAAGATCCTTTTCCCCTATGTCCGTCAGTTCAAAGGACATAAACTGCAGGTCCGCCATACAGCAGGTCATCACGACCCGTCCGGCAGACCATTTGCTGTCATCTGAAACTTTCCTCAGTTCCAGCGGATCAGTAAAGCAAAGCAGCTTGTCCTCATAGTGTTCCGGATGCTCTGTGGCATCAAGCCAGAAAACAAGATATTCTCCGGCACGAATCGTGATCTTTTCCTCATCCAGTGAATAAGGGACAAACAGATCAAATGCCCTCTCATGATAGCCCATCGGGTCTTCTCTGAGATAAGAAGCCCTGTGGTTCATCAATTGAAAGTCCTGTCCGTAAGGTGCCAGAAGATCTTTGGATGGACAGTTCCGAAATGTGACCTGCAGAGATTCCGAAACCATCCGGCTTAACATCTGCCTGTCATCTGCGAAATGAGATTCCAGATCTGTCCAGTCGATCCACGTCACGGCAGAGGTAACATTCATTATCTCCGGAAAATCCCTTCTCAGATCCGGAAGATTTGCATTCATCTCCACATAGATCCGGTCCGGTTGATGGATCCTGATCTGCTCTTCGCAGAATGACCCGATCTCTCTGCCATCTTCATAATATGCCACAGAAGCCTTTTTCGCCCGGAGTTCCTCTGCATCATAGTCTTCTTCTCCCCGTTCAAAGCAAAGGATCAGTGTGGAACCGTATTTGTGAAAATAGTCGTTCCTGATACAGTCACGGATATAATGGGTTTTTCCCCCTCCGGGAAAGCCATATACGATACGGACCTCAATCATACAGGCAGACAAGCCGTCCATCGATCTCGCCTCTGCGCAGTCTGTCGATCCCCTCTCCGATCTCATCAAATGTGCAGATGTTGATCTTCGGATCAAGCTCTCCGCTTGCAAGGAGTTCAAGACAGCCTCTGAGGTCTTCCGTTGTACTTCCCTGAGATCCCATGAATGTCAACTCTTTGAAGATCATGGAATATGTATAGATCTCGGATTTATCGCTTGCCATACCGACCAGTACAACCTTGCCATACTGTTTTACTGTATTAAGAGCATCCGCCGTGGTCTTTCCTGCTCCTGCAAAATCGATGATCACATCCAGATTTTTGTCGGCAAAATCAGTGATGCTGGGTTTGACCTCTTTTGCACCGAGGCTGAGAGCGCGTTCCTGAGCAGATGGCTTTCTCGTTGCTACATAAACTTCCGCCCCTTTTAATACGGCAATACGCACAGCAAACTGTCCGAGTCCGCCGACTCCGATAATACCTACCTTTGTTCCGGCTCCTACACCGCCTACCGTACAAACAGCATGATAGGAAGTTGCACCTGCATCAGTTGCGGCAGCAGCCTTTGCCGGAGCAAGTCCTTCCGGTACCTTGACCAGCTGCTCCACCGGAGCAGTCGTCATAGTTCCGTATCCGCCGTCACGGGTATATCCCGGGGTTGTTCCGTCTTTCGCATAAAGCGGGCATACAGCAACGATATCTCCGACGGCGTATCCTTCTACGCCTTCACCGATCTCAACGATCTCACCGCATACTTCATGTCCCATGATAACCGGAACGTTAAAGCTTCCCATCCAGGATTCGATGTCCAGGGCGCTTACATCCGAATGGCAAAGCCCTCCGGCCAGTGTCTTCAGAACAACATATCCCGGTTTTGCTTTCGGATCCGGCTTTTCTACGATCTTAAGAGGCTGATGTGTGCCAGTAAATTCCCAACCTTTCATTGATAAGTCTCCTTTCTGTGGTGCTAAGATGACGCTTTACCTTATTAGTATATATTATCAAACTGCGGATATCTATTCTTTTTTGGAAAGATTGATATTCCGTCTTATTTTAGCATTGCAAATTCTGCACAAAGAATTGAATTTTTTATGAATTTGATATAGCATAATGTACAAGACGGACATGACCTGATGAAAGCAGGCATGTTACGGATCATTATTAAGGATGGAGGTAAAAACATGAAAAAACTATTGACAGTATTGTTGGCAGCAGTATTGGTCCTGGGTCTTTTCGGAACCACTGCATTCGCCGAGGAAACAGCTATCCCGGAAGACCTGATCGCAGCAGCCCAGGAAGAAGGCACTTTAGTGGTCTATGGTTCCTGCGAAGAAGATTATCTTGCTGCGGCATGTGATCACTTTGCCGAACTTTACGGCATCGAAGTTCAGTATCAGCGTCTCTCCACCGGTGAAGTCCAGGCCAAGATCGAGGAAGAAAACGGCAATCCTTCCGGCGATGTCTGGTTCGGCGGAACAACGGATCCTTATAATGAGGCAGCAGCAGGCGGACTCCTGGAGCCTTATGAAGCGATCAACGCAAGCCATCTGATCAGCCCTGCATACCGGGATGCAGAAGGTGCCTGGTATGGAATCTACAAAGGAATCCTCGGCTTTATGGTAAATGCCGATGAGCTGGACAGAATGGGGATCGAAGCTCCGCAGGATTGGGCAGATCTGCTGGATCCCAAATACGAAGGCCTTATCTGGCTGTCCAACTACAACACAGCAGGAACAGCGAAACTGGTTGTCAATACCATGATCCAGAAATTCGGTCACGACGAAGGTATCCAGTATCTTGTAGATCTTGACAAGAACATCGAGATCTACACAAAGTCCGGTTCCGGTCCTTCCAAGAATGTCGGTACGGGAGAATGCGTTGTAGGTATCGGTTTCCTGCATGACGGCATCACCCAGATCGTTGATAATGGTTACGGAAACATCCAGCTGATCATTCCTTCATCGGGAACCTCTTTCGAGATCGGTGCTACCGCGATCTTCAAAGGCTGCCAGCATCCGAATGCTGCAAAACTGTGGATCGAATATGCACTCAGTCCGGAATGTGTAGAGCTTGCTGCAAAGAACGGCTCTTATCAGTTCCTTACGATCGACAACGCACAGCAGCCTGAAATTGCGACAGAATTCGGTCTTGATCCTGAAAACGTCATGGATTATGACTTTGAAGATGCAAAACAGAATACAAGCAAATACATCGAGGAAGTCATGGCTGCTTTAGGCGGCGGGGACGACCGTTTCAAGACAGAATAAACATCTATAAGAACATTGCAGGGCGGAAACAGATTTTCCGCCCTGCATTCTATTACAGCAGGAGCCCGATCATGACAAAAAGCCAAAGTGCATCTCTGGATCGAAAAAAATTCATGGCAGATCCCGTTATGGTGACTACCATTGTTGTTTTAATTGCCTTTCTGACGCTGTTTATCCTTTACCCGCTGGCCATCCTGCTGGTGGACAGCGTGATCACCGGTGAAGGCATCTCACTCTCCGTATTCAGCCGGGTCCTGGGAATGAAAAGTTTCCAGACTGCCATCACCAATACGCTGAAAGTAGGATTCCTGGTTGGGATCGCATCCTCCTTTATCGGTCTTTTATTCGCTTATGTTGAGGTTTACGTAAAGCTGAAGACCAGGTTCATGGGCGGCATTTTCAAAGTGGTTTCCATGCTCCCTGTTGTGTCCCCTCCTTTTGTTCTGTCTCTTTCCCTGATCATGTTGTTTGGAAAATCCGGGATCATAACCAGATACCTGCTGGGCATCTATGACAACAGTGTTTACGGATTCTGGGGAATCGCGATCGTTCAGACGCTGACCTTCTTCCCTGTCTGTTACATGATGTTCAGGGGACTTCTGAAAAACATCGACCCCTCTCTGGAAGAAGCGGCCCGGGATATGGGTGCTTCCAGATGGAAAGTGTTTATGACAGTCACCCTTCCGCTGATCCTTCCGGGTATCGGAAATGCTTTCCTGGTAACGTTTATCGAATCGATCGCGGATTTTGCAAACCCCATGATCATAGGCGGATCCTATGATACCCTTGCAACCACCATTTATCTGCAGATCACGGGCGCCTATGACAAGAACGGAGCTGCTGCCATGGCGGTGGTGCTTCTCTTTATTACCCTGGTCATGTTTGTAGTCCAGAAATATTATCTGGAACGAAAAAGCACTGCCACTCTTTCCGGAAAAGCTTCCCGGGAAAGAATGCTGATTACGGACAAAAGTGTTACCAGGCCATTAACGATCCTGTGTTCTGCCCTGGCGATCTTTGTCATACTGATGTATGTGTGCATCCCCTTCGGGGCTTTATTCCGCACATGGGGGTATGATTTCCACCTGACCACCAGATGGTTTGAACAGGTATTTGTACGATATAAAGGCCTGAAAGCATTTAAGGATTCCTTTATCCTGTCACTGATCGCGGCTCCGATCACAGCTCTTTTATCCATGATCATCTCCTATCTTGT
Organism: Parasporobacterium sp.; assembly: GCA_017431485.1. Lineage (GTDB taxonomy): Bacteria > Bacillota > Clostridia > Lachnospirales > Lachnospiraceae > RGIG5612. The sequence continues at coordinate 1,801 of JAFRKZ010000016.1, read as the reverse complement.
CGTAAAGAAGAAATTCAAGGCAAAAGGATTTATTGAAGCGGTTTCCATGCTGGCCATGGCCGTACCCGGCACGGTTCTCGGTGTAGGATATATCCGGGGGTTTGCAGGAGGTATTTTCAGAACAGGTATACTGCAAGGCCTTTACGGCACAGGGGCAATCCTTGTCATCGTATTTATCGTGCGTTCCCTTCCTACCGGAACCAGAAGCGGTATCTCTGCCCTCAGGCAGATCGATAAAAGCATTGAAGAGTCAGCTTATGACATGGGCGCCGGAAGCCTGAAAGTCTTTACCAGCATCACTTTGCCGCTGATCAAGGACAGTTTTCTGAGCGGCCTTGTCACGGCATTTGTCCGCAGCATCACCGCTATCAGCGCCATCATACTTCTGGTCACCCCGCAGTTCCTTCTCATTACGGTACAGATCAATGAATTTGCGGAAAAAGGATCCTACGGTATCGCATGTGCCTTTGCAACGATCCTGATCATCATCACCTATGGTTCCGTTCTCCTTATGAATTTTATCATCCGGCACTTCGGCACCAGCAGGAAAATCGTAAACAATTAACCGATATCACAGAATGGAGACAACAATGGCAAAAGAAAAAAAGGGTGTTCGCCTGGAACATGTATCGAAGATCTATAAAGATCCCAAAACCCGGAAAGATTTTTATGCAGTACACGACGTATCACTGGATATTAAGCCCGGTAGTTTTGTGACACTGCTTGGTCCCTCCGGGTGCGGCAAGACCACCATTCTCCGTATGATAGCCGGTTTTGAAAGCCCGGATGAAGGAGAGATCTATCTGGGAGATGAAGCCATCAATGCCATCACCCCGAATAAGCGTGATACCGCAATGGTCTTCCAGAGTTATGCCCTTCTGCCCCACTATAATGTATATGACAATATCGCTTACGGCTTGAAGCTTCGCAAACTGGACAAGGAGACCATCCGCAGAAAAGTAACCGACATTCTTGCCCTGGTAGGGTTGGAAGGCAGCGAATCCAGAATGACCAACCAGTTGTCCGGAGGCCAGCAGCAAAGAGTTGCCCTTGCCAGGGCTCTGGTTCTGGAACCCGGCGTTCTTCTATTCGACGAACCTTTGTCCAACCTTGATGCAAAATTAAGGGTCTCCATGCGTACTGAGATCAGGCGTATCCAGCAGGAAGCCGGCATCACAGCCATATACGTAACCCACGACCAGAGTGAAGCCATGGCGATCTCCGATCAGATCATCATCATGGAGAAAGGCGTCAAGGCTCAGGTGGGAAGTCCACAGGAAATCTATTATCAGCCGGTCAATGAATTCGTAGCAGACTTTATCGGAGAAGCCAATTTCCTGAGAGGACATGTTGCCGGAAAAACCGGTGATAAATATCTGATCAATATTGACAATAATATCGTAGAGATCCCTGATAACGGCTATTCCTTTGAAGGTGGCGACTGTACCGTGGTCCTGAGACCGGAAGGAGCCGTCCTGGCAGATGCAGGACAGCTCCCGTGTGAAGTCATATTAAGCTGTTTCATGGGAAGCTACCAGAATTATCATGTGATGGTAGGTGACACCATGATCAAGATCTCCGTCTTCAATCCAAAAAACAAGAAGATCTATGAAGTCGGAGACAAAGCCTATGTGGTCTTCGACGAAAACAGCATCCATATCCTTTAAAGAACCTCTGAGGTAAATCGCCGCCCACCCGTAAAACGGGTGGTTCGGATTAGGGCTATAAGCCCTTGTTACCCAGCCAGCGTCTCAAGGCGCTGGCTTTCACTTTGGGCTGCAGGGGTCCGCTTTCGCTTTTC
>JAFRKZ010000137.1 GCA_017431485.1 Parasporobacterium sp. | reverse complement strand
GGCCCTATCCCGGCGATCGTTACATACGGTATTCTTGACAGACCGTACCGGCTGCATAAAAGACGGATCATCTCCCCATAGGTATGTCCATTTGTCTGCGCCGGTCTTCCCACTACGACCAGTCCTGTCCCTGTTTTTTCGGCAGCTTCCTGTTTTTCCCGGAATCCTCCCGGATCACCGCCGTCTTTGGTGACCATCCAGGAAATGGACAGTTCCTTCAGCAGAGCTTCGTTGAAAGACTGTGTAAAGGGTCCCTGCATGCCAATGATATGGGAAGTCTTAAGTCCCGCCTTCCTGCAGCTTTCGATCGAAGATTCCATGGGAAGGACTCTGGCATAGACCCGTTCTTCAAATCCTTCGATCCCGGAGAAAGCGCCGACTTCCTTGCTTCCGGTCGTAAGCAGGATCCTCCCCTGCGTCCCGGCCAGATACCGGGCTGCCTCTTCCATATTGCCTACGCAGATATTCGCAGTTCTTCCGTCAGATCCTTCCCTGAGGAGTCTTAGATATTCCATTCCGGTCTCTTCACAGGCGTTTCTGATATTTTCCGAAACCGAGACCGCATAAGGATGCGTTGCATCGATCACCAGATCGAACTGCTCCTTCCCAAGCAGTTCCAGGATCGAATCTTCCGGGAGTCTTTCTGCGGAAACCTTCACATGCTCTGCATGCTCCAGCAGTTCTTCCCCGTACTGCGTCGCCACGCAGACCATGGTGCTGACCGGCTGCGTATCCAGGAACTCAGCCAGTTTTCTTCCTTCTGTTGTACCTGCAAATATACATATCTTTTTCATTCAGAACCTCTGCTGTACATCCCGGTATCCCCGGGGAGTGACCATGCTGCCCGCAATTTCCCTGCTCATGCTGTTGCCGATGAAGATAGTACAGAACATGTCCACATCCGCTTCCTTCAATTCCTGAAGTGACAAGATCCGGCTGTTTTCCCCTTCTCTTCCGATGTTTCGGACGATCCCGCAGATACGGTCCGCAGGAAGATGTTCCAGCAGGATATCGCAGGCATGTTTCAGATGATCCGGCCTTCCATGGCTTGCCGGATTGTAAAGCACGATGGAAAGGTCCGATGATGCGGCCGCTTCCAGCCTTCGCCGGATCGTCTCCCAGGATGTCAATCGGTCGCTCAGACTGATCACGGCAAAATCATGGGTCAGGGGTGCCCCGAGCAAAGCCGCTCCGCTGCAGGCAGCCGTCAGTCCCGGAATCACCCGGATCTGCGGTTCTGTGCGCTCCCCGCGGACTTCATAGACCAGCGCCGCCATGCCGTAGATCCCGCTGTCTCCGGAACAGACCAGGGCTACCTTTTTTCCCTGTTCAGCCTGTTCCACCGACAGACGGCAGCGGTCGGACTCCCTGGTCATCGGTGTGGTAAGATATTCCTTTCCCGGATATCGTTCTTTCACCAGATCTACATAGACATGATATCCGATGATCACATCACAATCCTGAAGCGCCCTGTCTGCCTTTACCGTCATATTATCATAATCGCCGGGGCCGATGCCCACAACCGAAATGTATCCCACGTTTTTCCTCCTCTTATTCTTAACTCTCCGGTCAGTCAAACCGGATTCCTGACAGCTCCACCGCTGCGGCAACGGTCACACCGCTTTCCACCGTTTTGGGAACGATCAAACGGTCCGCATCCTTCAGCGCAGCCCGTTCGCATACATTATCAGTACCGGTAACAGACTTTACAAATGCCGAAGCACCGGATGTTCCTTCCACCTGATTCAGTTCCTGTGCCGTATAGACCTGAAACGGCCATCCCTGTTCGCTGCAATAAGCAGTAAGACCAGGTTCGTCCTTTTTCAGATCAATGGAATAAACGCCTTTCACCGCCCGCGGATCGAGCCTGTGTTCCCGGAGGACCTTTTCCACAGCATCTGCGACTGCCTCTTTGCTGATCCCCTTTCTGCAGCCGATCCCCAGATGAAGACAGCGGGGGATCAGCCTCAGCGTCGCAGGAAAGGGCTGCCGGATCAGCCAGCTGACCAGGATCCCCGGGCCTTTTTCCGGGGCTTTTCCATCTTCTGCCTTCCTTACCCCCGGCGGATAATCCGTCAGGACAGGAAGATCGCTTTCCAAAGGAACTTCCCTTTCCAAAATGGCAGCGGAGACTGCTTTCGCCGCTTTCATATCATCGATGATCAGGCCGTTTGCAGCGGCCCAGCTGTCTACGGAAAACCGATGCCGGAGATCTGTCGCCGTTGTGATCACCGCCACTGCGCCAAGGGCATCTGCCAGTTTCGCTGCAAAACGGTTGGCTCCTCCGATATGCCCGGACAAAACAGAGATCACAAACGTTCCCTGCTCATCAATGCACAGAACCGCGGGATCCGTACATTTGTCTTTTACAAAAGGCGCAATGTTCCGGACAGCGATCCCCAGAGCACCTACAAAGATCAGCAGATCCGCTCCGGAAAACAGTTCTCCGTAAAATGTTCTGCTCTCAGGCGGGATAGCCTGTACCGGAAAGGGAGCATTGTCTGAAGCATCGCTTTCCAACAGTCTGCCTGCCGCAAAGATCCGGATCTCCTCTCCGGAAAAGTGCTCAGCGGCTTTCAGTGCGGTCCGGATCCCCTGCCTGCTGTATGCAGCTATCATGATCTTGATCGGATTCATTTTTCTTCTTCGGATGCTTTGCGATATTCCGTTGTAAAGCCAGGATGATACAGCAAAGATCTGTCATACTGATCTCCCAGACATCCGCCGACGATGATCAGGGATGTTTTGGTAAGTTTGTTTTTGGTCACAGTTTCATGAAGGGTCCCGACGCTGCAGTGAAAGATCTTTTCCTCCGGCCAGGTGGCTTTGTAAACAACAGCTGCCGGGGTATCCGCCGGATACCCTCCCTCCAGGAGGTCCTGCTGCAGTTTTTCCGTCAGGGACGTGCTGAGAAACAGGATCATGGTAGACTGATGGGCAGCGAGACTTTTAATGGATTCCCTGTCCGGAACCGGTGTTTTTCCGGCTTCTCTGGTGATGATCACGGTCTGGCTGACATCCGGCAGTGTATACTCTGCTTTCAGGGAGGCTGCCGCGCCGCAGAAAGAACTGACTCCCGGGCAAACGTCGTAAGCAATACCCAGCCTTTCCAGTTCATCAAACTGTTCCCGCACCGCTCCGTAAATGCTGGAATCTCCCGTGTGGAGGCGTACTGTCATTTTCCCTTCGGATTCTGCCGTCCGGATCGTTTCGATCACCTGTTCCAGCGTCATTTCCGCACTGTTATAGATCCTGCATGTTTCCCGGGCATAGGCCAGCAGCTGCGGGTTCACCAGTGATCCCGCATAGATGATCACGTCAGCTTCCTTAAGCAGTCTGGCACCCCGTACCGTGATCAGATCCGCGCTGCCGCTTCCGGCTCCTACAAAATGTACCATTTCAGTTCTCCTTTATCTTTTCCAGCAGTGTGCCGGCATGTTCTGTTTCGCATAACCATCCGTATTCCCGGGAAAACAGGACCGCTCCGGTTTCCATTTCCCCGAAAACCCGATGATCCATGATGAATGCGATCCTCTTCTGCAGGCTGTCCAGGGTATCTTTCCATAAAGACAGTCCTTTTTGCTCGTCTTCCTCCTGCAGGATCCTTAACGCATCATCGCAGGTCACACAGCCAAGCATCTCCCGCACCCTGGCAGAAGAAAGACCTGCTGCCGCCGCATGAGCTGTCATGATCTCCAGCCTGCAGTCTCCGTATTTGGAATGAGTGTTCATCATTCCCCCGGCCAGTTTCACCAGCTTTCCGATGTGTCCCACCAGTACAGCGCCTTTATAGCCCAGTTCCAGACAGATCCCCAGGCTGTCCCCGATAAAATTGGAAGTCATCACTGCCGTCTCCGGAGGAACCGGAAGATGCTCCCGGATATACTCTTCCCCGTAATTGCCCGGCGTCAGCAGGATGTATTGTGCCCCTTCTTCCCTTCTTTGTGTCAGCTCCACCCGGATGGTCTCCACAAGAGACTGTTCGCTCATCGGCTCCACGATCCCTGTGGTGCCCAGGATCGAGATCCCTCCTTCGATCCCCAGTCTGGGATTAAAGGTCTTTTTTGCCAGTCTCTCTCCCTCCGGTACGGAAATGATCACGGAAAGGCATCCTTTATAATCGGCAAGAGCGCAGACTTCTTCCACATTTTCCCGGATCATTTTCCGGGGAACGGAATTGATCGCTGCGGCGCCTACAGGTTGGTCCAGTCCCTTTCTGGTAACGCGGCCGACCCCTTTTCCTCCGTCGATCAGGATCTTTTCCGGTCCCGGCGCATAGCAAACCTCGGCGAAAATATCCGTCCCGCCGGTCACATCCGGATCATCCCCGCTGTCCTTTTTGATGGAGCAGGTAACCCGGCCTTGTTCCATCACAATGTTCCGGACCTGCAATTCCAGCTGTTTTCCGGAAGGAGTCACAAGGCTGACCGTATCCTTCTGTACCCCGGTAAGGAGCATATATGCTGCTGCTTTCGCAGCCGCTGCGCTGCATGACCCTGTTGTATAGCCAAGCCTCAGCTTTTTTCCGTCTTTGACTACGTATTCTTCCATGGGATCTATCGCCTGATCTGATACAGCATCGCATTTACGATGGCTGCTGCTACGTTGCTCCCGCCTTTTCGCCCTTTTGCAACGATATAGGGGACATCTGCCTCCATGATCAGTTCCTTGCTTTCCACCACATTGACAAACCCTACCGGTACGCCGATCACCAGAGCCGGCTGCAGCTCTTTCTTATCGATCATCTCTTTCAGGATGATCAGAGCAGTCGGTGCATTTCCAATGGCAAAAATACAGGGTTTTTCAAGCTCTGCGGCTTTTTCCATGGAAACCATGGCTCTTGTTACGCCTCTTTCCTTTGCCCTGGCGGCAACGTCTGCATCGGACATGAAGCAGTGCACTTCCCCGCCAAGGGATGACAGGATGCTCTTGTTGATCCCTGCTTTGGCCATCTGGGTATCGGTCACGATATCACAGCCGTTTTTCAGGGCTTCGATCCCTTTCCTCACGGCATGTTCTGAAAAACACAGGTTATCTGCATAATCAAAGTCCGCCGTGGTATGGATTGCCCGCTTGATCACCAGTTCGTTTTCAGGATCCAGAGCCCGGTCCCCCAGAAGTTCGGAAATGATCTCAAAACTGCGTTTTTCTATTTCCATTGGCTTGATATGTTCGATCATGATGTTACCTCATTTCTTTTTTTAAAGCCAGGCAGGCATCGATAAATCTCTCTGCAAAGGCAGGGTTGGAGTAAAAATGGAAATGCGGGAATCCTGCATACAGCCGGTCAGAGATATGGACACACTGCCAGGACTTTCCTGAAGGCTTCACCGCTTTAAACCCATGGCCGGGGTCCTTAACGTCCCAGTAATGAAATTCGTGCGCCCTGACAGAGCCCCCTTCCGGGCAGAGCATATTGTCTTGCTGTGCTGTCAGCGTGATATACCCGAATCTGGTCAGATGTCCTGTCGGGAAACTCCTGTCAGGGAAAAACCCGGTCATCTGCGCCAGGTCCTTCGGATCATCCGACAGCTGAAGGCTTTGTGTCAGATACATAAACCCGCCGCACTCCGCAATGCAGGGAAGGCCTTGTTTCAATGCACTGCAGATCGCTTCCCGCATGGAACGGTTCTCTTCCAGCTTATCGGCATACAGTTCCGGATAACCGCCCCCCAGATACAGTCCGTGGATATTGGCCGGAAGAACCCTGTCCGCCAAAGGACTGAATGGTACGATCTCTGCCCCCATCTGCCGCAGCAGATCCAGGCTGTCCTCATAATAAAAGCAAAAAGCCCGGTCCCTGGCAACTGCGATCCGGACCGGTTCTTTGACCGGGACCTCCGGTTCCCTGCAGCTGATCTTTCCTGCG
>JAFRKZ010000136.1 GCA_017431485.1 Parasporobacterium sp. | reverse complement strand
TTTTCAGATCAGACCGTAGACTATGACCCCTGCAACCGCTGAAACGCCAATTAAACCGATCGGTGATAATCCCTTTTTAGTGACCTTTGTTGAGCCGAAATAGATCAGTGCCAGTACTGCTGTCATGATAATAGCAGTCATATCAAAAGAGGCATCAGAAACACTTCCGATGCAGTGCTGCAGGATCATGAATATACCGGTCGCAAGAATGATCCCGATGATACATGGTTTAACGCCTCTTAAAACTGCCTGTACATATGGATTCTTCAGAAGCTTTTTCAAAAGAATCATGATCAGCAGAATAATAACAAAGGAAGGCAGCACAACTGCGGCAGTTGCGATCAATGCTCCGGCAAGTCCTGCTTGTGAGCTGCCGACATAGGTAGCCAGGTTGACCATGATCGGTCCCGGTGTGCTTTCACTGACTGCGATCATATATGTAAGCATCTCATCACTGATCCAGCCATAGGACAACACCACATCGCGGATCAGCGGAATAGCGCCGTAGGCACCCCCGAAAGCAAACATTCCCACCTTCAGAAAGCCGATCAGAAGATCCACATAAATCATTTCCCGACCGCCTCCTTTCCGCCGGACTGCTTCACAAGATACAGTGCAAGGCTGACCGATGCCGCGATAAGCATCAGCGTAATGGAAGAGAAATGCAGTGCAAAGATATTGATTGCCAGCATGACCGCAAAGGATATGCTCATAATACTAAGCGGGAACCTTTTTTTCTGCATCTTCCGGATCATTTTGATTGCCGCATCCAGGATCAGAATACCGACAGCGATCCGGATTCCCCGGAAGGCATGTGCGATCCACGTGATCTCCAGGAAGTTATCCAGAAACATGGAGACCAGGAATATGATGCAGAAAGACGGGAGAACCATCCCGGCTGTTGCTGCGGCCGCACCAGCAAGGCCTTTCTGTTTATAGCCTACATAAGTGGCACAGTTGATGGCGATCGGACCGGGTGTGGATTCTGCAATCACCGTGACATTCATCATTTCATCGTGTGTGATCCACTGCTTCTTCTCCACACAGGAATCTTCAATCAGGGCGATCATGGCATAACCGCCACCGAAGGTAAACAGTCCGATCTTTGCGAACGTCAGAAAGAGCTCAGGCAAAATCCCCATAAGCATTCCTCACAGATATCTCAGCTCAATTGTGTCCTGCGCAATGATGTTCACCGCAGTGATCATGTCCGCAGTCGCCGTCATGATGCTCATGATGGTCGCAGTGCGCATCCGGATCATATTCCAGGTTTCCTTCAGCCAGGGCTTTCGCAGCCTCATCGGCAGAACCCTGCACGCCTGCATACAGTTTGATGCCGGCATCTGCCAGTGCCATCTGCGCGCCCATGCCGATTCCGCCGCAGATCAGTGCATCCGCTTTTGCGGCATTCAGGAACCCGGCCAGAGCACCGTGTCCGCTGCCGTTGGTGGAAACAATCTGTTCTGCAACGATTTTGCCATCCTCAACATCATAAAGCTTGAATTCTTCTGTGTGACCGAAATGCTGGAAGATCTCTCCGTTTTCATAAGTAACTGCAATTCTCATGCTTTCTGTTCCTTTTTCCATAACATTCTCTTTGATTTCAACCGGGCTGTATTCACAGCAGCCTCCTGTGATCAGAAGCCGTTTCCCGTGAACCAGTGCGTCTGCCACCTTTTTACGTGCACTGTCGTAGATCGCAGTGACCGTTGTTCTGGCGACATTCATCCTGGCTGCACAGGCCTCCTGTGTCAGTCCTTCGTCATCGAGGAGTCTTAACGCCTCATATTCGTCAACCGTCATGCGGACACTTTCGGCTGCCTGCAGATCATCCGGTGAGAAGCTGCGGAAGGCAGGCATTTTTTCGATTCTCCGGCATCGTATCGGTCTTGGCATAAGCATCTCCTTTCTGACATATGTCAGTTATTAATTTACTTCTTTTTCTGACAAATGTCAATAACAGAAACCATCTTCCATTCACCGCGAACGAAGCTACACTTCCGAAAATCACAATATTTTTAAATTTCGTACATGAGATCAATCTGATCACATAATCGCCTTTGATTATTTTCCATATGTATTGGACAGCCTGAGCTGCCCACCGGATCAAAGCTCCGGAATATCGTATTTCGGGACCAGATCCTTCTTGTAAAACTCGACCATGGATTTCAGTTCACGTTTGGGCAGGTCTTCCCATATAGCTTGAATCAGCCTGTACATCACTCCCCGGTTATCAACATCGTCTACCAGAATCATCTGCTTTGCGCCGTCATATGGCTGCTCCATATCCGCATTTGGCATCATCTCCATTGCTGAC
>JAFRKZ010000135.1 GCA_017431485.1 Parasporobacterium sp. | reverse complement strand
TTTCTGGGTGCGGCCTTGTTCCAGATACAGCCTCAGGATCTGTTTCTGTACTTCTTGCGTAACATGAACCATAGTGACACCTCCTTTTGATTTTATTATATAAAACCGTTTGAGGTATTACAATTTCACTATAGCGGAGTCGGTACTATTCCAAAATCATGCACAGCGTTGCAAATGATGCAGGTTCAGGCTTACAAAGATACAGATCTGCAATAAAAAAGGCCGCTTCCGAAGAAGCGGCCTTACTCAACGTTACAAACAATGATCAGTGGGTTATGATATCACCGATGCACCAGGAACCATCCAGAGGCTCGATCACGAATACCCAGGTGGCATCCATGTTCTGGTTATTATCTTCAAATGTCGGATCTGTGAAGTACATATCCAATGCATATTTGATATCTACCGTGAAGCAGTCATCTGCATATTTTACATAATTGGATGCGGAACGTTCTGCAAAATCATAATGATCGATATCTTCAAACATATAAAGGGCAGTAGCGATCGGATCCATGGTGTCGCTGCCGAAGATATAGGAGTACAGATCCGACCCGTAAACAATGTAATTGGAAAGATCAAAACTCATATGGATGAAATAGGTGGCGTAGTTATCGATCGCATCATAAACTCTCTGTTCCACAGAGTCGATAAATGCCTGGTCGGCAGGAGTACTTGCAAAAAACCGGTCATCATTGCGCGTTACATTCAAGGGAGCACCGGATGCATCCGTGACTTCCACGGTCGGATCGGAGAGAAGACCAGACATCTTATAGGTATCATACTGAGGCGGCTCTGCAACGAACTGCAGAGCGTTGGACAGTATTTCCGGTACGCCGGTGGATACGATCTTGCTGTTGTCAAGCACGCTGCCGTTAACCTTTACCGTAGATCCTGCAGGAGCTTCGATCGTGACAGACAGGGCATCTGGAAGGTATTCGCCGATCTTCAGATCCGAGATCTTCCATTTCGGGCTGCCAAAGGATCCGGTTCCGTCAGTTGCCAATGTCACTTTTGCAACAATCGCTCCGTCAGCGGTAATATCATAGGACGGGGAATCAGGCCGGAAATCGTTGTTTTCCCGGAAAGAGATCTTCTTGCCCGCGATATTGGTAGCATAGGTCTGTGCCACCAGGCTGACGTTGTCTGTGATATCCGTTTTGTCCGCATTGGCATTGATAAAATCTATGATCCCCTGCTGATCGGAATAACGATTGGAGATCGTCTCCGCAATATGGGACGGCTGCCCGTTCTCAAAAGATGCAAGATAGGAAGAGAACAGGATCGATCCGATGATCAGAACGACGACCAGGACAGCGATATAGGTAAGATACAGTTTTTTGAATTTCTTTTTCTTTTTCCGGATAAGGTTCCGCTTCTGTCTGGAAGAGGAGGATTCACGGTATGCTGCGGAACTGCCGGAGCGGCCGGAAGCTGCAGTACGTGTAGTCCTCGACTGTTGGGAGGACTGTGTTCGTCCGGAACGAGTTCCGGTACCCGTGCTGCGGCGGCTTGAAGATGCCGGTGCAGCAGAGGCGCGTCTCCGGGACGCATCAGGCCGGCGCTGAACATATTGGCGTTCTTCTTCCGGACCATAATGGTAGCTGGCATCTACATCGGCATAGATATCATCCAGACGCCGGGCTCTTGGATCCTCAGAATATCCGTTATTATCATTTCTGTAATCTGTCATTTGTAATTCCTCATATTATAATCATTTGCAAATGCTTTATTCATAGACCAGCCATGCTGTCGGACATTTTCTCGGGCCTGTCGGAGAGTAGGGATTGTTGATCACTTCGCCGTAATAGACCATCTGGGAAGAGGTGCCTCCATCCATAGCGCAGGCATTGACAGCGCCGTAATCCAGCATGACATAGGCAAGATCCTTAAAAGTAGCTCCGAGGGAGTTGGCCTGCCGTCCGTCTACGACCAGCAGAATGATGGAGCCGTCCGCTCTCTGTCCGATCGCGGTACGTGGATTCTTGCCGCCTCCATAAGTGGCAGAATCGGGAACTTCGTTGATCAGGGCTTCTCCGTCCATGACCAGGAAAGGACCTGTTTCGTGAACCGTATAAACCGCATCCCGGACTCCCATTTCCAATGCTTCATTGATCGTTATATTGCCCATAAAGAATTTGTTGTCGGAAGTGAACCCGGACAAATGGTAGGGAGTATCATAATCTCCGGCACAGAAGGCAACCTCTCCGTTGGAAATAATGGCGCCTAAAGGCTGTGCGGTATAGGAGTAGCTTCCCATGTCAACAAAGTCGCCTCCGTTTACGCCGGCGACAGCACCGGGATAATGAGAAATGATATCTGCAACAACTTCGCCGGGACCTTCATAGAATTCCGGAACGGTACCCAGAAACACCTTTGACGGATCACGGATGATCATCAGTTTTCCCTTATAGGAACTGCCGGTGACATCCTGGATCTCGATGGGTTCCTGAGAATCGGATGCAGTTGAAACAGTGGTATCAATAAGGTCAAGATTCGTAACAGTTCCGGCCTCCACTTCCACCATGCGGCTGGCATCCAGGATGCGCTGTACTTCATCCGCAGACAGGAACATCTTCGGTACCCATTTCATGGCACTCATTTCCGTAAAGGTATTGACTGCTTCTTTCTTGGCAGTGTCGGATGGACCCTTAAATAAGATCAGCAGTGCGATAAAAGCAGCAACGATGATAAACAGCAGAGTAGTTCCGATCACGGCAAGGATATGGGTGATCCGTGCAGATGTATAGGATCTGGAAGTTTTTTTCCGTTTTTTGTTCAAAACTAAAATCTCCTTTATAAACGTTCGGATTTACATAGATTATAATATTTTACTATTTATTTTCCTCACTGACAAGAAAAACAGCTTTTGCCCGGATCACAGTCTGAGGTTTTTCCCTGCAGCAGCTTTGTAGGCAGCACGAACAACGTGGGCTGCCAGTACGGTGTTTGTAACGGCACCGACACCGCCTGGGACAGGCGTGATCTTGGCGGCAAACCGGCTGACGGCATCGAAATCAAAATCACCGCACATTTTTCCGTCTTTGAAATTGATCCCCACATCAACAGCAACGCAGGAAGGGCTGATATGCTGCGCGATCTCTTCCGTGATAAGCCCTGCGCTGCCGCAGGCGCTGACCAGGATGTCGGCATCCCGGCACATCTTTGCAAGATCTTTTGTATGGGAATGGCACCATGTGACTGTGGCATTTCTGGAAAGGAGGAGCAGTCCGACAGGTTTTCCGATCACCAGCGAGCGGCCGATCACAACTGCTCTGGCCCCGTCAAAGTCCACGCCGGCATATTCGCACAGCCGGATCACTGCTTCTGCCGTACAGGGGGCATATCCGTCAGGATCCTGCATGACAAGCCGGGCGAAACTGGCAGGACACATGCAGTCCATGTCTTTTGCCGGGTCGATCAGGGAAGCGATGCGGCTTTCGTCCAGATTACGGGGAAGAGGACGGAAGACCAGGATCCCATGGATACCAGGATCGGCGTTGATCCTGATCACCTCCTGTTCCAGTTCTTCCTGGGAGATGGCTTCCTGATATTCGAAGATCTTAAGGCAGATCCCGAGTGAATCAAAATTGTTACGGATCCCTCTTTCATAAGCGATATCACTGTCATTGCTGCCGATCCGGATGATCGCCATACAGGGGGAAAGACTGCAGGAATCGATCGTGGTACGGATCTCTTCTTTTATTATACGGGCTGCATCAGCCCCTTTCAGGATCTGCGCCATGGTTTTAGCTCCCTTCTTACGATGTTGTGACCTGGTGTGGAAATGGCTCCGTAAAAAAGAATAAATGATGAAATAGGTTTTGGCAATAAAATAACGTTGACGTATAAAAAAACCTGTGCTATTTTGCACATACAGATCATTCTCCGGCTTCTGTACGCCGGCCGGCCGTAAATGGCTGCGATCTGTTCACATCGATCAAAACATTTTTCCATCAGAACGTAATCCCATAGTTTATTTGCTGTGCCATGAAAAAGCAGGACAGGGATGGCCTGTTTTGGCGCACGGTTTTGTTTGCTGAAAGGAGGCACCATGTCATGTTCAGCAGAGTTTTCAGCGGCGGCATCAATGGTATTGATGCGCACATGGTCTGCGTGGAAGCAGATATTTCAGGAGGGCTGCCTCAGTTTCATATGGTAGGACTTCCGTCGTCGGAGGTGAAGGAAGCCAGGGAAAGAGTCTTTCGGGCACTGTCTAATACCGGCATTGATATTCCGCCGCGTAAGATCACGGTAAATCTTTCCCCGGCCTGGATACGGAAGCAGGGATCCGGTTTTGATATGCCGATCGCGGTAGCGATCCTGTCTGCCCTGGGTATCATCCGTCCGGATTCCCTGAAAAACAAAGTGTTTGCGGGGGAACTGAGCCTTGACGGGCATATCAATAAAGTAAACGGGATCCTGCCCATTGCCCTGACTGCCCGTCAGGAAGGATTCGGAACCCTTGTGGTCCCAAAGGAAAATGTTTTCGAGGGGGCTGTGATTGAGGACCTGCGGATATCCGGCGTATCGGATCTGAAGGAACTGATACACGCGCTCAATGAAGATGCGCTTCCCGCTTCGGAATATATCAGTCTGGAGCAGGAACTGAAAAAAGCCTATGAACAGGAAAAAATGGATTATCAGGATATTAAGGGGCAGGAAAGCGCTAAACGGGCGACGCAGGTAGCGGTAGCCGGTTTTCACAATCTGCTCTATATCGGACCTCCCGGTTCCGGAAAGAGCATGCTGGCAAGGTGTATTCCCACGATCCTGAGCCGGATGGACAGAGAAGAGTGCCTGGAGATCTCCAAGATCTATTCGGTCATGGGACTTCTGGAAAACCAGTCACTGATGCTGAAACGTCCTTTCCGGACTCCTCATCACAGCGTTACGGCATCCGCGCTGATCGGAGGAATGGGTAATCCCCGGCCGGGGGAGATCACGCTGGCACATAAAGGAGTCCTGTTCCTGGACGAGGCGGCAGAATTTAAAAAAGATGTGATCGAAATGCTGCGGCAGCCGATGGAAGATAAACAGGCTGTGATCTCAAGACTGTCCGGCAATATCGTCTTTCCGGCGGATTTTATGCTGGTCATGGCCATGAATCCCTGCCGGTGCGGGTTCTATCCGGACCGTCAGATGTGCCGGTGTACACAAAGTGAGGTGGATCGGTATTTCGGAAAGATCCGGGGACCGGTGCTGGACCGGATCGATATCTGCACGGCAACGTTCCGGCTGGACACTTCGGATTTCAGCGGGGAAGGTACGGGTTCGCAAAAGATGCGGGAGCAGATCCGGAAAGCCCAGAAGATCCAGGCCGAACGGTTTCGGGGAACCGATATCAGATTCAATTCCCAGATGAGACAGAAGGAGATCGAAAAATACTGCGTGCTGGAGGACCGTGACAAAGAACTCCTTGACAAGGCTTACCACCGATACCGCCTGACCGCGAGAGGTTACTATAAAGTATTGAAGGTAGCCAGGACCATTGCGGATCTGGAAGGGTGCGATTCTATTTCCAAAAAACACCTTACAGAAGCGATCAGTTACAGGAACACCTATGATAAATAAAGAAGGAGGAACATATTTATGACAAATGAAGAGTATTGGTTCTGGATCACAAATATCCAGGATGTTTATCAGGATACAATTGAAAAACTTATAAAAGCATTTCTTCATCCGGAAGAGATCTACCGCTCATCCGAAGACGATCTGGTGCAGAAGGGAGAGATCAGCCGGGAGAAGGCGAGAAAGATCGTTCTGTCCAGAAACTCCTTCCGCGCGTCCTATAAACTGGAAAAACTGCGAATGAACGGGATCCGGTTTATCTACTATGGGAGTGAGGATTATCCGGACAGTCTTCTGATCCTGGATGACAAACCGTTCGCGCTTTATGTGAAGGGAAAACTGCCGGATCCGGATCTGCCGTCTGCCGGGATCGTAGGAGCCAGGAATTGTTCGGGATACGGAAAAGAAATGACGATGCGTTATTCCCAGACCCTGGCGGCAGCAGGCGTGCAGATCATAAGCGGACTGGCAGTCGGAGTGGATTCCTATGCAGCGAAAGGGGCCCTGGAAGCAGGCGGAAAGACATTTGCGGTCCTGGGAAGCGGGCTGGATGTCATTTATCCGAGGGAAAACATTGAACTGTACTATCAGATCATCCTGAACGGCGGAGGGATCCTGTCGGAATTCCCGATGGGCACGGCACCGGTAGGATGGCATTTTCCGCATCGCAACAGGCTGATCAGCGCATTGTCGGAAAAGCTCCTGATCATGGAGGCAAGAAAAAACAGCGGAACTCTTTCCACGGCATCCTATGCGCTGGCACAGGGAAAGGATGTTTATGCACTTCCGGGAAGAGTCACAGACCCCCTGAGCGAAGGATGCAACCGGATGATCGCCGACGGGGCGGGGGTGCTGCTGGATCCGCAGGAACTTCTGGAGGATTATTTCGGACACGGCGCTTTCCTGTCCGGCAGGACACAGACACCGGAACGTAAAAACTTCCCGTCTGATTCATTTGCCTGTATCTACCAGACTTTGGAGTACGAGCCGAAAAGAGTCGTACAGATCGCGAAAGAAGCAGGGATACCGGTGGAAAAGACCGCTTCCATATTGGCGGAAATGGAGCTGCAGGGCATCTGCAGCCAGGTGTCCAAAGATTATTATGCAAAGGAAACTTGACAGAACGCGGGACAAAGTGCTATTAAGTAATACTCGGAGGAGTTTAAGATCATGGCAAAAAATCTGGTAATCGTAGAGTCTCCTGCAAAGGTAAAGACTGTTAAAAAATATCTGGGCAGCAGCTACAGTGTTGTAGCGTCAAAAGGACACATCCGGGATCTTCCCAAGAGTACGATGGGGATCGATGTGGACAATGATTTTGAGCCCAAATACATCACGATCCGCGGTAAGGGAGATATGCTGGCGGACCTGAAGAAACTGTCTAAAGAAGCTGACAAAGTATATCTCGCAACTGACCCCGACCGGGAAGGGGAAGCGATCAGCTGGCATCTGGCTGCGGCGCTGAACCTGGAGCCCGGAAAGATGAAAAGGATCACATTTAATGAGATCACAAAATCAGCGGTTTCCGAATCCCTGAAAAACTCCAGGGATATTGATATGGACCTGGTGGACGCCCAGCAGGCAAGACGTGTGCTGGACAGACTGGTAGGCTACGGGATCAGCCCGATCCTGTGGGAAAAGGTGAAGCGTGGACTGAGTGCGGGAAGAGTGCAGTCTGTAGCCCTGCGTATGATCTGCGACAGGGACAGAGAGATCGAGGAATTCGTTCCGGAGGAATACTGGCTGCTGGATGCACAGGTCCAGATAAAAGGCGAGAAAAAGCCGATCACAGCCAGGTTTTACGGAGACCGGAAAGAAAAGATCGATATAAAGGATAAAGAACAGCTCGACCGGATCCTTGCGGAACTGGACGGTGCTGAAATGTGCATCGACGATATTAAGAAAACGGAGCGGATCAAGAAGGCTCCGCTGCCTTTTGTGACCAGTACCCTTCAGCAGGAAGCTTCCAAAGTCCTTAATTTTTCCACACAGAAGACGATGCGTGTTGCGCAGCAGCTTTATGAGAGCGGTATGATCACCTATCTCAGAACGGATTCCACCAGGATCTCGGATGAAGCGGTAAAAATGGCGCAGGGATTTATACATGAGCATTACGGAAAGGAATATGTCAGCTTTACAAAAGCATCCGGCAGCACAAAAGGCAAAGTGCAGGATGCCCACGAAGCGATCCGCCCTTCCGATCTCAATGTGCTTCCGGAATCACTGAAAGAAAAACTCGACAGGGACAGCTTCCGGCTGTATCAGTTGATCTGGAAACGATTTGTTGCCAGCCGGATGACCAACGCTAAATATGATGTGACATCCGTAAATTTCCTGAGCGCAGGCTATGTATTCAAAGCATCTGCTTCCCGGCAGTCTTTTGACGGTTTCATGAAGGTCTATGTGTCCAGTGATGAAGAGAAGGAAGAGAAGAACAGCCTGATCTCCAATCTGACCAAAGATGCGCAGATCAGGGATGTGCAGTATGAAGGAACGCAGCATTTTACGCAGCCGCCTGTCCATTTTACCGAAGCGTCTCTTGTAAAAGCCATGGAAGAGCAGGGGATCGGACGTCCCAGTACCTACGCGCCGACGATCACCACGATCCTTGCAAGGCACTATATTAAAAAAGAAAAAAAGAATCTGACTGCGACAGAACTCGGAAAAGTAGTCAATGATATCATGGTGACTGCGTTCCCGGATATTGTGGATACGAATTTCACGGCCAGGATCGAAACCAGGCTGGACCGGATCGAAGAAGGAGAAGAACCCTGGAAGGACGTGATCCGGGGCTTCTATCCGCGGCTTAAGACGTCGATCGATGATGCCAGATCCAAGCTGACCCGTATCAAGGTCAAGGATGAGGTGACCGATATTATCTGTGATAAATGCGGGCGCAATATGGTCATTAAGTTCGGTCCGCACGGCAGATTCCTGGCGTGTCCGGGATTCCCGGAATGCAGGAACACCAAACCGATCATAGAAAAGGCCGGCGTGAAATGTCCGGAATGCGGGAAGGACCTGATCATCCGGAAAACACAGAAAGGCCGCATTTATTATGGCTGTGAAGGCTATCCGGACTGCAAGTATATGTCCTGGAACAAACCGGCCAAAAAGCAATAAAAATCACATTCAAACATTGCATGGCAGAAATATTTCCTGTAAAATAGAAGTGTCAGAGGTCCTCTTTGCGTAAGGACGTGAGAGGATGAACAAGAGAATAATCAAATTTCTGCCGGCACTTATTACGATCATCGTGGCAGGTGTTGTTTTCTGTTGTGTACAGGAAAAACCAAGCGGTATAGTGATCACGGAAGATCTGCCCGGTACTGAGGAAACTCCGGCGGAGAAGCTGCCAGGATCCGGACAGGATATATGGGTCTATGTATCGGGATGTGTAAGACATCCGGGCGTGTATCGGCTGGAGGCGGGAGCCAGGGTCTTCGAGGCAGTAGAGATGGCCGGCGGGATGACAGAAGATGCGGGAGAAGGAATCCTGAATCTGGCACAGGAACTGAAGGACGGACAGCAGATCTGTGTACCCTCAGGGGAACAGACCTATCCGGAAGGAAACAAACTGCAGGAAGCTGATGACGGCAGGATCAATATCAATACTGCCACAGAAGCAGAACTGATGTCTCTTCCGGGGATCGGAAAAGTGAAAGCCGGTTCGATCATTCGCTACCGGGAAGTAACACCGTTCCTGGTGATCGAAGATATTATGAACGTGCAGGGGATCAAAGAAGAGGCTTTCCGTAAGATCAAGGACCTGATCAAAGTATAAGCGAAACGATAGCGGAGACAGAAAATGAGCAAAGTATTAGTTGTAGATGATGAAAAACTGATCGTGAAGGGCATCCGTTTCTCCCTGGAGCAGGATGGTATGGAAGTTGACTGCGCCTATGACGGAGAAGAAGCACTGGATAAGATCCGGGAAACGGAATACGATATTGTCCTGCTGGATGTCATGCTTCCCAAGATCGATGGATTTGAAGTATGCAAAGCTGTCCGGGATTTTTCCAATGTTCCGATCATCATGCTGACGGCAAAAGATACGGATATGGACAAGATCCTGGGACTTGAGTACGGAGCCGATGATTATATTACAAAACCTTTCAATATCCTGGAAGTGAAAGCAAGGATCAAAGCTACTCTCAGGAGAAGCAAAAGAGCCGTTTCCGATAATAACTCCAACCAGATCGTAAAAGGCGACCTGAAGCTTGATATCGATGCCAGAAGAGTTCTGATCAAAGATACGGAAGTCAATCTCACCGCCAAGGAATTTGATCTGCTCGAACTTCTGGTAAACAACCCCAATAAAGTGTATTCGAGGGAACAGCTGCTGAGCATTGTCTGGGGCTATGAGTATCCCGGTGATGTACGTACAGTGGATGTTCATGTCAGACGTCTCAGGGAAAAGATCGAAGAAAATCCGAAAGAACCTAAATATGTAAACACAAAGTGGGGAGTGGGTTATTATTTTAAAGCGCAGTAGTGAGTTTATCAGGAGCCTCCGGTTCCGGATCCTCCTGATCATTCTCATAGTCGGGATCATTCCTATCGTTATTATTGAAGTAGTTCTGACGAACGTTTCTGAAAGCACTGTCGTTTCCACGAGATTGCGAAATGTCAGTGCTCAGTTTTCATTACTCAATAATTATCTGACACAGGATAACCGCCTCGGTGAAAAAGACAGCGAAGAAGTCGACCTGATCGTGGATGATATCGCCGGGATCTTCATGAGCAGGATCCAGGTGATCGACCAGGATTTCAAGATCATCAGTGATACTTATCAGATCAATAAAGGCAAGATCTGTATCTCCAAATATGTTGTAGACTGCTTTCTGGGACAGAGTTCTTCTTTCGTGGATGAGGATAATAAATGTATCATTATGACGCAGCCCATCCGAAATGAGGAAGGAGAGATCGTGTTCGTCATGGCGGCGTTCTCTTCTATCTCGGATATCTTTTCCGCCATGGAATCCATCCGTCTGATCGGAGCATCCGTTATCGTAATGCTTCTTGCAGTCGTTCTGTTTTTCGCGATTTTACTTTCCTATACGATCGCCAAGCCGTTCAAGAATATCAATGCTGCAATCGCAAGGATCGACAGAGGTCACCTGACGGATGAGATCCATATGAAAGGGAGCAGTGAAGTCAACGTGATCTCGGCTTCTTTCAATAAGATGCTCGACCGGATCAATGAACTGGAAAACTCCCGGCAGCTGTTCGTTTCCAATGTTTCCCATGAATTAAAGACCCCGATGACCTCTATGAAGGTGCTGGCGGATTCCCTGCTTTCCCAGGAGGATGTGCCGAATGAAATGTATCGGGAATTTATGCAGGATATGTCTAATGAGATCAACAGGGAAAATGTTATCATTTCCGATCTTCTGACTCTCGTCAAGCTGGATAACCCTGATATGTCCATGAATATTTCCCAGGTCAATATCAATGGGCTGGTGGAGTCTGTCTTAAGACTTGTGAAACCGCTCGCGGAGCAGAAAAATATTGAACTGGTGCTGGAGTCATTCCGCCCGATCATTGCGGAAGTCGATGAAGTGAAGTTGTCCATGGCGATTTCCAATCTGGTGGAAAACGGTATCAAATACAACAAGCAGGATGGATATGTCCATGTTTCCCTGAATGCGGACCGGACTTATTTCTATGTGAAGGTCAAGGATAACGGCAAAGGCATTCCGGCAGATTCCATCCCGAGGATCTTTGACCGGTTCTATCGTGTTGATAAGGCAAGGGATCGGGCTACCGGCGGTTCCGGCCTGGGACTTTCCATTACGAAGTCCATTGTGCTTGCGCATAACGGAGAGATCAAAGTCTACAGCGAAGAGGGCCGGGGAACGATCTTTAACATGCAGATACCGCTGACCCATATTTCCACAGGAGAATACAAAGAACAATGACACGATTCCGAACACATATCAAAATGATCGCGGTGCTTCTCCTGGCTGCCATGGCGGCGGTCTTTCTGCCGTCCTGCGGGGAAGCGGAAGATGAAATGGTATTTCTGGTCTATTATGTCAATTCCGCACAGGATGATATTATCTACAAATCGTGCCGGGTAGACCAGTATGAGCAGATGAGTCCGGAGGAACTGACTGATTATCTCCTGGTCCGGATGTTCGATACGGACCTGACGCAGGAACAGTTGTTTTCAGCGAAACCAAAAGGAGTGGAGCTCAACAGCTATAAGATCAACGGCGGTTATATTACGTTTGATTTTAATGAACAGTATCTGGAGCAGTCCAATGTGCAGGAGATCCTTCTGCGGGCGGCGCTTGTCCTGACGATGGTACAGCAGCCGTCCATTTCCCAGGTCATCTTTACGATCAACGGCAATCCTTTGACCGATCGTTCCGGAAA
The DNA here is from genome assembly GCA_017431485.1 of Parasporobacterium sp. Taxonomy (GTDB): domain Bacteria; phylum Bacillota; class Clostridia; order Lachnospirales; family Lachnospiraceae; genus RGIG5612. The sequence goes on along the minus strand of JAFRKZ010000135.1, from coordinate 8,707 downwards.
AGCCATCGGGGCTATGAATACCAGCAACTTCGTGAACATCCTGCTGAGCGAAGAAGGAATGCTGAAGCAGGAAACAGATCTGACTATCTATTTTACGGATGAAACAGGGACCAGACTTATCCCTGCAAAATATCATTTTACCATTAAAAACAGCAACACATCCATGGAAGAATACATTCTTCAACAGCTGAAGGAAGGTCCGGCTATTGAAAGCACTTACCGGACCATGGCGCCGGATGTGGAGATTTTGAGCGTAGCGACTTCGGACGATGTCTGCTATGTTAATTTCGGGAGCAATTTCCTTGAACAGGAGCAGCCTGCCGGGGATGAGATCCTGATCTATTCTATTGTCAATTCATTATGCAGTCTGGACTATGTCAGCAGTGTACAGTTCCTGGTCGACGGAAGTCCGGACGTCTCGCTGCATACGGTTTTTGACCTGAGCACTCCGTTGACACCCAAAAAGGAACTGGAACAGTAACGTAATACTTCATGAGAAAAAGACCAATATTTGCTGCAGCTGTGGCTCTGGCCATAGGTGTGTTTTTTCTGCATCTGTTCTTTCCTGCTGTCCTGGAGCCGGATCCTGGATTTGCAGATCATGATAGGATCCATGCACAGGGAGAGGTGTTCCGGATCGAACAGGATGAAAAACAGGTGCGCATCTTTCTGCGGCATGTAAGCTGCGGGACTTCCCAGCTTCGTCCTGTCCGGGGCAGCATGCTCCTTACGGTTTCCGAAGATCTGCTGCGGGAACTTGATCTTTCGGTGGGAAACAGGGTCCTGGCAGAAGGAACCTGGCGCTCTTTCCGGAAGGCGAGAAATTTCGGCAATTTTGAAGAAGAGCAGTATTATGCTTCGCTGGGTATATTCCTGCGGGCAGAAGGGACAAAACTGGTGATCACCGACCGGCATGCGGACAGGATCAGTCAGTTTCTTCAGGACCTTAGAAAACAAATGACCGATTCTATCTATCATGCCGTTCAGGATCCTGTAACTGCAGGGATCCTTACTGCCATCTGCACAGGAGACCGTTCCGGCCTGTCTGAAGACGTCCGAACGTTGTATCAGCGAAGCGGGATCATCCATATTCTGGCTGTTTCCGGTCTTCATATTTCCCTGATCGGTATGACGGTTTTCCGGCTGCTTAGAAAAAGGCTCCGTTTTCCGGCAGCAGCTTTGCTATGCCTGTTTCTCATGCTTGGGTTCTGTATCATGACAAGCGCATCTGCTTCAGCCGTCCGGGCTACGATCATGTTCCTGGTTCAGCTTACAGGCATCGGCCTTGGAAAAAAATATGACATTCTCAGTTCTTTATCTCTGGCAGCGATCCTGATGCTTGCAGAGAATCCGCTGTATCTCTTTCAATCTGCCTTTCAGCTGTCTTTTGCCGCTATGCTGGCAGCAGGCCTTTTGTATCCACAACTGGCCGGGATGTTTGATCTCCCTTTGGCAGATGGATACCGGAGAAAGGATGAGGATACTTTGTCGGAGAAAAAAAGCCGGAGGTGGAAAGAAAGGATCCTGTCTTCTTTTTTGTTGAGCCTTTCCATTACTGCCGTGACTCTTCCTGTTACAGCGTCCATTTATTATGAACTGCCGGTTTATGCGGTAGTACTGAATCTGGCTGTGATCCCGCTGATGAGTGTGGTGTTGGGAGCCGGCATGGTATCTTCCCTGCTGGGAATGATCAGCCTTATTCTGGGACGCTTTTTCTGTGCCGTCGGCGTTTACGGCGTCCTTTTGATCCGCCAGCTTTGTCTGGCTGCAGCACAGCTCCCGCTGCAGAATCTTCCGACCGGCAGGATCTCAGCATGGCAGATGGCGGCTTATTACGGGATCCTCGCGGTCTTTGCCTGTGCTATCCGGATCAGGGCACCATTCCGAAGAAACCGCCAGGGAGTTCTGTCCTGGAGGGGGATCATCCTGACAGGCGTATTTATCCTGCTCCTGGTTGTTTTGCTTGCCGGAAAAGGGACTGGAAGGTTGCGGATCGCATTTATCGACGTAGGACAGGGTGATGCGATCCTGATCGAAAACCCTTCCGGCAGCGTTTATCTGATCGATGGTGGGTCATCATCGGTTGATCAGTTAGCCCGGTACCGGCTGGCTGACGCAATCCGGTATTTCGGCATATCCGGGATCGACGCTGCGGTTATCACACATCCTGATACAGACCATATCAGCGGTGTGCTGGAACTGCTGGAGGATATGAAGCCGGGATCAGAAAGATCTGCCGGTAATCTGCCGGAATTCGGGATCAGCATCGGAAGTATCCTGATCCCGGCAGTGAACGGTAATGAGCATTACGATCAGCTGTGCGATCTGGCGTATGCCAGAAGTGTGGAGGTGATCCCCCTGCATGCAGGCATGACGATTTCAGACGGAGATCTGGAAATGAAGTGCCTGCATCCGCCGGCAGGTTTCACAGCAGAGGATGTCAATGATTATTCTGCGGTTTTGGAGATCAGGTATGGCGCATTCTCCGCTCTGATGACCGGAGATCTCGGAGAAGAGGGGGAGCAGATGCTGCTGTCTGAACCGGAACTGAGCCGGGGGTTGAACTGCGACTTGCTGAAGGTGGGCCATCATGGTTCGCGGTTTTCTTCTTCCATGACTTTTCTGGAGAAGGTCTCGCCGGAGATTGCCGTGATCTGTGCCGGCAAAGGAAATGTTTACGGACATCCTCATAAAGAAACATTGGACCGGCTGGAAAGCGTCGGTGCGTTGATCTATGTCACAGCGCAGCAGGGCGAGATCATAGTAGAGGCGGATCTGAACGGCCGAATGAGCGTCCGCACGAAACTGTAGAGATACTTTGGCCGATCAGTTCCGTGAAGATATGGCCTGACCTCTCTATATTCAGCTCTCCATGCATCGTTGGATGATTACGGAATCATATCCTGTTTTGGTTTTCTAAAAAGAGGAGCAAAAAACATGCATGTATTAGAAAAAAACTTCGTTTCTAAAAAAAAGATGTTTCTAAGCAGGTTGTTTTAGAAAAATACAGTAAAAAGAAGTTGGCTAATGGGTTTTTCTAAAAAAGGATTGAATTTAAGGGGCTTTTTTTAGAAAATGTGAACTTTTCTAAAAAACAGGCGTTATTTGATCTCTTTTTTTAGAAATCGGACACTTTAGAGGAGCAATTGCTGCAGGGGAGGGCAAATGCAGCAGAAGGGATCAGATGCAGAATAGAAATTCAGGAACCATATTGTACAGACGTCTGGAAACTGAAAGACCATTAAAAAAGAAAGGTGAAGCGAAATGAAATATCATGAAGGGCTGGAAATGCTGATCAGGAACATGGAAATGATCAGAAAAAATGTTGCCGTACGTATCGACGGACTGCCGGAGGGTGAGGTCAGAATATATCAGCAGAAGAAAAACGGAAAAACATATGTATACTATAAAAGGGTCATGAACAACGGTTCAGGCTTCTTTATCACAAAAGATCAGAATGTGCTCCGGGCACTGTCCCTGAAGACTTTTCTGACAATCAATCTTTCCCTGATCGATCAATATATTATGTCTCTGCAGGAAGCAGTGCGATTGGCAGAAAAGATCAGTGTTCAGGAAATCCTCAGGCAGATGCCGGAACGACTATGTGACTTTTTGAGTTTTGATTCAGGGGAGGAGAGCATTGCAACGCAGTCTGCTGTTCAAAAGAAAAGAAAAGCAGAATTCCTGAATGCGGAATATCCGGCATTTATATTATCAGATACGCAGATCAAACATGTAACCAGTGACGGAACGATCGTCAGATCAAAATCCGAACTGATCATTTATGAACTGCTGCTGCAGTATCATATCACCTTCCGATATGAAAAACCGATCATAATAGGAGGTATGGAGTACCGGCCGGACTTTACGATCCTGCTTCCGGACGGAAAGGTGATCTATTGGGAGCATGCAGGGATGATGACTAAGGAAGAGTATCGGGAGAGACATAAAAAGAAGATGGATGCCTTTGAATCTGCCGGGATCGTACCATGGGATAACCTGATCGTGACCTATGATGACAGATACGGCAATATCAACATCAATCTCATCATCAGCGAGATCGAAAATAAACTGCTTGCATGAAAACGGGAAACGGGATTATGATAATGCCATGATGTCAGCAGCGGAAGAGATCAAAAAAGGCCATATCGCGAACCTGTACCTTTTCTATGGCGAAGAGGCTTATAAAAGACGCTATTATAAAGAACTCCTGAAAAAAGCCGTTGCCGGGGGAAACACCATGAATCTCTCGGAATATGAAGGCAAGGATATTGATTGGCAGGCGGTATACGATACTTCCCAGACACTGCCTTTCTTTGCAGATAAGCGTCTTCTCATTATTGAAAACTCAGGAAAGTTTAAAGCCGGAAAAGCGAGCGGAGAGGAAGGAGAACCAGCGGAAAAGACAGGATCGAACGATCTTCTGGAAAGGATCGTCAGCAATGTCCCTGAGACAACCTGTCTGGCGTTCTTTGAGGAAAATGCAGCGAAAAATAAGAGGATCTTCAAGCTGATCGCAAAAAACGGAACCGTCTGCGAATGCGGCCAGGATACAGAAGAAGTTCTGATAGGATGGCTGGCCAGGGGATTTTCCGCAGCCGGAAAAAAAGTCCGGAAAAGTACGTTGGAACTGCTGACCGGCAGGGTAGGGCTTGATTATGATCTGCTCAGGAGAGAATTCGAGAAGATCGTAAGTTTCGTCGGGGACAGGGAAGTGATCGAAGACGCGGATATCCTGGCGATCTCTTCTGAAGTGGCGGAATCCAGGATCTTCGATATGCTGCAGGCGATGTGTGAGAAAAATACACGGAAAGTTCTTGTTAAATACCGGGATCTTCTGGCAAATCGGGAGGCTCCGCTTTATATCCTGGCTATGCTGCGCATGCAGATGCGGACAATGCTACAGGTGGCGGAACTGTACGAAAAGCGCATGAATTCAAGGGAGATTTCCCGGGAAGTGGGAAAGCCTTCTTTTGCTGTAGACCGGCTGATCCGGTGCCTGCGTTACTTCTCGATCGAACAGATCGAACACATGCTGGATGCTATCGCGGAAACGGACAGACGCTGCAAGTCGGGAGATATCCAGGATCAGCTTGGCGTTGAACTTTTGCTGGTTAAATTTTCGGGTTGACAGGCAAAGCGATAAATGCTAGTATAGACAAGCGTTTGAAAACAAAGAAGAGTCCGACTCTCACCCCGTCGCGATGGCGCGCACGCGGGTTAATATGTTCAGACAGACCTGTAAAAAGGGCTGTTTCTGGATTTGGGAAGCGGATATTCAGGTATCTGCTTTTTTTATACTCTGCAAAGCAGCGTCCGGAAAAGGCAGATATGAACAGGAGGAGTATTTCAGGGTCATCGTAAAAGTGTTTATCACTTGGGAGGTACAATTATCGACAACTTAATTAATGAACAAATCCGTGCAAAAGAAGTGAGACTTCTCGGAGAAGAAGGGCAGCAGCTTGGAATCTTCAGCCTTCAGGACGCTCTTGCAAAAGCGGAAGAGGCGGAAGTGGATCTGGTTCTCATCGCGCCGAAGGCAGAACCGCCTGTATGCAGGATCATCGACTACGGCAAGTTTCGTTACGAACAGCTCCAGAGAGAGAAGGAAGCCAAAAAGAAACAGAGAACGGTTGATGTAAAAGAGATCCGTCTTTCTCCGAATATCGACGTGAACGATATTAAGACGAAAGCAAATAATGCCAGAAAGTTCATTGAAAAAGGCGACAAAGTCAAGGTCGCTCTCCGGTTCCGCGGACGTGAAATGGCTCATATGAACGAGAGCAAGCACATCCTGGATGATTTTGCGGAAATGCTGGCGGATGTGGCTAATGTTGACAAGCCGCCTAAGGTTGAGGGAAGGAATATGGTCATGTTCCTGACCAAAAAGAAATAATCAGTCAATAATATAATTAGTGCAGGAGGGATAGATATGCCAAAGGTAAAAACAAAAAGAGCAGCTGCTAAGCGTTTCAAAAAGACAGCAGATGGTAACTTAAAGAGAAATAAGGCATTCAAGAGCCATATTCTTACTAAGAAGACTACAAAGAGAAAACGTAATCTTCGTAAAGCAACAATGACTGATGCTACCAATGTTAAGAACATGAAGAAGATCTTACCATACCTGTAGGATTAGATTGGAGGAATGAATTATGGCAAGAATTAAGGGTGGCTTAAATGCCAAGAAAAGACATAACAGAACGCTGAAACTGGCAAAAGGATACAGAGGTGCCAGATCAAAACAGTATAGAATCGCTAAGCAGTCCGTCATGCGTGCACTTGCCAGCTCCTATGCAGGCAGAAAGCAGAGAAAACGTCAGTTCAGACAGCTGTGGATCGCCCGTATCAATGCAGCAGCCAGACTGAATGACCTGTCCTACAGCAAGTTTATGCATGGATTAAAGCTGGCAGGCTCTGACCTGAACAGAAAGGTCCTGGCAGACATCGCAGTGAACGATCCCGCCGCTTTTGCACAGCTTGTGGAAACAGCCAAGAATGCATTACAGTAAATTCTGAGAATTCAGCGAGGCAGATATGTTTTTGCAGGAGGCTTTTTGAATTGCCTTTTGCCGGAATATACGGCCTCGCTTTTGTTTTCGGGAAATGTTATTCGGCGGTCATCCGGCCGCCGCAGCATGGAGACGGATGAAAATATGGAAGAAGCAAGAGTTTCAAGAAATTTTATTGAAAATGAAATAGACAAGGACCTGGCAGAAGGCGTTTACGACCATGTGGAGACCAGGTTCCCTCCGGAACCGAACGGGTATCTTCATATCGGGCACGCAAAATCGATCCTGTTGAACTACGGACTTGCAAAAGAATATAACGGTACGTTCAACCTGCGTTTTGATGATACGAATCCCACCAAGGAAGATGTGGAATTCGTGGAATCCATTAAGGCGGATGTGGAATGGCTTGGCGCTGATTTCGAAGACAGGCTGTATTTTGCTTCAGATTATTTCGAAAAAATGTATGAAGCAGCAGTTAAACTGATCAGGGACGGCAAAGCCTATGTCTGCGATCTGACTGCAGATGAGATCAGGGAATACAGAGGTACGTTTGAACAGCCCGGCAAGGAAAGTCCTTACAGGAACAGGAGTGTGGAAGAGAATCTCGCCCTGTTTGAACAGATGAAAAACGGAGAAGTGGAAGACGGCGCCAGAGTTCTTCGGGCGAAGATCGATATGGCTTCTCCGAACATGAACATGCGCGATCCTGTTATTTACCGGGTTGCCCACGTATCCCATCACAGGACAGGGGACAAATGGTGCATTTATCCCATGTACGATTTTGCACATCCCATCGAGGATGCGGTGGAAGGCGTGACGCATTCTATCTGCACCATGGAATTTGAAGATCACCGTCCTTTATATGACTGGGTCGTGCAGAACATTGGTTTTGAGCAGCCGCCGAGGCAGATCGAATTTGCCAAGATGTACCTGACCGGTGTGATCACCGGAAAACGCTACATCAAGCAACTGGTAGCAGACGGAGTGGTCGACGGCTGGGATGATCCCCGCCTGGTGACGATCGCAGCCCTCAGAAGAAGAGGCTTTACCCCGGAATCCATCCGCATGTTTATTGAACTGTCCGGCGTTTCCAAAGCACAGAGCTCCTCGGATTACGCGATGCTGGAGTACTGCATCAGGGAAGACCTGAAGCCGAAGGTGCCGCGCTATATGGCAGTGCTGGATCCGGTGAAGCTGATCATTGACAATTATCCGGAGGATCAGGTGGAATGGATAGACGCCGTCAACAATCCGGAAAATGAGGAAATGGGAACCAGAAAGATCCCGTTCTGCAAAGAACTGTACATTGACCGTGAAGATTTCATGGAGGACCCCCCGAAGAAATACTTCCGGCTGTTTCCGGGAAATGAAGTCCGGCTTATGAATACCTATTTTGTGACCTGTGTAGATTACAAAAAGGATGCAGACGGAAGAGTAACCGAGGTGCATGTGACCTATGATCCGGAAACCAGGTCCGGTTCTGCGCCGGACGGCCGTAAGGTGAAGGGTACGATCCACTGGGTATCCGCAAGGCATGCGGTAAAGACAGAGGCGAGACTGTATGAGCAGCTGGTGGATGCGGAAAGGAATATCAATCCGGATTCACTGACGATCATGCCGTCCTGTTATGTAGAACCGGCACTGGCGGACGCAAAAGCTTATGACAGGTTCCAGTTCGTCCGGCAGGGGTATTTCGCGGTCGATCCGAAGGATACCACGGCTGATCACTTGGTATTTAACCGGATTGTTTCATTGAAGAGTTCATTCAAACTGCCGACGCAGTAAAAGTTTTTGCTTAGATGAGGGATATCTCCGGCCTGAAAGTTCAGATTCTATTCACTTTCAGGACGGAGATATCCCTCACTAATAAAAAACTATCATTCCGGCGGCAGAACAGCGGGGCGAGACGGCGGCGGCAGGACGGAGGTCTCTCAGCCAAGGAGAGGTAAAGGAACATGAAAGTTGCGGTGAAGAAATTAAATGACAAGGCAATCCTTCCGACATACGGAACGGAGTTTTCTGCCGGGGCGGATCTGTATGCCTGCCTGGAAGAACCGGTGACAGTCATGCCGGGAGAAGCGTATCTTGTACATACCGGCCTGGCGATGGAGATCCCGGCAGGATATGCCGGCCTCATATTTGCCCGCAGCGGCCTGGCGGTAAAGCAGGGGCTCGCACCGTCCAATAAGGTCGGTGTG
>JAFRKZ010000134.1 GCA_017431485.1 Parasporobacterium sp. | reverse complement strand
GCAAACGCTGGTACACTGCCCGCACATGATACACGGGCTGTCAGCGAATCCTCTGTTTTCCGCCGGTCCCACGATGGTGTTGAATCCGCGGTTCTCAAATCCGAGGATTCCCATGCCATGGGCACTGGCACATCTTGCGATACACCGTCCGCAGAGAATACATTTGGAAGTATCCCTGACGATAGACGGATTGAGCCTGTCATAGGTCGTCGGGGTCTTGCATCCCTTGTATTTTCCTTCCCGGGGTCCTACCTGCTGGGCAACATACAGCAGTTCGCATTTTCCGTTTTTATCGCAGGCCTGGCAGTTCTGCGCATGGTTGGACAGCAGCAGTTCCACGGAAGTCCTTCTTGCCTCGATCGCGATCGGGGAAGAGATTGAGATCTCGATCCCGTCTGTCACCGGATAAACGCAGGATGCCACAAGGCTCCTGGAGGTATTGACCTGCACCAGGCAGACACGGCAGGATGCCTGCGAGCATTCTCCGTGATTAAACGCGCACAGAGATGGGATCTCATAGCCGCATCTTCTGGCCGCTTCCAGTATCGTCAGTCCCTCTTCTACCTGATAAGGGATTCCTTCTATCTTAATGTTTATTAATGCCATAGTTCTCCTCCCTTTCAATCCTTGTAGACCGCGCCGAATTTGCAGACGCTGATGCAGGTACCGCACTTAATGCAGGCAGATGCATCGATGGTAAACGGTGACTTGATCTCTCCATGGATGCAGTCCGCCGGGCACTGTCTTGCGCAGGCAGAACATCCGCGGCACAGATCCGGATCGATCTTGTATTCCATCAGGTTCTTGCAGACTTTGGCAGGACATTTTTTATTGACAATATGCTCTACGTACTCATCATGGAAATTCTGGAATGTGGAAAGGACCGGGTTGGCTGCCGTCTGTCCCAGGGCGCACAGGGCGCCTACCTGGATAACCGCCGCCAGATCTCTCATCTCGTCCAGGTCTGTCAGGGTTCCCTGGCCGTTGCAGATCTTTTCCAGATACTCCAAAAGTCTTCTGGTACCGATCCGGCACTGGGTACATTTTCCGCAGGATTCATCGCAGATGAAGTCCATGTAGAACTTGGCAACATCCACCATGCAGTTGTCCTCGTCCATGACGATCGCTCCGCCGGAACCCATCATGGATCCCCGCTCCCGCAGGGTATCGAAATCAATCTCACAATCCAGATCTTTTTCCGTCAGACATCCGCCGGAGGGTCCGCCGGTCTGGATCGCCTTGAACTTCTTTCCATCCGGGATACCTCCGCCGATATCATAGATCAGCTCACGCAGTGTGGTACCCATGGGAACTTCCACCAGACCTACATTGTTGATCTTGCCGCCCAGGGCAAATACTTTGGTTCCCTTGGATCCAGCAGTTCCGATGGAGGCAAATTTCTCTGCGCCGTTGCGCAGGATATAGGGAACAAGGGAAAGGGTCTCCACATTATTGACGATCGTAGGTTTATGCCACAGACCTTCCACTGCCGGGAACGGCGGCCTGGTACGGGGCATACCGCGGCGTCCTTCAATGGAACCCAACAGGGCTGTTTCTTCGCCGCAGACAAAGGCGCCTGCTCCCAGTCTCACATGACAACGGAATGAAAAATCAGTTCCCAGGATATGATCTCCCAGAAGTCCCATCTCTTCCGCCTGACGGATTCCCTTTCTGAGGCGGCTCACTGCCACGGGGTACTCTGCCCTGACATAGAAATATCCATTCTGTGCGCCGATGGCATAACCGGCGATCATCATGCCTTCGATGACTTCCAGAGGATTGCCTTCCAGAATAGACCGGTCCATGAACGCACCCGGATCACCTTCGTCTCCGTTGCAGACCACATATTTCTGTCCTTCCGGCTGGGCATAGGCAAACTGCCATTTTCTGCCGGTAGGGAATCCTGCGCCGCCGCGGCCTCTCAGACCGGAAGCCAGTACGATATTGATAACTTCCTGACGGTCCATGGAAAGAGCTTTGGCAAGGCCGGCAAATGCATCGGTCCCAAGGGCTTCATGGATGTTTTCCGGGTCGATCTGCCCGCACTGTTCCAGTGCGATACGGTGTTGTTTTTTATAGAAATTGATATCGTCCTGTTTCGGCACTTTCTCTCCCGTATTGGGATCCTCATAGAGGAGCCGTTCCACGATCTGACCGCCTACCAGATCTTTTGCAAAGATCTCGTCCACGTCGTCGATCGTTACCAGACGATACAGGGTATCTTCCGGAAAGATCTTGACAAACGGTCCCTGGGAACAGAATCCGAAACAACCGACCTGATTGACGGTAATTTTATCTTCCAGATGATTCTCCGATACAAGCACTTCGAATTTTTTGCGGATCACGTCGGAATTCGAAGAAAGGCATCCTGTTCCGCCGCACAGAACAACGGCTCTTTTCCCGGATGCACCCGTAATCTTGGTCTTAAACTGTTCTGCGCAGTGTTCCTGGCATTCTTTCAGTTCTTCAAATGTCCTGATCATTTCTCTGCCCCCTTTCTGCGCAGGTCTTTGATGATCTCAGGGACCTCGCTCACCTTGACTTTCGGATACACCTTGCCGTTCACAGAGACCGCCGGCGCAATACCGCACGCTCCGAGGCATCTCAGTGCATCCAGCGTAAACATATTGTCCTTTGTGGTCTGTCCCGGTTTGATATCCAGTATCTCGGAAAACTTGTCAATGATCATCTGAGCACCCTTTACATAGCAGGCGGTTCCCAGACAGACACCGATGACAAATTTTCCCTTCGGGGTCAGGGAGAAGAAGGAATAAAACGTAACGACACCGTAGATCTCTGCTACGGACAGCCCTGTTTTCTGTGATACGATCTCCTGCACCTCCAGCGGAATATATCCATACTCATTCTGGATATCGCTGAGGATCATCATCAGGGGAGTTTCCTCGTCTTTATACCGGTCACAGATGTTAATGATCTTTTTTTTGGCTGCTTCATTTAATTTCGCCATCTGAATCCTCCAGTTCGTTTATTTTTTCACAAACTATACTATACCCGACCGCTGATATTTATGCAACGGAAGACTTTCTGTTTTCCTGTTTTTTTGTTTATACATACG
>JAFRKZ010000133.1 GCA_017431485.1 Parasporobacterium sp. | reverse complement strand
TCCTGGGAGCCGGCTTCCTTCCGGGTGATCACGGCGGTGTCGATGCCGGCGCGCTGCGCCCGGGTCAGGGCAAATGCGTTCGCGTTGTTGGAGATCACAAGGACGATCCGGCCGCTTGTCAGGATCCCCTTGTTCTGGGCGTTGATCAGTGCCTGCAGATTGGTGCCGCCGCCTGAGACCAGGACAGCAATGTTGGCGGTTTGTTTCTTTTTCATAATGGATTCCTCAGATAATGGCGATGGGCTCGTCGGATGCGACGATCTCGCCGATGATATACGGCTTTTCGCCCTGTTCCTCCAGGATACGAAGGGCAGTGTCCGCATCTGCTGCAGAAACGATGATGCTCATACCGACGCCCATGTTGAAGGTATTGAACATATCCCGCTCGGAGATGCCGCCTTTCTTCGCCAGCAGGTCGAAGATTGGAAGGACCTTGATCTTACTCCGTTCAATACGGGCGCCCAGTCCTTTCGGGATGCTGCGGGGGATGTTCTCGTAAAAACCGCCGCCGGTAATATGGGAGATGCCTTTTACGCGGACCTTCTGCGTCAGGGCCAGCACCGGTTTTACATAGATCCTGGTGGGGGTCAGGAGCGTTTCTCCGATGGATCTGCCGCCCAGTTCCGGAACCGGGGAAGTGATATCGGCGTGTTCTACGTCAAAGACCTTGCGCACCAGGGAGAATCCATTGGAATGGACACCGCTGGAGGGAAGGGCAATGATCACATCGCCGGCTTCCATGGTCTTGTTGTCGATGATCGCATCCTTGTCCACCACGCCGGTGCAGTAGCCGGCCAGGTCGTATTCGTCTACCGGATAAAAGCCGGGCATTTCTGCGGTCTCGCCGCCTATGAGTGCCGCGCCGGACTGAACGCATCCTTCACAGATGCCGCTGACGATATCGGCGATCTTCTCCGGGTAGTTCTTGCCGCAGGCAATATAATCCAGGAAGAATAAAGGCTTCGCACCGCAGCAGATGATGTCGTTGACGCACATGGCGACGCAGTCGATGCCCACCGTGTCGTGCTTGTTCAGAAGAAACGCCAGCTTCAGTTTGGTGCCGACGCCGTCGGTGCCGCTTACGAGAACGGGCTTTCTGATCCCTTCCAGGTCCAGTTCAAAAAGGCCGCCGAAGCCGCCCACATCGGAGCAGACTCCCGGGACCATGGTCCTGGCAATATGTTTTTTCATCAGCTCCACTGCCTTGTATCCGGCGGTAATGTCCACGCCGGCAGCAGCGTATACGTCTGATCTGGAATTTTCGTGCATAATGATCTCCTTTCCCTTACTCTTTCCCGGTCCAGCAGTAGGTGCATAGCTTGCATCTGTCCAGGCCGATGGCTTCCACCAGGCCTTCTACCGACTGAAACTCCAGGGAAGCCATGTGAAGCTTCTCGCAAATGGCCTTGCGCATGTTCTTGCCGCGCTCTGTGGTGGAATCGCTGTATTCGTCCACATGCTTCAGGCCTTCTTCCCCTTCCAGCTCCATGATGGTGGAGCGGGTGATCAGTTCCATATCCGAGGTCGCCCTGGAGAAGTTCAGATACTTGCATCCGTACATCAGGGGCGGGCAGGCGGAACGCATATGGACGGCTTTCGCGCCGCTTTCGTAGAGGAATTCCACGGTCTCCCTCATCTGGGTACCCCGGACGATGGAATCGTCCACGAAAAGAAGTTCCTTATCGCGGATCAGGCAGTCGATGGGGATCTGCTTCATCTTTGCGATACGGTTCCGGTCCGCCTGGGTCGGCGGCATGAAGCTGCGGGGCCAGGTGGGGGTGTATTTGATGAAGGGACGTCCGAAGGTCAGATGGCTCTTGTTGGCGAAGCCGATGGCGTGGGGCGTGCCGGAATCCGGAACGCCGGCGACGAAATCCGCCTCGGGCAGTGTTCCCCGTTCCATTTCATTGCGGGCCATGATCTCTCCGTTCCTGCACCGCATGTATTCCACGTTGACGCCCTGGTAGCAGGCGGTGGGGAATCCGTAATACGTCCACAGGAAAGCGCAGATCTTCATCTGGTCCGTCCCCTCGGCAAGAATGGTCGTCTTGTCCGGGGTGATCTCGGCGATCTCGCCGGCCTTTAATTCATATTCGTGCTGGTAGTCCAGTTTCTGATAGGCAAAATCTTCAAATGAGACACAGCGGGCTCCGTCCTTCATGCCGATATGTACCGGCAGGACGCCGCGTTTGTCTCTTGCCGCGATGATGGAGCCGCGGTCTGTCAGGATCAGGATCAGCGCGGTACCGTCGATCTTTTCCTGAGCGAAGCGGATCCCTTCCGCGAAGGTGGACCTGCGGTTGATCAGCGCCGCCACCAGTTCGGTGGAGTTGACGCCGCCGCCGGTGAGGGCCGTGACCTGGGCGCCCGGCTGCTCGATGTATTCTTCCACCAGCTCCTGTGTGTTGTTGATGATCCCCACAAAAGCAATGGCGTAGCTTCCCAGTCTGGAACGGACCAGCAGAGGCTGGGGATCGCTGTCGTTGATGCAGCCCAGGGCTGCGTGCCCGGACATGCTGTCCAGGATCCCTTCGAATTTCGTACGGAACGGGGAGTTTCCGATGCTGTGGATCTTGCGCTGAAGACCCACTTCTGTGTTGAATGCGGCAAGACCGCCGCTTCTGGTTCCGAGATGAGAATGGTAGTCCACACCGAAGAATACGTCAGTCATGATATCTTCCGTGCCGACTGCTCCGAAAAATCCTCCCATTTAATAAAACCGCCTTTCTGTATCGTGAAGCTGCTGCATATGTAAGACAGCTTATTATTGGTTTAACTGCTGCGCCAGAGCGGCGTCTTTCTGAAGCACCTTCTCTGCACCGGCTGCTCTCATGGCGTCCAGTTTTCCGGCCAGCTCAGGGTCGGAGACCGCCAGGATCTGCGCCGCAAGCAGAGCCGCGTTGGCTGCGCCGTTGATCGCCACGGTTGCAACAGGGATGCCGGAAGGCATCTGCACCGTGGAAAGAAGGGCGTCAAGGCCGTCCAGAACAGGCCCCTTGCACGGGATCCCGATGACCGGGAGCGTAGTGTTGGCTGCGATCGCTCCGGCAAGGTGGGCAGCCATACCGGCTGCGCCGATCAGGACGCCAAAACCGTTCTCCCTGGCGCTGCGGGCAAAATCCCTGGCCTCGTCGGGAGTGCGGTGTGCGGAATAAACGTGTACTTCAAATGGGATCTGAAGGTCCTTCAGCATGTCGATGGCTTTCTGGACGACGGGCAGATCGCTGTCGCTGCCCATGATGATTCCGACTTTTTTCATGAAAAAATCTCCTTAAAAATAAAAAGAAGCGCAGTTAAAAGAGTTTTAACTGTGCCCAGACGGTCGGCTTGCGAATGCAGCTGCATCGCACTGCGTATTCTTTGCTCCCCTGCAGTTCCCTGCAAAATCCGTCAGTCACAAAGAATCATTGTTTACATCAAAATTTTAACATGCAGATAGCCCCTTTTCAAGGAAAACAGCCTGCCCAAAACCCCATAATATCAGCGCAAAATCCAGGTTTTTTTGTGTATTTTTACAACAGACGGGAAAGGCGGTCGCTGTTGCATTTTTGTGGCAAAACTGCGGCATTGCCATGTAGGAATTCCCGGTCTTTTTTTTATAAGATACGCACAACAAAAGAAAAACAAACCAAACCGATCCAAGAAAACATACCGAACAGACCGGCCACGCCGGCGGAAGGAGAATACCATGAAGACAATACTGATCATCGTTGATTCCGTTATTTTATTTGCCGCATCCTTTTTCCGGAAAGGCATGTATGCGGACACCCTTCCTGAAGCATAAACGACAGTTCACTTTTTCTCATTTCTTTCAGGCGGAATACCCGGGCAGCGAAGGTCTGCTGCCGGCGGCGGTATCCCGCCGTTTTTTGTGCGTTTCCGGTATTGAATTTTCAGGCAAATTAGAATATCTTCAGTTTAAACATATCGGATAAAAAACAAAAAGACAGGAGAATGCATATGAAAAGGATCGGAGTATTAACATCAGGCGGAGACGCACCGGGAATGAATGCAGCCATCCGTGCCGTTGTCAGGGCAGGGCTGAGCCGCGGTATTTCCACGATCGGGTTTAAGCGCGGATTCAACGGAGTCCTCATGCGCAGCAGTTCCAACCAGGACGATTTCACCGTACTGACTTCCAGGGAAGTGTCGGGAACCGTGCACCGGGGCGGGACATTTCTGATGACGGCCAGATGCCTGGATTTTCTGGAAAAGGAAAACCAGATCAAAGCGGTGGAGAATATGAGATCCCTTGGAGTGGAAGGGTTGGTCTGCATCGGCGGGAACGGAACCTTTCACGGTGCCGCAAGCCTGAAGGAACTGGGATTTCCGGTGATCGGAGTCCCCGGCACGATCGACAACGACATGGGATATACCGATTATTGCATCGGCTTTGACACGGCGATCGATACCGCCATTGAAAATATTGACCGCATCCGCGATACCTGCGGCTCCCATGAACGGGCCAGCCTGGTTACCGTAATGGGAAGGGACTGCGGCGAGATCGCCTTTCATACAGGCATTGCATCCGGCGCGGAGATCGTGATGGTACCCGAGATCCCCTGGAGCATTGAAGAAGTGGCGGAAAAAGTAAAATGGGCAGCCATGAACGGCAAAAACACTATGATCATGATCTTCGCGGAAGGTGCCGGAAGCTCTCTGACCAGCGATGTGGATGCAATCTGTGAGGGGAATGAGAGCCTGAGCGGGATTTCCGGCAAATATCTGACCAGTTCCGGCATTGCCAGGATCATTGAGGTGCTGTCGGGGCAGGAAGTGCGCGCGACCGTTCTGGGATATACCCAGCGAGGAGGCAGCCCTTCTGCCAAGGACCGGGTGATCGCCAGCCGGCTCGGAGCTTATGCGGTGGATCTTCTGGCGCAGGAGATCAGCGGAGTCGCCGTCGGGTTAAAGGGAGAAGACCTGATCTATGTACCGGTCGAAGAGGCCATGAACAGCAAGATCGACCCGGCTGCCGTGTCGGAAATGGCAAGCCTGATCGGAACGCTGGCAGGGATCTGATAAAATAACAGATTGATATTGAATATTTCCTGTGCTACTATAATTCAGATACAGACACGGCAAGTAATAAAGAGAGGTATCGAATGACCGCAGTTTACAGGAATGCGACCATATATAAGGATGGGATCTTATCTGTCCGGAATGTGACCGTCAGGGAAGGGCATCTTGTTTTTATTGATAAGCTCGGCCCGGAAGAGGAAGCGACAGATCATTGTCTGATATTGCCCGGTCTCGCAGATGTGCATGTACATTTGCGGGAGCCGGGTTTTTCTTATAAAGAGACCATCCGGACCGGCACCATGGCGGC
>JAFRKZ010000003.1 GCA_017431485.1 Parasporobacterium sp. | reverse complement strand
GGTTAATTAAGTAATAAAATCTTCTGTTTTGGACGGAAAACTGAGAAAAAGAGTTCACAGCATCCAATTTTGTGCTGTTAATAGTGTTCAGACGGTACACAACTCAAAAATCTGTACATTTTTGAGTTGTTCATGAAAAAAAGGGACTGTAAAGTGAAGACCTGGACAGGGGAAAGGAGAAACACATGGGTATTTTAGCGGGATTTATGGTGCCGCATCCGCCGATGATCGTTCCGCAGGTAGGACGGGGCAGCGAGGAGCAGATCCGCAAAACGATCGCGGCGTATGAACAGGTGGCGGAAGACATCGCGGCCCTGCGGCCGGAGACGATCCTGATCTCCAGCCCTCATGCGGTCATGTATTCGGATTATTTTCATATTTCTCCAGGGAAAGGCGCCCGCGGATCCTTCTCACGTTTCGGTGCCCGGAACGTTTCCTTTGATGAGACCTATGATACAGAACTGGTGCATGTCCTGGAGATCCTGGCCGGAGAGCGTGACTTCCCTGCCGGGACGCTGGGAGAGCGGGAGAAAGAACTGGATCACGGGACCATGGTGCCGCTGTATTTTATCCGGCAGAAATATCAGGATTTCCGCCTGGTGCGTATTGGCCTGTCGGGACTTGCCCTGACAGAACATTACCGGCTGGGGCAGATGATCCGGGAAGCGGTTCAGCTTACCGGCCGCCGGGCGGTGTATGTTGCCAGCGGGGATCTCTCCCATAAGCTTCAGTCCTACGGACCTTACGGGTTTGCGGAAGAAGGTCCCAGATATGATGAGCGGATCATGGATGTCTGCGGCAGGGCTGCATTCGGCGAGCTGTTTGATTTTGACGAGACCTTCTGTGAGAAGGCGGCGGAATGCGGGCACCGCTCTTTTGTGATCATGGCGGGAGCGTTTGACCGCACAGAGGTGGAAGCGAAAGCACTGTCTCATGAAGATGTGACCGGCGTGGGCTATGGCATCTGTGAATTCTTCCCGAAAGAAGAAGCGCCGGAGCGGGATTTCCTGGATCAGTACCTGGCAAAGGAAGCAGCCAAAGCCGCAGCCCGGAAAGAAAGCGAAGATCCTTATGTCCGCCTGGCCCGGGCATCCCTGGAAAGTTATATCCGCGATCATCGAAGGATCGATGTGCCTGCGGATCTTCCGGAAGAAATGCTGAAGAAACGGGCCGGCGTGTTTGTTTCCATTCATGAGCACCAGCGGCTCAGGGGATGTATCGGCACCATT
This sequence comes from Parasporobacterium sp., assembly GCA_017431485.1. Lineage (GTDB taxonomy): Bacteria > Bacillota > Clostridia > Lachnospirales > Lachnospiraceae > RGIG5612. The sequence goes on along the minus strand of JAFRKZ010000003.1, from coordinate 501 downwards.
GCGCCGGTGACCGGCAGCATTGCCGAGGAGATCCTGCGAAACGCTATCAGTGCCTCCACGGAAGATCCCCGGTTCGAGCCGATCAGAAAGGAAGAGCTGGATTTCCTGGAGATCAACGTGGATGTGCTGGGAGATCCGGAACCGATCAGCGGTCTGGAGGAACTGGATGTGAAGCGCTACGGCGTTATCGTGTCAAGAGGCCGGCGCCGGGGACTGCTCCTTCCTGATCTGGACGGCGTGGATACCCCGGAACAGCAGGTTGCCATCGCGCGGCGCAAGGCCGGGATCGACCCTGATGAAGATGTAGACCTGGAACGGTTTGAAGTCGTGCGGCATCAGTAAGCAGGGAGGAAAGAGATTGCCAGATGCAGAGTGTGTTTCCGGCATTGTGAGATAAAAGAAGGCGAACGGGGCTTTTGCGGCGTCAGGACCTGTGAGGACGGGGTGGTCTGCCCGGCCAATTATGGCCGGATCACATCGCTGGCCCTGGATCCCATTGAG
>JAFRKZ010000132.1 GCA_017431485.1 Parasporobacterium sp. | reverse complement strand
TGATCTGGGTGTGGATTATATCGATCTGATGCTGATCCATCAGCCCGGTTCGGATGACGCCGGTGTTTATAAAGCCATGGAAGAAGCCGTGGAGAGCGGAAAACTTCATTCCATCGGCATTTCCAACTATTACACAAAACAACAGGTCGATGAGGTGCTCTCGTTCGCAGAGATCACGCCGGCAGTGATCCAGAACGAGAATCACATCTACTATCAGAACACGGAGCTTCGGGATTACGTGAAGCAGTATGGTATCGTAATGGAATCCTGGTATCCATTCGGCGGCCGGGGACATACGCAGGAAAGCTTTGAAAATGATGTGATCCTGGACATTGCCAAAGATCATGGAAAGACAGCAGCCCAGATCATTCTCCGCTGGCATCTGCAGGACGGGTATATTGCCATACCGGGCTCAGCGAATCCCAATCATATCGCGGAGAACTATGATATCTTTGACTTCGAACTTTCGGAAGACGAGATGGACCGGATACGCGGCGTTGATGAACAGAGAAGGTATGAGCATTGGTGACAGGAAAGGAAATTCGATGAAGCAATATATTGTAGATGCCTTTACAGACAAACCATTTTCCGGCAATCCGGCAGCGGTCTGCGTCATGGACAGCTGGCCTTCCGAAGAATCTATGATGAAACTGGCGATGGAGAATAATCTTTCAGAGACCGCCTTCATTGTCAAAGAAGAGGCCGGCTATCATCTTCGCTGGTTTACACCGGGGACAGAGGTAGAGCTGTGCGGACACGCTACACTGGCCTCTTCATATGTGATCCTCACATTTTGTGAGCCGGAAAGCAGCGAAGTCCGCTTCCACACCCTGAGCGGTGTTCTGACGGTTCGGAAAAAGGGTGATCTCTATGAGATGGATTTCCCGACGTACCCGCTAAGAGAGATTCCGGTGACCGATGAGATGGAGCAGGCATTTGGGACCCGTCCGGTGAAGGCCGTTCTGGGACTGGATCTGATCTGTGTTTTTGAAAATGAAGATCAGGTGCGGTCGATGCAGCCTGACCAAGCAAAGCTGATGAACCTCGAAGGACGTATTCAGAATGCGACCGCAAAGGGAGCGGAGGCCGACTGTGTATCCAGAAGCTTCTGCCCTAAATTATCTGTTGCGGAGGATCCGGTATGCGGCTCAGCGCACTGCCAGATCGCGGACTACTGGTCCGGGGAACTGAACAAGAAGCAGATCACCGCTTATCAGGCTTCAAAACGCGGCGGATATCTGTACTGTGAGCTGCGGGCGGATGGCAGGATCAATATCAGTGGGAAGGCGGCTCTCGTGGCAGTCTCAGATATTGTGGCTGAATTATAATGGAGAACTATGGAGGAACAGCAATATGCAGCACGAATGCAAAATCACAGTGATAGATAAGAAATGCTTTACCGATTACCAGGAGCAGTATCTGGCGGATCCAAAGGTCCGGCTGAGTTTTATCTGGGCGTCAGAGAACATCGCTACGAACACGCCTGATATTTATGAGAAATATATGCCCGTCTTCGCTGAATTACTGGGCGATACAGACGACAGGGTCAGGATGGAATCGCCGGAGATCTTCCGTGTTCTGGGTAAGCGCAGGCCGGAGTTCATCAGGCCGTATCTGGAACAGTTGCAGCGAATGGCGGAAAAAGATTCAAACCGTGTCGTAAGGATACATTGTCTTGGCGCAATTAAGGCAGCAGAGAAATAGACAACTCGGGATTTGACGAGGTGACCAAGTTTGAAAAATGGGAAAAACCCAGATCCAAATGTGATCCATCCGGTCGCAGGATATGACAAAGAGATATATGTGAAACCAACCATTACAAATCCGAATATCATCGTCGGGGATTTTACCTACATTGCAGACTCAGAATT
>JAFRKZ010000131.1 GCA_017431485.1 Parasporobacterium sp. | reverse complement strand
GCTAACCAAAAGTACCACAAAATTGCTCTTGTTTATCAATTATAAATAGTATAAAATCCGCTTACGGTAAACCGTTATTTAGTCCTTAAGGAGGGAAACAAAATGGCATATAAGATCAATGATGGTTGTGTTAGCTGCGGCGCATGCGCAGATGCTTGCCCGGTAAGCGCTATTTCCGAAGGCGACGGCAAATACGAAATCGATGCAGATGCTTGCCTGGATTGCGGCACCTGTGCAGATACCTGCCCGACCGGTTCTATTGAACAGGAATAATTCAAGAAAAAGCGGATCCCCCCAGTCCTAAGCGGGCTGGGGGGATTTTTTGCGTTTACTGATAAAACTCTGTCATATGATCTGTGAATTCCCGGATCAGAGGATTCTCGTTTTTTCTGTTCCACAAGATACAAAGCCTGGAATCAATCTTAAGAGGAATGTTGAAGATATCCTTGTTATGAGGAGTATAACCGAACCGGCTATCGCATACGACCGAGCAGGGGATTGTATCCAGGTTCAGTACGCAGGAGCGGAAGTTTTCGGATTCATAATGACTGGTAATTTCATACCCCAGAAATGAGGATGTTCTGCGGGAAATCTCTTCCCAGTCGGAAGTTTCCCATATGCCGTAGCTGGTGCTGATATGAGGAATTTCCCTGCAGGCTTTCCGCAGTTCCTCAATGGTGGTCTCCTGTGTGGCCTTTTTCGGTTGATAACCTGAAATAAACAGTCTCAGATCCTCTTTGGCGAAAGCAACGTAATCAAAATCCCCTCCGTTTACAATCTGGAGTTCATTGATTATGACCACATCCAGATCTCCCTGTTCGATCTGCTCCAGCAGAACTTTGTTTCGGTGCTGGAGTCCTGTGATATCCGTATCCGGATATTTTTTCCGGAAAGATGACAAGCCGCTGCTGATCCTGCCGAGGATATCAACATATTCTGTGATCCCGATATGAAATGAGTGGGCGATACCGGAGTAATATTCCCTGATCTTCTGCTGTGTGCCGGCGTACAGGTCTTGCCACTGTACCGCATAGGAATACAGTTTTTTTCCGCTTTCTGTCAGTTGAACCCCGCTTTTACTCCGAATAAACAACGCACATCCGGTCTCTTTCTCCAGAGCCTGGATATTCTGGCTGACAGACTGCTGGGTCAGAAACAGTTTTCCGGCTGCGGCGACGATGGAGCCTGTATTGGCAGCCGTCATAAAACAATCGATCTGTATACGGTTCATTTCTGCTCCTCCCTGTTTTGCGCGATCCGGGTGATATAGGACGCAAAATCATCTGCCGGTCTGCGTTCTGCGTGATATGGTCGGCTGAGCATGATCTGTGCGGACAGATCGGTCTTTTCATAAGAATAATCATCCGTTTTATCTTTCTCTGGAGGGTACGATCCCACTGTAATGCCTCCGCTGAACAGCACATTCAGCATAACTGTTCCCATATCATGGCAGATCGTAATGTTCCGGGGGGTAAATCCGAGCCGGCGGCATACACGAAGCCCCCTCATCCGGACTATATCAGGATGGTTCTCCCCTGCTTCAGGAGCAAAAAAAGGGTACAGACCAAGATGATCCAGGTTATAAACAGCATCTGCACTTCGTATGATATAAAGAGGCTCCTCCGTGATCTTCACAGATCTCCAGGAAGAAGGAAGATACCGGGCCATATAAGCGGAGGTGATCAGAAGATCCGTTTTCCCCCGGGCGGCAGCGGTTAACAGTTCCGCGCTGTCCAGGTTCTGCAGCCGCAGCTCCAGCTCCGGATGAAGCTTCCGGTATTGTCTGGCAGCATCCAGAAACCAGGGAGGATTTCCCGTCCACTGGGAGAGTCCTATGGTAAGGGAGCTCCCGGTATTCTTTACTGCAAATGCGGCAGCAATCTGTTCAATGATACCGCTGCGGAGAGAGAAATATTCCAGCATATAAGAACCTGCCATGGTAAGTTCCACCGGGGTACGATCCCGGAAGAACAGCTGATAGCCGGTTTCCTCTTCGATCGCCCGGATGTGTTTGCTGACAGCCTGCTGTGAGATCCGCAGTTCTTTAGCGGTCAGGGAAAAACTCTTTGTCCGTGCAACGGAAGTAAAGCAGAAAATATCCAATTTATTCATTGTTTCCTCATTTCATACAGCATATTACGGATGGTGTTTACAGAAATGGTTGTGGCCTTACAACCAGGCGTCATACATCATTGTATACGCCTTTCTGGATGTTCCTATGAAAAATCAGACACAAAGGCTTGTAATTTTCGACACAGGCGGGTGGGATGTGCTGCAGATCCGTGTTTCCGAAGCCTGTTTTCGGCAGGATCGCGTTGTAGACATCTAATAAACTGCCTGTTTTTCAAACAAAAGAAGAATTGGTACATTTAACGTGCAGATAAAGTTTGCCGTATCTGCAGCAAAGAAACAATGACAGAAACGGAGAATTCAAGATGGAAAAAATGAGAGCAGCCGTTTTTTACGGCGCCGGAGATATCCGCATGGAAGAACGGCCCATTCCCAAGGCAGGCCCCGGACAGATGGTAGTCAGGATTGATTACTGCGGCGTCTGCGGAACAGACATGGAGGCTTATAAATATGAGATCGTAAAACCGGTCATCGTATTGGGGCACGAAAATGTAGCCACAGTATACGAAATCGGAGAAGGTGTGGAAGGATTCAAGGTAGGAGAAAAAGTTCTGTGCGGACCTCCTTCCTACTGCAAGGAACACTGTACAGCCTGCTCTCAGGGAAGACCGAATATCTGTGAGCATGGATTTCCCAGGACAAACGGGATTGGCGGACCGGACGGCGGTTATGCGGAATATATGCTGATCGATGATCCGATGCACACCATGATCATTCCCGTTCCGGAGGGAGTGGATGAAAAAGACGCGGTACTGTTTGATGTGATCTGTGTATCTTTACATGCACTTCGCAAATCAAACTTCAAATTCGGTGATACAGTGGCAGTCTCCGGCACAGGACCTATCGGTCTGGCGGCGATCCAGATCGCGAAGGCAGCCGGCGCCAGGACCGTTGTGGCAATCGGAACCAGCGATCCGAAAAAAGAGATTTGCATGAAATACGGCGCAGATGCTTATATCAATGCAAAAACCTGCAGTGATCTCGGTAGAGCGGTACGGGAAGCTATCGGCAATCCAGACGGGGCAGACGTTACCCTGGAATGTGCCGGCAATCAGGCAAGCCTGTTGAACTGTGTGATGCAGGTTGCCAAGTCCGGTTCCCAGGTCATGCTGGTCGGCATTGTCGGCGAACCCTTAAGCCAGCTCTCCCTGGCCCCTGTAATTCCGAGAGAGATCGAACTGATCTGCACATTCACCTATACTCCGGAAGAGATCAGGATGTATCTGGAAATGCTGGCCAAGAAAAAGATCTCCTTCCCGGGTATGGTAACAGATATCATCGCGCTGGAAGACTGTGTGGAAAAAGGTGTGGACCGGAAAGACCGCACCGGACAGATCAAGATATTAATCGACCCTTCTATATAATATGTGGGAATAAAGCATCAGTAAGCCCTCCTTTCTGCGAGAATAACCGGCAGACTTACTGGTGCTTTATTCTACCCCGGAACAGAAATATAGCATAATGGAGAAAAGAGTAATGGAAAAAGTTGACGGAAAGAAGATTAACGGAAATCAGCAGGAACACGCACAGATCTATCTGAAAATAGCGGATCTAGTAACGACTGTGAACAGCATCATGAATCCGGGCGGACCGGTGTTTGACTGGTTCGCCGGATATGAAGATGCCAAAGCAGCGATCGAAGTCAGAGACGGCAAAGCACAGGTTATAAACAAAGATATCCTGATGAGCGGAAAAATTGACGGTCAGCATATCAGCAACCTGAAAGTTGTCGGTTATGACGGAAGAGACGGCGGCGTCTACTGTGACGGTGAAAAAACCGATGCAGTGATCGAAAATGCCTATATTACATTGGAAGGTGTGGGAAAAGGACTGGGTGGACCCGATACCGGTGTTTCCGCAAGAAACGGTGCGACCGTTACCATTAAGAACGCAGTGATCAATGGATATGGAAAGAGCCGGTTCTGCACGACGGCAGAGACAGGCTCCAAACTGTATGTTTATGATTCGGTGCTCTGGTCCCACGGGCAGCCCTGGGGAGATGGTTTTGAACCGATCACGGAGCCCATGGCGACACCGCCTGCCACTCTTCTGATCGAAGGAAACAGCAGGGCCCACTGTACCATGACCAATTCCTACAGCTATTTTTATGACAGTAAGATCATCTGCGACGGGTGGGGAGCGTTGTCTACCGAAGGGGCCGAAGGCTTCCTGTATCTGGAAGCAAATGACTGCGATATCATCGTAACAAAAAGAGGTTACGGAACATATGCGGATCCGGATTGCCATGTCTATTTCAACCGCTGCAATTTTGATGTGGCGGATATGTCGATCCTTCTGGCGGGCAAATCCGATGCCCATTTTGATGAATGCGAATGCGAGAACGGTTCCTATTTTGCGTTGATCCACAACGTGAACGGAACTCCGGAAGAAGTCGGTGAAATGGAAGTAAAGAACAGCAGACTGCATGCCTGCAAGGAGTTGATGCTTTGCAGAAGTGAGAATACAGATCTCAGGTTTTATCGCACGGAAATGGCATCAGATCTGGGAATCCTTCTCCGGTCTGAGGTCAATGATGATCCCTGCCGCACGGCTCCTTCCGATCATCCTTTTGGCATCCGGGTTGCTTTTGAAGAATGCAAACTGGAAGGTGATTTTATCCATGAGGATACCGAACGCGATATGTTTTTGGATTTTTGCAGAGTCCATATGACCGGAGCGATTCACGGGGCTCATCTGAACATGGATGTCCGAAGCTTCTGGTTTGCAGATGCAGATTCTGAAGTAACGTTTACCGGAGAGGTGTTCCTGAATCAGATCGACGCCCCGAAGGGTGTCACGATCCATGCAGCCGGCACACAAACCGGGGAGTATGAACTGTTCAGCGGCGGAAAGCTGGTCGTTACAGAATAGGAAAAAAAGGAGGAATCAAATGAAAAGAAGAAACAAAGTATTTGCAGCAGCAGTTGTTACAACCTGCTTTGTTGCAACGGCAGCCTTTTCTGCATTTGCTGCCGAGCCGGCAGTGAAAATGGAAGGCCTGGAAATATCTAGCATTGCCGATATGTCGGTATCCGAATTTGGTACAAACAACACAGATACCGGACGTGCAGAGCATGATACCGGCCATATCTATGTCGGTATCGCTGCCACAGACGGTGTTATCGATGAAGCCAATTCCAATTGGGCAGATAAAGCTGAGCAGGCGGAAGGTGCTTATACGATCGAATTCAATGATGAAGTTGAAGGCGAAGGCTTTACGGCACTTCGTGCTTTCGGTGAAGGTGAGTACAGTGTAAGCGGTAATTTGTACCTTCATGATGAAGGAGACGGCACATATGATTCCGATTTTACCGGAATGGGTGCCGCAGTTACTGCTGCCAACGGAGCAAAAGTATATGTCAACGGAATGAATTACCTGAGCGAAGGTATTGTAAGATCCTTTGGCAATATCACCGGCGCAGATCTGTTTGTTGAAAACTCTGTTCTGACCGCCATGGGAGCGGATTCTTTGAAAGATTTTCATGATGAGTATTATAACACCGCACAGACTACCATCATGATCTCCCCTCCGTGGGTTCTTGGCATCCAGGGTGCTGTGCGTACCATCAATGTACTTGGTGTGAACTCCAATCTGACCATTGCAGATTCGGATATTACTTCAGGCGGCTGGGCTGTTCTTTCTACTGATGGATGTACTGCTCCGTATTACTGGCTGTACAACACCCGCCTGAACATCCTTCCCGAGAGCAAGGGCGGCATGAACAGCGGTTGGAAGATCCTCGGTTATGATGAGGATGCGTATGGTTCAGGCTATGCGGCATTCCTGATCGGAAGTGCGGTAGAGAATTTCTATGGCGTCTCTGTTAACGGTGCCACCTATGCAGCGATCGAGTTCGGCGGCGATGCAACTTATCAGGGACTTACAGCAGGTGAAACATACGAAGCTTTAGACAGCGCAACAGGCGATGTGATCTACACCTATACAGCGAAAGAAGACGTTCCTACAACAGTGAATACTGTTTTCGGCTTCCTGGCACAGACTGCCGGTTCTGTTAATCTGCTGGAAGGCTCTGTATTTAATACAGAGGAAGCAGTCGGTCTCTATAAAGATGCAAATGTAGACTGGGTATTCTCAGGTGCTGAACTGAATCCGGCAAGCGGGATCATCCTGCAGATGATGGATAATGACAATTCATCCATCGGAGGATTTGATCCGTTTGAAACTTACTTCAGTGAAGAAGCCGGTTTCCCGACCGAAGCATATGAAGCAGAAGTATCTTATGTACGTACAAATGATTCTGTCGTAGATCCGGCCAAGACCTATTATGAGGATGCTCCGGACGGCGGCTACAGAGAAGTAGCGGAACCTACCGATGCAGGCACTGTTGCTTACTATGAGCAGACCAGCCCGGGAACTTACGGCACGGTCCTGTTTGAGAACGGTGAATACACCGGTGATATCTACAATGCAACCGGATACTATGCACAGGCATCCGATGCCCTGGATGTAACCATTGCGGAAGATGCGGTCCTGAATGGTGACATTGCTCTGGCAAGCCATGTTCATGGTATGTTCCTTGGTGACAGAACCGTTGATGATGTGATAGCAGCCATTGATGAGGCTAATGCAAAACATGCGGAGCAGAAGGGCTACTATGCGAATGTTGATGACATTGAATATGTATTCCTGAATGAAAATGGCGAGGTAACGGAAAACAAAGATGAAGCAGCAGCGATCCAGTTCACAAAATTCTCTACGTTAGAGTACTATCTGGTAGGTCACGTCATCAATCAGGTGTATTACAACGGCGCCGCCTCTCTGGATGTGATCGTCAACGGTACCTGGAAACCTGCAGTATGTTCACTGGTAACTTATCTGGAAGTTGCAGACGGCGCTCATGTATACGGTGATCTGACAGAAATGGAAGACGGTTCCTTTGCGATCACCCCGTCTGAAAACGAGATCGAGCCGGGTATTTACGGTACGAAGTTTGTCTTTGTAGAAGATCCGAACGGATCCTCCGGCGGTGAATCTGCAGGCGAATCCGCAGAGTCCGCAGACGAAGCATCCGAAGGCGCAGAATCCGCAGATTCCGAGAACGGCGAATCCGAGTCTGCAGAAGCAGTGGAAGAACCTGCTGCAGATGCGGCTCCGGCGGAAGGTGAGTCTCCGGCAGGCGAATCTCCGGAAGGTGAATCTCCGGCAGGCGAATCTCCGGCAGGTGAGTCCCCGGAAGGCGAGTCCCCGACAGACGCTGCTCCCCAGAACTGATGGTGGCAGTGTGAAACCGGATCCTTATGAATCAAACAGTGCAGGTGATACATGCAAAGCGCCTGCACTGTTGAAAAATATTATTTAGGAGGTAATTATATGAGAAAGTTTTTAGCAATCGTGCTGGCTGCTGTTATGGTATTGGCGATGGCCATGACCGTGATGGCAGAAGAAGCTCCGGCAGAAGAGTTCACATGGAACGGTCAGAAGGAAGTCTGGGCAATCCTTCCTACCACAGGCGTTCCGGGACTTCTGGTCCATGCTGATTCCATGGGCTATGAAATGGAAAAAGAAGGCTGGACCTATGCAGCAAAAGATGCAGAAGGTACACCGGCAAAACAGGTGGAGTTTGTTGAACAGGCTATCGTTGCAGGCAATGTCGGTGCACTGATGATCGCCGCAATGGATCCGGAACTTCTGGAAGATGTCTGCGCAGAAGCCAGGGAAGCAGGAATTGCCATCACAATGCTTGGTGTTGCTCCGACTTATCCGATGGCAGGATTTATCGCTACCGCATATGACCTGACAGGTATGTATGCTGTCTATGCTGCACAGGACTGGATCGAAAAGAGAGTTGCAGAAGGTGGAAATATTCCGACCAATGCAGATGGAAAATATGAAGTGGCAGTGGACTACTATACAGGAATTACCGATGGAATCTATCGTTCCAATGCTATTTTCGGAACCATCGAAGAGTCTGATAATCTGGTAGCAGTATCTGCAACGCAGTCTTACGGAAACTCAACATATGACACCGCATACAGCAATGCACAGGCTGCTTTATCCGCAAATCCGGATTGCCGTGTATTCATCTGCTATGAACCGGATCCGGCCATGGGCATTTCCGCTGCCATTGAAGGCTATGCAGAAACAAACGGCCTTGATCTGGCAGACTTCTGTGTCATCCCGTGCTATTCCCAGGATGATACTTTCATGGAGATGGTGGCAGCAGTCAACGAAGATCATTCCGCAAATGCTATCAAAGGCTATGCAACGTTCGGCGGTATCGGCACTGAGGAAGAAGATCAGGAATTCCATTCTGTCCCGAAATATGCAAACGATCTGACTTTCTCCGCAACTGGCCAGAAACTTGCAGCGATCCTTCTGGGTGTCTGCGGCAGCGACAGATTTGACTGGACTTATAACACACCGTATTACGATGATATTTCCTGCTGCAACATTTACGGTTATGAACTGAACTGGCATCAGGGAGACGAGGATCCGGCTGAGAAGTACAGAGTCGATGAGTTTATGTATTGATCAGACAGAAATCTTTGCAGTTAAGACATAGATTTCCGATGCTTTTCTTTCGCCACAGTCTGCAGGCACTGATACAGTGTCTGCAGACTTCCTCTATCTGAAGCATTTATCAGCAGGCAAAGAGAAATTGGGCCAGTCCGAAAAAAGAATGTTGAATAATCAAGCTTTATGATTCAGACTGGCCCACAAACAAAAAGAAATTGGGCCAGTCCGAAAAAAGAATGTTGAATAATCAAGCTTTATGATTTCGACTGGCCCAATCATACGACTGACTGTGAAATGGAAATTGAGAAAAATAAAGATCCGGATAACGGCTGCATTCAGCGCTGCGGATTGACAGATGCCGGATGGAAATAAGTGTGTAAGAAAATTTTCAAGGAGGTACAAGATATGATGAACAGGAAACTGGCATGGATCCTGGCGATCGCCATGATCATTTCTCTGTTAGGAACAGCAACGATATCGTTTGCAGCCCCGGATCAGGGAGGAGAAGCAATTGCACAGGGCGAATCTGCCGGCGAGACAGAAGAGAGCGCTGAGGGAGAAAGTGTTGAGGGTGAAAGCGCTGAGGGCGAATCTGCCGAGAGCGAAGGTGATTCCGAAACTGGAGCAGCGCCGGTCATTGAGCCGGATTACAGCGCTGTGCAGGATTATGAATACGCTGTGGTCGAAGCTGATGGTGAGCAGATCCAGCTGACTTATGTGCCGGGTGTTACGACAATACTGGAAGTGGACGGACTGAAGTTCAAGGACATGAACAAGAACGGCGAACTGGATCCGTATGAGGACTGGAGGCTGGACGCGGATACAAGGATCGATGATCTGTTCAGCCAGATGACGATCGAGGAAAAGACGGGTCTGTTCTATCATATCTGCAGCTGCGGCAGTTCCAACGGGGCGGATTTTTCTCTGCCGCAGAATATCTGGGGACCGGATGCTGATACGCTGAGACCGGAAGACGGACATTCCATGTATTTCTATATTACCAATCTGGATATTACCCATTTCCTGGATAATTCCAATGGCACGCCGCAGGATCAGACAGATTATCATAATGCTATCCAGAGCATCGGTGAAAGAACCAGACTGGGCATTCCGATCACATTTTCATCTGACAGACAGTACAATGCATGGGGCGGCATGATCGATACGCCGCATGATTCCTTCGGTACCGCAGCAGATATCGAACTCGGAATAAAACTATGGGAGCAGTATGCCGCAGAGACCAGGGCTATCGGATATCATGTCCCATTCCATCCGTACGGTATGGAGATCGGTTCCTGGAACGGTGAAAACCCGGAATACATGGCACAAATGACAACAGCGGAGGTGTCTGCGATAGAGAAATATATGCAGGCGTGTGCAAAGCACTTTATCGCCAGAGGCGGAGATTCCAATTTTAAAAATGCAAGGTCGGATGCGCAGACCGTGGACAACTGGATGTATCCGTGGCAGGCGGCGATTGATTGCGGGATTCAGTGGATCATGCTGAACGCAGATTCGGGACTTACCAATTCCGTTCCGGTCGATTTTGATAAATTTACTCTGGATTATCTGCGGGAAGAACTTGGATATGAAGGCATTACCTTATCTGACTGGGGAACGGAAGGCCCGAACAATGCTGTGGGAATCGGAAATGACGGTACGGATATTTCCACTCTGACGACGGTGGAGCGTTATGCATATGCTGTGAATGCAGGACTTGACCAGATCGGGTTCCCGAATACAGCGGTTGGAGTTACATCCGAAGATCCGTCTCCGACAGCACCCAGCCACAGAGATGCCATTCAAGCTGCTTATGAACAGGGCCTGATCACGGATGAACGTATGGAAGCAACCTGCAGGCGCGTGCTGAAATCCAAATTTACGCTGGGACTGTTTGAAAATCCATATTGTGACCCGGCTGCAGCCCTTGCCCTTGCAGCAAACGAAGAATATATTGCCGAACCATGGCCGATTACCGATCTTGAGAGCCTGAACAGGGCCCGTAATCAGGAAATTGTGGACCTGGAACGCCAGCTGGAAGCTGCTTCTGCAGTACTGATTAAGAATGACGATGCGCTCCTTCCGCTGGAGAAAGGCATCAACGTTTACATTGATACCACTGCCAGCACCATCACCAAAGACGGTTATCTGGCATCTCTTGCAGAATATGCAACGGTTGTTGATGATATCGAAGCTGCCGATGTGGTAGTGGCAGACTGCACACAGGTCAATGATGCGGCAGAGCTGATCGTGGAAGATGCACAGGATGCCGGCAAAAAGATCGTGATCGTTGCGAACTGTGTGGATCCGGATGTCTGGATGCTGGAAAATGCAGATGCGGTTCTTTATGTTGACTTCTCCCGTACTCCGGATCACGGAACAGGTGAAGGCGGGTTTATCCTGACCATCGAGCCCTGTGTCTTCGCAGACCTTCTGTTTGGCGTACGCGAGCCGAACGGTATGATCGTCAAGGAAATTGCAAGGGACAGCGCATCTGATAATGCACAGTGGAAGGATCTGGCCGGTGATCAGGGTGCAGACAACTGGACCCGTATGATCTTACTTGCCCTGATGAAGACCAACGAAGATCACAGTGTACCGGAGAACTTCGGCGATCCGCTGCTGTGCTTCAAGTATGGTATGCACTATGGCGAAGAACCGGAATTTATCTACGATACCCTGGTACTTCCGAAGTCCACCACCGAAGTAACGGAAGAGACCAGCAGCGGCACCTCCACTTCCTATCAGACCATTGACGGTATCAAGGCAGGCGAGCCGTTCAGCGTTTATACATTGTTGTGGAATAATGGCGCTGACGGCATCATCACGGTGGAAGCTGCGATCGACGGCGGACCGGCAGCAGAAAAGATCATGGCAGTCAACGGCGGTTCCTGGAGGATCGTCAAAATGGATCTGGTGATCGATGAAGCCGGCGAGCATACCGTGACTGTCGGCGACATCACCAAGACGATCACGGTTGAGTAGATTTCATTTATTCTTTCGAGTTGTTATCTGAAGACTCCGGGCTGCACCTATGAAGCAGTCCGGAGTTTTTCCGTGCAGCAAATGCCTGCAGTCTTTGGAGCAAAATACGGACGCAGGATCCGGATGTTTGGTGTCCTCGCCTTAACCGTCTTTTACGGGCTTTGGGAAAAGGGTCAGATTTTACTACTGTCTGTGCAGTATTTTGCATCGAACGGACAGGGCTATGGAAGTATACTGTGAAATGGAGGATTATAAACTGATCGATGAGCATAGCCGGCCGGCGGCGGATAGGAAAGAAAGACAGGAGCATCATAATATGAGAGAAACAAGATTCTGGGCAGTGGCTGTATTTATAATGGCATTTGTGTTTCTTCTGACGGCAGCATCTATGGCGTCGGAAATGCCGAAGGATCCAAAGAAAGAAACGGCCGATATCCGGCTGGATCCAGGTGAAACAGAGGAAACAGAAGGTATTTCCCCGGAAGACCCCGGCGATTCGCAGGGGGAATCCGGAAATTCCGAGGGCGGATCCGACGGTGAATCCGAAGACAGGGAAGGTCTTCTGTTGACAGAAGAGTCTTTTCAGGTAGGTGACGTGCCGGAGGGATTTCTGGAACCGGTCGCACAGCAGGGAACGATCGAAAGGGTCCGGTATCAGAAAGAAGACGAAAATGGAGAAAAGGAAACAAAATCCGTGATCGTCTATCTTCCGGCAGGGTATGCGGAAAGCGACCGGCAGTATAATGTTCTTTATCTGCTGCATGCTTCCGGCGGGTCTCCGAGAGATTACCTCGATCCCGGCAGAGTAACGCCTTTCCAGTGCCTGATCGACCACATGATCGAGGAGGGAAAGCTGGAACCGCTGATCATCGCAGCGCCGACCTATACCAGCGGGGATCCTTTTGAGTCCTTCCTTCCATTGGGAATACAGGTGACAAATATTTCAGATTTTCCGGATGAGCTGACGGAGTATATCATTCCGGCGGTGGAAGAGACTTTTTACACTTATGCGGAATCCGTGGATGAAGCAGGGATCAGGGCATCCCGTGATCATCGGGCTGTGGCCGGGTTCTCTCTTGGGGGAACCGCTGCATGGAATGTTTTTATCCAGAAAATGTCAGCCTTCCGCTGGTTCCTTCCCATCAGTGAGGCATCCTGGGATGACGGGGAAGGCGGCATTAACGGGATCTGGGACAGCGACCTGTCCGCAGAGGTGCTGTATGAAGCAGTCGGACAACAGGGATACACGGCAGATGATTTTATCCTGTTTGTGGCGACCGGGACAGAAGATATTGCATTTGAGATCGCTACGGAACAGATGAAATCGCTCCTTGAATACACGGATATGTTTATCACCGGGGAGAATACCAGCTGCTCCATGATGATCGGCGGGACGCATACCCTGTCAGCGATCTACACGTATATGTATCATATTATGCCGGCGCTGTTTTATTGAGCATCCCGGCCGGAAGCATTCTCCGGAGGAGCGTATTTTACGAAGACATGGAAAGAGATCCTTCAAAACAGACATTGAATGAGCTGTCTTGAAGGATCTCCTGTTTGTTGGACCATTCAGAAATGTCCGCCGGATCGTTTACTCTCCGATCGTCATCTTGGCAGTCTGATCGCCGATCATGATCTCGTGCGTGCCGGCTTCGTCGATTGTCAGATCCATCTGGATAACTCTCCAGGATCCAGCGGTGACCGTGTACAGTTTCTCGGCAGCCAGTTCACCGTCAATGTAAGCAGGCACAGATACGATGCCGTCTGCGCCGTTATTTCTCAGCAGAACATAGGCGGTAAACGGAACACCTGCAGCAGCCTTATTGATCGTCTGTGCCGATGTGCTTTCGCTGGTGCTGCCGCCGCTCTCTACGGTCTCGGTTACAACTTCGGTAGACATCGGAAGGATCAGGCAGCTGTATCTGAATTCCGGTTCTGCGCCGTAATGCATGCCATAATATGCCTGTACCAGCGGATCACCCCAGTTGTTCGGAGATGCATGATATTCCGCGTCATCTTCCATGGTCGCCTGGATCATCAGACGGACATACGGGGAAGCGCCCTGATCACCTGCCAGGTCTTTCCACTGCTGATCGTCTTCCACGGCATTTCTTGCCAGTTCCTTTACAATGACACCGGCAGGTTCTCTGATACCGAACAGAAGGTCTGCATAGATCCACGGCTCGGTTGAGGTAATGAAGCCGGGTTCTAATTTACCGTGATCAGCCTGCTGATTGTAGCTTAAGTACAGAACGGCATCGGCATTTTCCAGAACGTACGGCGTCGGATCTGTCAGGTTCATGGAAACAACGGCAGGTTTTTCAGAGTCAGCAGCATCATCCAGGAACAGCTCGCAGACGTCATCGACCTGGCTGAAATCGCCGACCATGACATCGGCTTCTTCCGGGTCGTCTACAAGTTCCGCAAATTCACTGATATAAGTCTCATAACCGGCCTGGCGGTCGGAATTGTTGGCAACCAGATATACTTTGATGCCCTGTTCCAGAGGCAGCAGATCATCATCATTTTTAACAAGAACAGCTGACTCTGCCTGGAGTCTTTCTGTCATTTCCACTTCCATCGGATTGCGGGCTGCGCGGAGATCTTCATTGGTCTCGATCGGCCACGGATCTGCAATCCATTCTTCGCTTGCACACAGTTCCAGCGCTGCGTCTACATCGCAATACGGATTCTCAAACAAGCCTTTCCGGAATTTGAACCGCAGGATATTGGTGGCAGCCCTGTCTACATTCTCTTTCAGAATGTCGCCGTCCTTGATGCCGTTTATCATCATTTCCGGCCAGTTGGCCCTGGGAACAGTCTCCCAGTCTTCGCCCTCCATCATATCCTCTGCGCCGAACATATCGGTACCGAGTTCCAGAGCTCTGTTGTACAGCCATCTGCCGGACTGTTCTGCCAGATCTACGCCTTCCACGGTCACACCGGTAACTCTCTGGCCAAGACCCAGTGCCCACCAGTCAGTTACGACCACGCCGTCGAATCCCAGTTCATTGCGAAGATATCCCATGGTGACGGAGTCCCATTTTGGGTCGGTGGTATTGGTAATGCCGGTGCCGCCGCAGTTGGTCATGACCCATTCGGAACCGGCAGACAGAGCGGCTCTCCATCCGACCATCCAGTTGTCAAAATTCTGGGCGACAGAGCGGGCAGCGCCGAAGGAAGCATCGCCGCCGCGGCCGATCCAGTGTTTGGTACAGGATGCCAGGCCGTTTTCTTCCAATCCAAGGATTTCCTGATGAACTACTTTGGCGATCAGTTCCGGGTTTTCACCGTACTGTGCGCCGATCTCTTCCGCGTAAGGCTCAAATGTCACATGGATACCGATAGCCCGCATCACTTTGCCATAGAAAGAAGCCAGGTCATAGGCCAGCTCCGAATCATAAGCGGTACCGAAGGCGTCATGCGCCTTGTCAATATAGCCGCCCCATGCATTGTATTCACGGTCAGAGGTAAATACCATCGGAACGCCGAGCCGCATTTCCTCGGCATGTGCCTGAATATTGTTCAGCGTGTTGGTGATCGCCAGCGGTGTTCCGTTCAGATTGAACAGCTGGCAAGTCAGGTTCCAGCGGTCCAGCCATGCACAGGCCTCAGCAAGCTGTGTATTGACACAGAAGAGAAGTCCTGCCTCTTCTTCCACCGTCATCTGGGAGATCAGGTCAGCGACACGGTCATCAATGTCAGCTCTCCAGTCTTCATAGACGTCCAGCTCCCCGTTTTTGTTCAGGTCTTTGAATTTCAGGCCGTCAACTTCCAGAATGGTGGTAACACCCTCCAGATAGCCAAGTTCTGCCTGCTCTCCCTCTGCAGGGATCAGTGCATAATCCAGTCTCTGTTCCAGGCGTTCTTTCTCGGCAAGTGCGGCAGGATCTGTTTCCGCTTCAGCGTATCCGCCGTTCAGTCCGCCGCCTTCGAGACCCCCGGGGCCGCCTGCACTCGGATCACCGCCGCTGCCCGGGTCTTCCGCACTTTCGCCTTCCCCGGCCGGCGCTCCGGCAGATTCACCGGCTTCCGATCCGCCTTCAGCAGATTCGCCGGTTTCTGCGGGAACTCCTTCTGACTCGGCGGATTCACCTTCCGATTCCCCCTCTTCGGAAATACCCGGTTCTTCCGCCGGAGCCTGGCCAAACACGAAAGATACAGTGCCCAGCAATGACAGGATCATTACCAGGGCGATCAATACAGTAAGCAGTTTTTTCATGATGCACCTCCTCAGGATATGAAATACCTTTCATAAGTTTCCGATCAGATTATACGCGTTCGCGGATAAGGGATTCAATGAAAAAGCATGCTGTTCGCTATACCGTTTCCGTATAGGGTGCTGTTTTATGCAGGACTGTTTTGCCGCAATCTGATGGAGCAGAGACCGTGGTCCCTTTCCAGACCGGGAGACTGCAACAAAACCGGAGGTATGTACGATTTTGCAGTCATTTTCAGGTCAAAAATCGTACATACCCCCGGAATCGTTGCATCGAGCTGCTAGAAATCGTACATACCCCCGGAATCGTTGCAGAAGTGAACGGCCTGTAAGCCGTATAGAAGCAGCCATACGAAGGAACACAAAAGCAGCAGATATTAACGGCCCGTGCAGGATCTTACAACTCCGGGTGTCCGATTTTACATCGACCGGAAGAAACCGTTTCAGTAAACTCTGAAATGGAATCGTATAACTGTTTTCATGGAAGAATCTTTCAAGGAGGTACACGACATTATGAAAAAGAAACTGGCATGGATCCTGGCGATCGCCTTGATCATCTCTGTGCTTGGTTCCGCAGGCAATGTATCTGCAGGACCGGTTCCGGCAGAGGAAGCGATCGCACAGGGAGAATCTGCAGAAGGGGAATCTCCGGAAGGAGAATCTCTGGAAGGCGGAAGCGAAGAAGCAGAGGCTGCGCAGGCAGAAGGGGAATCCACGGAGGGTGGATCAGGAGGCTCCGGATCGGGAGCGTCCGAAGGTGAATCCGGAGAGATGGCCAACAATGGCTCACCGGTAAGCTTCGGATCTTCCGAGATCGTGCTCTACGATCCGGTCGATTACACCTGCATCCCCGCGGAAGGCGAGCAGGCAGCGCTGAGCACCGTCCTGAAGCCGGTCATCGAGGTGGATGGCCTGAAGTTCCGTGACTTGGATGAAGACGGAGAACTGGATGTTTATGAAGACTGGAGAGAAGACAGCGAAACCCGTACACAGGATCTTCTTGATCAGATGACCGATGTGGAAAAAGGCAGAATGCTGTTTCATGCGGACCTTCCGACTACCATGGGAGAATCCCTGGAGGACGGAGAACTGACCGTATGGTATTTCATTACTCAGTGCGGATGCCTTGGTTTCCTGAATAACAACTATAAAGGCGGGCCGGACAATATGGCCAATATCCATAACCATGTGCAGGCTATTGCGGAAGAAAACCGTCTTGGCATTCCGGTTACGATCTCTTCAGACCGTATGTATAATGTCTGGGCAGGATATATCGATACGCCCCATGATGCCTACGGAACTGCGCATGACCTGGAATTGTCCAAAGTACTGTGGAATCTGTGCTCGCAGGAAGTTGCGGCAGTCGGTATCCATGTTACGCTGCAGCCGTATTCCGTTGAGATCGGAGCCTGGGACGGAGAAAGCCCGGAGTATATTGCAGAAATGATCGGAGCGGAAGTAGAAGCTCTGCAGTCCGGGGGCGTGTTTACATGCACCAAGCATTATATTACCCGCGGCGGCGATGCTTCCTTCAGTCAGGCAAAATCCCCTGCCGCAAATATCGATAACTATATGTACTGCTGGAAATCTGCCATCGATGCCGGAACCCGGTGGATCATGACCAATGGAGAAGGCTTCAATGAAGGACTGTGCACGGATTATGATCCGGAGTGCATGGACTATCTGCGCAATACGCTGGGTTATGACGGCGTCATCATTACAGACTGGGGTGCTGTCAATCTCGGTGCCACAGGCGTGATAGACGGCGTGGATCTTTCCACTTTAAGTATTCCGGAGCGTTACGCATGGATGGTGACCAACACGGTTGATCAGTTGGGAATCAACAACCTGACCCTGGATGAGAGCCAGGCAGCAGGCAACTGCTACTGGGTAGTCGGTATGGATCAGGCCATTGAAGAAGGACTTCTTTCCATGGAAGCTGTGGATGCATCCTGCAGGAGACTTCTTATGACTAAGTTCGATCTGGGATTATTTGACAATCCGTACTCTGATCCGGAAGAAGCTCTGAAGATTGCAGCCAGCGCGGAATATATTGCTGAAAAATGGGAAATCACCAATATTGATGAGCTCGATGCCGCCCGCAATCCGGAAGTTGTGAACCTGGAACGGCAGCTGATGGCAGAAAGTGCGGTCCTGGTGAAGAACGATGAAAATCTGCTTCCTCTGGAGCAGGGCGTTGCCGTTTATTATGCAAGTACCGCCTCAGAATATAATACGGAAGAAATCAAAAAGGCCATTGGGCAGTACTGCACCATTGTGGATGATATGGAAGCAGCTGATGTAGTAATCGCTGACTGCACCAGTCTGACGGATGCAGCCGAGTTGATCATTGAAGACGCGAAAGATTTTGAAAAGAAACTGGTCATCGTGACGAACTGTGTGGATCCGGATACCTGGGTGATGGAGCAGGGAGATGCCGTCCTGTTCATGAATTATGACCGGACGCCGGATCATGGAACCGCCCTGAACGGATTTGTGCTTACTACAGAGCCGCAGGTCTATGCGGATCTGATGTTCGGAATGAGAGAACCCTCCGGTATGATCGTGAAGGAAATTGCCCGCGACGCTATGCAGGATGATGCGCAGTGGAAGGATCTGGCAGGTGATATGGGCGCCAACGGATGGGTGCGCCTGATGCTGGAAGCGACCATGCTGACCAGCGAAAATCATGCCACTCCTGAAAACTGGGGCGATCCGCTGCTTTGCTATAAGTACGGCATGCGTTACGGAGAAGAACCAGCCTTCCGGTATCAGACTCTGGTGGTACCGCAGGAGACTGTCGTAGTAGAGGAATGGGTGGAATTCATGGGCAGCAATGTGGAGAGCGCTAAGACCGTGAACCAGTCCTATGTCGGAAAACCGTTCCAGGTGCAGTGCCTGCTGTTCAATGACGGAAGTGACGGGGTAACAACAGCGCAGCTGCTTGTGGACGGAGAACTGGCGGCTCAGAAAGTAATGGCGGTGAACGGCGGATCCTGGAGGATCGTGGAATTCGAACTGGTCATTGATGAAGCCGGTGAGCACGTCATCACTCTGGGCGATCTGGAAACAATCATTACGATAGAATAGTAGAAGCTGACAGGTAATTCCGTTTTTGCATAACCTCATTCTGTTTTACAGTTAGACCCTGCACTTGGTGCAGGGTTTATTTTTCATATTGAAGTATTGTATGTTCTGTGCCGCAAAAGGCCGGAACCAAACGAATAACAGGAGGTATTCCATATGAAACTGAAAAAACTGTTAATTGCAGTTCTTGCGGCAGTCATGGTGCTGTCTCTGGGGCAGTCGGTGGCTTTTGCGGATGAAGCAGCAGATGATACTGTTACCGTAGGTATCACTACTGCCCCGGTCGCGTTTGATATGCTGCTGTACGGTGCACCAACCCAGATGCAGCTGGTCTTTGAAGGACTGTTTGATCTCAATCCACTGACCGGAGAGATCGAGCCCTGGCTGGCAGAAAGCTATGAATGGGTAGACGACTGTACTCTGAGAGTGAAACTGCATGATAATGTCTATTTCTCAAACGGAGCAAAGCTTACTGCGGAAGACGTTATATACAGTTACAAGAGATTTGTGGACAGTGCAGGCATCCAGTCAGCCAACTATAACATGTTTGATTTTGACAAGTGTGCGGCAGAAGATGAATTGACAGTGCTCCTGGTCACCAAGGCACCGGTGGGTTCCCTGCTTATGAACCTGTCCAAGTTCACGGATATCGTATGCAAAGATTATTATGAAAATCTTCCGGATGCAGATCTGTGGGATCATACCTGCGGAACAGGTCCGTATGTCGTGGATGAAAATGTTTCCGGTGCCTACACCAGCTTTACATTAAGGGATGATTACTGGAATCAGGAATATATGCCGGAAGTGAAGCATTTTGTTCTTCAGTATTACAGCGAGCCTTCCACTATGCTGATCGATTTTGAAAACGGAGCGATTGATATGGTGATCGGTCTGGATGAATCCAGTGCCAACCGGCTGGATAACGGCGAATATCCGGAGGCGACACTTGTGAAACAGACCACCAATGCTGTTGATTATCTGATCCTGCCGGAATATGTAGAGTATTTCCAGAATGCAAAAGTCCGTGAGGCAATTGCGCATGCTATTGACTGGGCTGCCGTGGCTGATAACGCATACGGTTCCCTGGGAAAGGCTGCAACATCCGTCCTTCCTTCCAATATGACGAATTATTACAAAAATGAAGGAACTTACGAATATGATCCTGAACTTTCCAGGCAGCTCCTTGCTGAGGCCGGATATCCGGACGGATTTACCATTGATACACTGGCTCCGAACCTTCCTCCTGCTATGTCTATGTATGAGACCATTCAATATTACCTGAGTGAAGTGGGTATTACCCTTAATTATACGGCAAATGAAATGAGTGCCGTCATGCCGATGGTGGCCATGGGCCAGGTAGATTTCTTTGTGCTTCTGTGCAATTCCGCTTCTTCCGTTCCGGATCCGACAGCGGTTCTGGAACATGCAAGAGCAGATGCCATGCTGCAGGCGTGCAAGATCACAGATCCGGAATACAATGAGTATTATCAGGATTTCATTACAAACACAGATGAGACTGCCCGTAAGGAAGATATGAACTGGATCCAGGACTGGCATAAGGAAAACTGCTGGCTGCTTCCGACGGCAGAAAGTCTGTTTGCATATGCTTATGGTCCTAAGATCAAAAACACACATATTACAACATCTATGATGGCAGAACTTCGTTTTACCGAACTGAACTGATCAAAGGTGCAGCAGGTTTACAGAAGCTTCACATGCAGTTCATAGATACGCGGTGAATCAGCCGCAGGGGGAAGAAAGCAGTCCACAATTCCATCATAAATTAAATCTTCCGTATCCATAACATGATCCCGGATGTAACGGATCAGACAGTCATATGCCTTTTCCCGGCTTTCTTCTCCCTGTTTATAACGGACTACCAGATAATCACCGGGATCTTTGCATACCAGTGTGAAATCATCCAGACACTGCATATCGATTGGAGCTGTGGTTGGTTCACAGAATGCTGCATGATATCGAAGTTGTGTCCCATAGTTGTATTCCTGCAGGCTGGAGACTGCCCCCATACTGTAAATCGCATTGGTGTAATTGACTGTTTTCAGGATCGGCGAAATATATTGCTTGATATGAAGATGCCATAAATCGCCGGTGCCGGTTAGCTGACAGGAAATATTTCTGACAAGAAACCAACGGGTATCGAAGGAACGGATACAGACTTTCAGATCTTCCGGATGCCAGTCGGATGTCATGACGGAATCGTAAAGTTTCTCAGTTGCATTGATTTTGCTGATCTGCCGGGAAAGATTCTGCGCTTCCGCGACCAGGGTATCCCTATGGACACGCAGGATCTTCATGATCCCGGCATGATCCGTACCGTCTGTAATGATCTGCCGGATGGTATTGACCGGCAGCCCCTGTTCCCGCAGAAATGTGATCAGTTCCAGCTGAGACAGCTGTTCGACGGAATAGTAGCCGTAATTGTTTTCATCCCGGAATACCGGGTTTAGGAGATTGCTTCGCTGATAAAAACGAAGTGTGGTAACGGGAATGTCAAAATCCCTGGACAGTTCGCTGATGGTAAAGTATTCGGACATGAAAATTCTCGATTCTTAATTGCAGGATAGTAAAAGGATAATTATATGTTTCGGTTTATTTTAAAAAGGGTTCTGTTGTTTATTCCGACGATCCTGGGTGTGTTGTTTATCGTTTTTACAATCAATTATTATACACCGTCCGATCCGGTTTATGCAACGTACGGGACAAATCTGACACAGGAAGAATATGAGCAGAAACGGGATGAAATGGGACTGAATGACCCGTTTTTTGTTCAGTTTTTTAATTATGTAAAAAATGCTGCAAGGCTGGATCTCGGCAGCAGTTACAACAACAAACGTCCCGTAATGGACCAGATCCTGGAACGTGCCCCCAAGACTCTGCTTCTCGGAGCCATCGGTATTACGATCACGGTTGTGATAGGCATCCTGTGCGGAATCGTTTCGGCTACCAGGCAGAAATCCGGGCTTGACTATGCATTGACAACGATTTCACTGATCCTCGCGTCCATGCCGAACTTCTGGCTGGGACTGATGCTGATCATTGTCTTTTCCCAGATGCTGGGCTGGCTCCCGGCAACGGGAATCAAGAACTGGACAGGCTGGATCCTTCCCTGTATTACGCTGGGCCTGGGGCCACTGGCAAATGTGGTGAGGATCACCAGATCCAGTATGCTGGATGTGATCCGTCAGGATTACATCAGAACGGCCCGGTCAAAAGGCCTTACGGAAAGGCAGATCATCTATAAGCATGCGCTTCGTAATGCCCTGATCCCGGTTGTTACCGTTATCGGTTTCATGCTCTCCATGATCATGGGCGGATCTGCGGTCGTGGAAGGGATCTTCTCTTTTCCGGGAATTGGCGCCATGCTGATGTCGGCTGTATCCCTGGCAGATTATCCGCTGATTATGGGAAGTGTGTTATTTATCTCCCTGTTTGTATGTGTGGTAAATCTCGGTGTTGATATTCTGTATGGGTTTATCGATCCGCGGATCAAGGCACAATATGTAACTGCGAAAAAAGTAAAAAAAGCAGCTGCACGGAATGGAAAGGAGGGATCTCTGGCATGAAAAATAAGAAAGCAGATTTCCTTCTGGGAGACGGAACAAAAAAACACAGCCAGTGGCTGGATGTCTGGAGCAGACTGAGAAAGAATCCTTTGGCAATGATTTGTCTGATCATCGTAATCCTTTTGATCCTGGTGGCCATTTTTGCACCCCTTATCTCTCCGTATCCATATGCCAAGCAAAATCCGGGAGAGAAGATGTTGTATCCGTCCTGGCAGCATCTGCTGGGAACGGATAATTACGGAAGAGATCTTCTGAGCAGGATTCTCTACGGCGGAAGAATCTCTTTGCTGGTCTCTGTAATGGCTGTGGTTATCTCGTTGATTGTCGGTGGTCTGATCGGTGCAACGGCAGGGTACTACGGAGGCGGCTATGATACCACAATTATGCGTATCATGGATATCCTGATGGGCATTCCGAGTTTCCTGTTTGCAGTCTGTATTTCAGCAGCTCTTGGAACCGGTGTGGTAAATACAGCCGTGGCGATTGCCATTACCGGCGTACCGTCCTATGCGCGTCTGGTGAGGGCATCTGTGCTCAGTATCAAAGGGAATGAATTTATAGAGGCAGCCACGGCACTGGGAAATACCAATATGAGAATCATTCTGAAGCATGTCATTCCCAATGTTCTGTCTCCTCTGATCGTACAGTCAACACTTAATATCGGTGCCTTTATCATGGCAATATCCGGTCTCAGCTTTGTGGGACTGGGAGTACAGCCGCCGACACCGGAATGGGGTTCAATCATGAGTTCCGGCCGGCAGTATATCCGGGATTTTTATCCGATCGTCACCTTCCCAGGCGTTGCCATCGTAATCACCCTGTTTGCATTTAATATTCTGGGAGACGGCTTAAGAGATGCCATGGATCCCAAGTTGAAGAAGTAGGAGGAGTCCATGTCTGAGTTGCTTGATATCAGAGATCTGGTGGTGGAGTACCATACCGAAGTCGGCACCGTTCATGCGGTGAACGGAATCTCTATCCAAATGAAAACAGGGGATACCCTTGGTTTTGTTGGGGAAACAGGAGCAGGCAAAACTACCACTGCCCTAAGTATCCTGCGTCTGCTGCAGATACCGCCTGCCAGGTTCGCATCCGGGGAAATATGGTTTGACGGAAAGGACCTGCTTAAGGTAAGTGAAAAAGAAATGCGCAGTATCAGGGGCAGCGAGATCGCCATGATCTTTCAGGATCCCATGACTGCTCTGAATCCGGTGATCCCGGTAGGGCAGCAGATCGCGGAAGTACTGATACAGCATAATGAGATCACAAAGGCACAAAGCTGGGAAATGGCGGAAAAGATGCTGGAAAAAGTAGGCATCCCGGCGGCCCGTGCCAATAATTACCCACATCAGTTTTCCGGCGGTATGAAGCAGCGGGTGGTGATTGCTATGGCACTGGCGTGTACGCCGAAGCTGATCATTGCCGATGAACCCACAACGGCTCTGGATGTCACCATACAGGCACAGATCCTGGACATGATGAAGCAGCTGAAGGAAGATTCGGGAACATCGATCCTTCTGATCACACATGATCTGGGGGTTGTGGCGGAAACCTGCGATAAAGTCGCGATCGTCTACGGTGGAGAAGTCGTGGAATACGGCAGCCTGGAGCAGATCTTTGACCGTACCACGCATCCTTATACCGTCTGTCTGTTTGGCGCCCTGCCGTCTTTGGATAAAAAAGTTGATATGCTGACGCCGATTGAAGGTCAGATCTATGACGCTATTTCACCGCCTTCCGGATGCAGATTTCATCCAAGGTGTCCGCATGCTGCGGAAGAGTGCAGCAAAAAGGTTCCTGATGTGGTGGAAGTAGAGCCGGGCCATCCGGTACGCTGTCTTTATGCCAATCGGTTTTATGCACAGAATGCGGAAGGGAGGCGGTAAGAAATGAATCAGATCGATAACTGCCTTGAAGTCAGAAATCTGAAGAAATACTTTAAGACTCCTGCAGGAGCATTGCATGCGGTAGACGATGTGACGTTTGATATTCCGTTGGGAAGTACCCTTGGTGTTGTAGGTGAGTCCGGGTGTGGCAAATCCACACTGGGAAGAGTGGTTCTGGGACTGCTTGATGCAACGGACGGAAGTGTTGTATTTCAAGGAGAAGATATTACAAATGCCAGTAAAAAACGTCGCAAAGAGCTGCGGACTGATATGCAGCTGATTTTCCAGGATCCTTTTTCTTCCCTGGATCCCAGGATGTGTGTGTCAGATCTGATCGCTGAACCGCTGCATGTTTACAAGATTTATAAATCCGGAGTTGATCTGGAGAAGCGGGTTGCGGACCTGATGGACACTGTAGGGCTGGCCCGAAGACTGGCTTACGCATTCCCTCATGAGCTGGATGGCGGCCGTCGGCAGAGGATCGGCGTGGCCAGAGCCCTGGCTTTAAATCCGAAATTCATCGTGTGCGATGAGCCGGTATCTGCGCTGGACGTATCCATTCAGGCACAGATCCTGAATCTGCTGAAAACGCTTCAGCGGGATCTGGGGCTGACTTATATGTTTATTACTCATGATCTGTCTGTGGTAAAGCATATCTCCAGGGATATTCTGGTTATGTATATGGGATGCATGATGGAAAAAAGCCCTGCGGATGAGCTGTTTGAGCATCCCATGCATCCGTACACAAAGGGGCTCCTGTCCGCGATCCCGATCCCGAGTATCCATGTGAAGCGGAAAAAGATCCTGATGAAGGGAGAGATCACTTCTCCCGTGGAGCCGGAACCGGGATGCCGGTTTGCGCCGAGATGCCCTTATGCGACAGAACAGTGCCGAAAGGAAATGCCGGTACTCGTTGAGGTCACACCGGGTCATTTTACAGCCTGCCATCAGGTAAAAGGGGAACAGTAATGTATATTGCGATCTGTATTGTCATAATGCTTTTTATCTTCCTGATGATCATCTATCTGAACTATGACAGGAGCCGTTTTCAGATAGAGCAGCAGTACCGGGCTGTCCGTCCGGAGATCAAAAAAGCGGTATCCGGAACCAGGATCGCGGAAGATCTCCGGAAGGAGAAAAAAGTCCGGAACCAGATCGCGGTTCTGGCCCGGGTTTGCAGGACACCGGTCTTTGAAGACTTTTATACATATTTTGATGTACATAACGAGCTGGCCTATGCCCACAATGAAAAGCTGCAGAAAAGTATATTCCGTGGACTTGCCAGGCTGATGGGGTTCCGGGAATATGCGCTGTTTCGCTATTCGGATGATATCGTACTGACATCCCGGCAGGGAAACCGTACCATCCATCTGTAAACAATAGAACATTTGTAATTAGTAAAGGAGAAACTATGCAGAAATTTATTGATCTTTTCGTAAAAGCCATCGAAGCACACGATGCGGAAAGCCTTCCGATGGCGGCAAGATACCGCGCTACGGAAAACAGCGTTCCGTCAGCACTGCGTCATATGGAAACGTTCAACTGCTTTGACAAGGTCAACTGTATCGGGACAACTCTGGAAGATGAAGTGGAAAACACTTTCTTCGTAGCCCTGAATGTGGCTTATGGAAGTCATGAAGCCGCCGTGCTTGCCAGAGTAAAACTGGAGAACGGTCTGATGACCGAGGTGGAGATCGAAGTCTACCGCGCAAGGGCCAACACCGGTTTCTGGTTTACCCCGCACGATATGTTCGATCTGAAGCCGCTTTTTGATGCGGAGGTCAGTGATGACAAGAAAATCAGCAGGGAAGAGCTGTCCTATGTCGGACACTGTGTTCTGGACAATTCCTACGACGGAAGCAGATACGGCCGGGAAGACACCTGTATGCTGATGGAAGCGGGCGGAGTCGTTTATGAAAACTCCGGCTATGCAAAACTGATCAATCCTCATGTAGGGGATGCATTTCCGGAGAAGGATATCCGGGTGCCGATCCCCATGGGCATTGCTCCGAATCGTCCGGCAGGGGAAAACATCCGCATCCTGGCGATCGATGAAAAGAAGGGCCTGGTTGCATCCTGCTTCGATGTGGACGGCGTGGTTTCTCCGTATCTGGTTTCCGATGAGACCAGCACCTGCTTTGTCCCGGAATCCATGATCAAGGAACACCATAAAGCACTGCTTCCACAGTTCTTTGAAGGAAAGTCTGCCAGCTTTGAGATGCGCGCGACCGGAGCAACCATAAATATCGTGAAAATGTCAGGACTGAATGTTGCTGCCCTGATGCAGTATACCAACATGCGTCCGTACGGTGCGAGAACAGCATGGAGAAAGGAAACTACGGAAGGACTGAAGTATTAAACCGTTGTTATAAAGCAGTAAGGAGAAATATCAAATGAAAAAGATTTACAGCTTCATCTTAACATTGATCATGTGCGCCGTGCTTACCAGCGCTGTATTTGCCGGTCCCGGGTCAGCTCCGGCCGAAGGACAGGAAGTGATCGCCCAGGTACCGGAAGGTGAAAGTGCGGAAGGCGAATCCGCTGCTTCCGAAGGAGCAGAAGCACCGACAGCAGAAGCAGGAGACTCTGCGGGCGACAGCAACGGAGGTGACTCTGCAGACGGTGAATCAGCAGGTGAGAGCGCAGAAGGCAATTCCGACAGCAGCAGCGCGGAAGGCGAATCCGCCGGCGGCGATATGGCTATGGCTAACGGCCAGGCCAATGAAGAGACCAGTGTTGTCGTTCTCATGAACGGTGAACTCGAGGGACCGGCTGATGCATTCGGTACGGTGGAAATGGCAGTAGGCGGCCTGATGGATGGGACAACTGTCAGCGGTGTCCGCATCATCGGAACGACCGATGAGTCCAACGGCGTATTTGTCAAGACAGAAAATGACGGGCAGATCACTACGATCGGAGGTGCTGAAGATTACTTTGATGTGGAAGGCATCGGTTCTTTCAACACCGTGATCGATGTGTACGGCAAAACAGATGCCGATCCCGGAACCGAACAAACCTATGGAACGGCAATCACTGTTAACGGCGGTGTACTGAATATCGACAACGTTTATGCCCGTACAGAAGGCTGGCGTTCCGGCACTTTGTATACGATGTCTTCCGATCATCCTGCAGTAGTGGTGATAAAAGACAGCGTTCTGAGATCCGACGGTGCTGACGGAAGCTGGATGCCGGATGCCAAACTGTTCCCGGGTTCTGCAAGAAATACGCTGCTTCTGGGCGGGGATATGTGGATCTATAATTCCAGTCTTATTACCCGCGACTGGGGTTCCATCAGCCAGGACATGAAGCTGATCAAAACCAGCACCTACACAGTTAATTCGATTTCCGAAGCTTATCGCGGCGGCTATACTTATTTTGCTCTCGATGGATCACAGAACTATATATACGGCAGCAGACTGGTCTCCGCTGAATATGGTCTGTTTGCATTCTGTGCACCTTCCGTAACCTTTGACAGTCTCGATGCGGTGGATGAAGCAGCTCTTCAGCATGCTGACGGAATCGATTTTTCAGAGCCTGTTTATGAAAACGGCAGAACGCTCCTTGCAGGCGGCGTCAATGCGATCGTCATCAATTCCATGAGTTCTCTGGGACCTGCAGAGATCACTGTCCGCAACACAACACTTTCCACCATGGACGAGGATATCACCTCTGCATGCGGAAATGAAATGCACTTTGACTTTGAAAAATTTCTTGTGAATTCCGACAGCAACAGTGAAGCCTGGTTCTATCTGGCAAATGATAAAGGCGCTGCGATCACCGCAAGGAGCCATGGCTCAACGATTACTCTCGGTGAAGGTACTGAAATCAGGAGTTCAACCGGCGTTTTGCTGGAGACCACGCAGGAATTTGATGCAATGGCGGGAATTCCGTTCCATGACAGTACTGATGATAATGTCATGGAGCCATACTATCTTAACATTGAGGCTCCGGTCACCGGTGATATCCTGCATAAGGATTACATGATGGATATGTTTGTCAATGTATCTTCCGAATACACAGGCAGAACTGTCACCGGTTCCATCACTGCATGGAATAATATCTGGAGCAAAGAAGGTCTTGCAGCGCTTCTTGAACAGTGGGGCATGACCGACAGGTTTGAACTTACGGATGAAGCCGCTGCCAATATCCGTTCCGTATTTGTAAGAGAAGAAGATACCGCAGCTTACACCGATGTCTTTGGCATTAAGATGGCTGTAGCGGAAGGCGGCATCTGGAATGTACAGGGTGAAAGCAGTGTCATTTCCCTGACCGTTGCAGACGGTGCCGTTGTCAATGCATCTGAGATCTATGTGGACTGTGCATTCGGTGCTGACGGTTATCTGGATGCTTCGACCGGAACGCAGGTGGATGTGCTGGAAGCCGGCGAATACAGCAACGTCGTGCTGGTTGGCTGAAAAACATTCTATCTTGATCAGGCCGGCCCAAGTATAACCGTGAGAAAATTTTCAGGAGGATGAAAGATGAAAAAAGTGAAATTATTGATCGTACTTGCATGTGTATGCGCGATGATCTTTTCTTTCGGAAGCACTGCCTTTGCGGCAGAAGCCCGGGAACCGGATCTTGCCACAGTATATGCGATGGCGCAGAAAGCACTGGATCAGCAGGCGATCCAGAATGTCATGAGCAGACATGTCATGTATCATTGCTACGGCCTGCACCAGGAAGAAGTGGAACAGCTCTGGGTCAATGAGCCGGAAAACAGAGAAACAGCTTCTTTCGGACAGAATCAGGGTTTTATGGTCGGATGGCAGGCAATCTGGGACGGCTATGTAGTATCCCATACTTCGAGCTGGCTCAGCAAAGCGAAGAATTACTGTGAGCAGAAAGGCATTGACATTTCCGGTATGACCGATGAGGAGATCCTGGATATGTACGGCGGTGTCGGCCAGTTCCTGATGCATTTTACGACGACACAGATCATTGAAGTTGCCAAAGACGGAAAGACGGCAAAATGCTTCTGGTATTCTCCGGGTATGGTCGCCGAGACCGGTGATGCAGCGCAGTCCCTTTGGGAAGCATACTGCGTGGATATGGTCAAGGAAGGCGATGAATGGAAGATCTGGCATCTGCATATGTACACTGATTTTGCAGGGAGTTTCTGGATCGACCTGGGCGGCGGAAGAGAAATGGATTTCGCAGCTATGGAAGGGGAATCTGACGGCGAATCTGCAGAGGGCGAGTCCGACGGCGAATCTGCAGACAGTTCTTCAGGCGATGCTGCCGAAGCAGAGGAAGCTTCGACAGGGCCGGTTGAAGAAGGCGCAAGGATCGCGCAGAAAGCCAATGACTATCTGTGGAGCCCGCAGTATACCATGTTCTCCAAAGATAGACTTCGTTCGGAAATGGAACTGACGATTCCGGTACCGTATGATACCTGGAGTTTCGATGAGCCGAACTACGGTCCGACCAGAGAAGAATGGGAAAGCTACGGCGTTGATCTGGATGCCTGGTATGCAGCCCATGCTTCATGAGCAGGTCACCCCTGGATCTGCATGCAGCCCGTCAAGCCACAGTCTATCGGAACAGGAGGCGGCATCTCCGGACGTCAGTCAAAAAGACATCGAACAGATCCTCCGGATGGGCAGAAACAGTGCCGTAAATTACAAGTGATTGTGTCGGAATTTCCATTACCGCTTGTGATCGCGCATGTTAATATACAGGCACAATTGCAATCGTTTTTTCATGCTGAATTAGCCTGCAGAATCTCCTCCTTTTTCGTTTTATGCAGGCTATTTTGGTATCATGGATTCACATCGGCAGATAGTCTGCACAGGGGTACGATATGACCATACAACAGATCGGCTATTTTATACGTCTTGCAGAAGAACTAAATTATACTCTGGTTGCCAGGATGTTCTTTATCACGCAGCCGACCCTTTCCAGGCAGATCGTCAATCTGGAAAATGAGCTGAATGTTACCTTGTTTGTAAGGGAACATAACGGTGTGAAGCTGACCGTGGAAGGGGAGCATTTTTATAACCGGATCAAACCGATCTATCAGGACCTGACGGCAGCCATCGAGGAAACGCAGCACATCAGAAAAGAATCCGTTCACGTGACGATCGGCCTGCAGGAAGAGCAGCTGATCAGCAGCAGCATTGTGATCGCGATGCGCAGACTGCAGCAGAAATATCCGGATGTTCAGATCAATATCCTCCGGGGAACGCCGGGCTTTCTGTTTGAAGGACTTCAGAACGGGAAATTCGATATGATCAACATGCTCAAGTATCCGGAAAAGAATCTGGTGGATGAGAGCTTTGAATTTCTGAAAACGCAGGATGAATCCACGTATATGGTCATTGCAAAGGAAGTGGCCGATCATGATAAACTGGAGATCTCAAAACAGGAATTCCAGGAATACTGCAGAAAATACCCTGTGATCCTTCCGGAACTGTTTGAACACTTTTCCATGTCACGGCCCAGGGAAATCCTGGAGGAAACATATGGCATGCAGGACATGGAGATCCAGATCCTGCAAAGGGGAACCCCCATCTCCATTCCGGTGCAGGTCGCTTCGGGGATCGGCATTTCCATCAGCAATAAGACCAACATGTTCAGCATCGATCCCGAGATCTGCATGTACCGGATCCAGGATACGGAAAAATCATATTTAAAAGGAATCTTTTATCCGGAACATATCACAAGTCCCTATGCAAAAACCCTGATCCGGTTCGTGAAAGAGGAAATCAAAAAGTATACATTCGACTAGAAACGCCAATCAATTTTCATACCATGCATGATAACTCAAAGCCATGTTGTCCATTGCCGGATAATATGGCTTTTTCAGTTGCTTTTATGTCAGGCAATACGGGTTGAGAATGCCCGCATACAGCTTGTCAATTGGCTTCGGTACGGATGCAATGATAAAATGTAATGGAATAACAAGAGAAATGATCATTCACAAAACCAGAAGGAGAAAGGAGCGATTTCGTGGAGAAATACATTGATATGCTGCTGGATTCCATGGTCAGACATGATGCATTGAGTCTTCCCATGGCACCCAGATATAAAGCGACGGAAAACGGAATTCCCAGTGCAGTCCGGCATATGACCTGCTGGAGAACCATCACGGAGATTAAATGCATTGCCCATAAGCTGACAGATGGAAAAATGAATACGGCACTTGTGGTTGCGGAAGCACTCGAGGGAAATCCGGATACGCCGATACTGCTTTCTGCCAGGATACGGATTGAACAGGATATGATCCGGGAACTGGAAATTTATACGGTAAGATCCAGGCATGATTCCGGATTCTGGTTCAAACCGGAAGATATGTCCAAGCTGCCGGCAGGCTGGAGCAGCCCGATTCCGGAAAACGGACGTGCCAGCTATGAAGAACTGTATGCGCTTGGAGAAGCCATCAATAATATGAATATCCGGAAAGAATATTTCGGTTCTGAGGATTGTTTTGGAATGGAAAATGGCGGTGTCGTATATGAACATATCGATTACATGACCCGTATGGCGCCTCTGGGAATGCCGCCGATTGACATGTCGATTGTTCCGCCGGGCGGACGTATGGCAACTCCGATGCCGATGCTGTTCCCGGAGCGACCCACCGATCTTAAGAACCGGGTTCTGTGTGTGGATGAAAAACAGGGAATAGTAGCCGCATACGGAACCATGCCGGGCGTTGTCTCCCCGTATATTGTGTCGGATGAAACCAGCACCTGTTTTGTTCCGGAGGAGATGATCGAAGGGCACAGAAGGACACTGACGCCGGATCTGACCGAGGGGGAAACCCTACTGGAGGAGGAGAGGGCAACGGCAATGGTAACAACGGTTGTAAGGCTCCATTCCGGCAGACTGCAGGGCTATCATCAGATTATTGTACTAACCGGACAGGGGTATCACTGTCCGTGGGAAAAAGACTGAAAGGAGCAAGGGAATGAAAAGATTATGTAAAATACTGGCCGTGATTCTGGGTGCTGTTCTTCTGGTTGGCGCACTGAATCTGCAGCAGACAAAGGCAGCCGGGAAAACGCTGTATATCGGTGCCGGATACGAGGCGCAGTCTCTGGATCCGCTGGTAGCAGGTGTCAGCGGAGCAGGCGGCATTATCAGCAATGCAATTTACGGATCCTTATGGACCTATACGGCAGATGGAAAAGTGAATTTCGAAGTCGCCGAAAGCTATGAATGGATGAATGACATGAAGACGGAGATTGTCATCAAGATCCGTGAGGATGCAAAATTCAGCGACGGTTCCGATATTACAGCCAATGATGTGATGGCAACCTTCCTGAGAAACCTTAACAGCGGCATGTTCTTCTATGTTATGAGTATTGACTTCCAGAACAGTACGATTGTAGACGACAAAACACTGGATCTGAAACTGTCTATGCCGTTTGCAACCTTCACAGAGGGTCTGTCTCTGGTCAAGATTTCCTCTGCGGCAGATGATGATGCCAAGCTGGCTGCGGATCCCCGCTGTTCCGGTGCTTATAAGGTCGAGCAGTTCGGAACCGGTCTGGATACCGTACTGGTGAAGAACGAATACTACTACGATGCAGATAAGCTGGTCTATGATCAGGTGAATATTACCGGTAACGGCAATGAAAATACGGCTTTCCTGAATTTCCAGGCAGGCGAGTATGACATCCTGACACTGAACGATGATAAGAATATTATCTCTGTACGGAACGGCAATGTACCGGGTACTCATATCCAGGTCGGCGATATTCAGGATTTTGCATATATCTGTCTGAACACAACGGACTTCCCGGAGTTTGCAGACAAGAATGTCCGCGGTGCCATTGCCCACGCAGTTGACTGGGAAACCATTGTCCGTGAAATCTGCGGAGAAACTGTCAGTATTGCAACATCCGGGCTCCTGCCTTCCGCAAACTGGGCCTACAAGGATGAAGGCATATATGAATACAATCCGGAGCTGGCCAAAGAAATGCTGGCAGCAAGCGGATATGATGCAGAGCATCCGTTTGAATTCTCCATCAGCTACAAGAATGCAGGTTTTGACGGCAAGATCGCGGAAGCGATGCAGGCATATCTGAAAGAAGTCGGGATTGTCATGAATCTGAGTCCCGGCGATGCGGCAACTGTTCAGTCCATGAACCAGGCAAACCAGCTTCCGCTGGTATTTGCAGAAGCCATGGGAGCGCAGGATCCGGGCGGACTTACCAATTCCAGAATGAGTAATGTGCCGATCAATTCCGCACATTTCGGAGCGGTGGACGAAGGCGATACCTATCTGCAGGATCTTGTGGATGAAGCCACCGTCAGCACGGCAGATCAGGAAACCCGTACAGCCATGTTCCATGAGGCTCAGGATCTGATCCATGACTATTATTACTGCTATCCGTTATACGAGAAGAAGGCATATTTTGCAGCAGCTGACAGCATCGGAGATTTTTCCTGTGCCGTGGATGCCAATTCCGGGTTCCTTCATCTGGAGAACTTTAAAACAGACAAAGTAGAAGTGCAGTGATATTCCTGTACAGTATCGTCCGGGGCAGAAACATCCTGCCCCGGACTGTTGTATACAGAAACGCAATTCTGAATAATAGTTCCTGTATGATCCGTGGGAAATGAGGATTCTATGATACGGTACATTATTAGGAGATTATTCCTGCTGATTCCGATCCTGATCGGGACAGTGGTGATTGTCTTTACCATCAATTTCTTTTCTGATATCAGCCCTGCCAGGCTGGTGCTAGGGCCTACGGCAACGGAGGAGCAGGTAGAGGCGAAGGAGGACGAATGGGGGCTGAATGACCCTTATCTGGTTCAGCTGGGCAGATATTTCTGGCGGATCGTTTCACAGGGCTCGCTGGGGACTTCCTATATTTACAATCAGCCGGTCCTGAAAATGATCATGGACCGGCTGCCCAATACGCTGATCATCGGTCTGCTGGCAGCCACGCTGTCAGTCATGATCGGGATACCATTGGGGATCCTGGCGGCCATCAAACAGAATACCGCTTTGGACTATATTGCGACTTTCCTGGCGATCCTGTGCGGTGCGATCCCGCCGTTCGTCCTGTGCATCCTGATGCAGCTGGTCTTGGCAGTCCGGCTTCACTGGCTGCCGGTTTCCGGGATCCGCAGCTGGCTGGGTTATATCATGCCGATCATAGCCTGCGGTGTGATGCCGGTTGCCATGACCTGCCGTATGACCCGTTCTTCCATGCTGGAGACGATCCGTCAGGACTATATCCGTACAGCCAGGGCCAAAGGGCTGAAAGAAGGAACGGTTATCTGGAAACATGCCCTGAAAAATGCACTGATCCCCATCATTACGGTTGTCGGTATGACCTACGCCATGTCCCTGTGCGGTTCGATCATCTCGGAAGCCATCTTTAATATTCCGGGACTCGGCAACCTGATGAACAGTTCTATCTCGCAGAAGGATTACATTACCAATCTGGGCTGTGTGTTGGTCGCGGCATTCATCATGTCTTTTGTGACTCTGATCACGGATCTGATCTATGCAGCTGTGGATCCCAGGATCAAAGCCCAGTATGCTGCCACCGGAAAACGTGCCCGCACCTATAAACGAAAGGAGGCGGCCGTATGAAACGCTGGCTTGAAACCAGAAAACTGGCCAGAAAAGGAGAGATCCGGTCGGTCGGAAAATTCTCCCTGATGGTACGGAGATTCTGCAGAAATAAAGCGGCGGTCGCGTCCCTGGTCTTTATCCTGCTTCTGATCCTGATTGCTGTCTTTGCAGATGTTCTGACGCCTTATGATTACGATGCGCAGAACCTGTCGGAAAAACTCCGGCAGCCTTCAGCAGCCCACTGGTTCGGAACAGATGATTTCGGAAGAGATATTCTTACCAGGGTCTTTGTCGGGACCAGAGTATCTCTTCTGGTCTCCATTCTTGCAGTCGGGATCAGTACCGTATTTGCGCTGGTCATCGGATCCATCGCCGGATATTTCGGCGGCGCGGTGGACAATGTCATTATGAGGATCACGGATATCTTCATGGCCCTTCCGGGCATGCTGTTTGCCATGACCGTGTCCGCAGCATTGGGCACAGGTATCTGGAATACGGCCATTGCGCTGGGGTTTACCTCGATCGCCCCGATCGTCCGGCAGGTGCGGGCTTCCATTCTGCTTCTGAAGGATCAGGAATTTATCGAAGCCTCCAAAGCATTCGGATCCGGTAATACGGTGATCATCGTCCGGCATGTCATCCCAAATGCCTTTGCGCCTCTGATCGTGCAGATCGCCTTGCGTTTGGGAGATACGATCATGGCGATCTCCGGTCTCTCTTTCCTGGGGCTCGGCGTTCAGCCGCCGACTCCGGAATGGGGCAACATGGTTTCCGTAGGCAAGGATTATATGTCGGAATTCCTGCCGCTGATCCTGTTCCCGGGGATCTTTGTGATCCTGACCATGCTGGCATTCAACCTGTTGGGGGATGGCATGCGTGACGCCATGGATCCGCGCATGAAACGTTAAGGAGGCGGCAGATGGAATTACTGCAGATCAAAGACCTGAGAATACAATTCAACACAGATACCGGTATCGTACATGCTGTCAACGGAGTTGATCTTTCCCTGCAGGAAGGGGAATGTCTGGGCCTGGTCGGGGAGACCGGTGCAGGAAAAACCACCACGGCGCTGGGGATCCTGGATCTGATCCAGACCCCTCCGGGCAAGATCGTTTCCGGCGAGATCCTTTATAAGGGACGCAATATCAGGGAGATGAAACCTCATGAAATCCGTGATCTGCGCGGAAACGAGATCTCCATGATCTTTCAGGATCCGATGTCAGCATTAAATCCGGTCATTCCGGTGGGGCATCAGATCGCAGAGGTTATCAGGCTTCATCAGAAATGCTCCAAAAATGAAGCAGACCGCCAGATGCTGGCCATGCTGGAAAAAGTACGGATCCCCGCAGAAAGGGCAGATGAATACCCGCACCAGTTTTCCGGAGGTATGAAGCAGAGAGTTGTGATTGCCATTGCGCTGGCATGTAACCCGAAGCTGTTGATCGCTGATGAACCAACAACAGCGCTGGATGTTACCA
Source organism: Parasporobacterium sp. (assembly GCA_017431485.1). Lineage (GTDB taxonomy): Bacteria > Bacillota > Clostridia > Lachnospirales > Lachnospiraceae > RGIG5612. The sequence continues at coordinate 6,269 of JAFRKZ010000131.1, read as the reverse complement.
TACAGGCACAGGTGCTGAAGATGATCCGGGAACTGCAGCAGGAGATCCATACTTCCATGCTGCTGATCACGCATGATCTGGGAATTGTGGCACAGACCTGTGAGAAAGTGGCGATCATGTATGCCGGAGAAATCGTGGAGAGCGGTACGGCCGAAGATATTTTTGACAGGACGGCACATCCGTATACGAAGGGATTATTTGCGTCCATTCCTTCTATTGACCGGAAGATGAGACGGCTCACTCCCATCGAAGGCCTGATGCCGGATCCGACAGATCTTCCGGCGGGATGTTCGTTTGGTCCGCGATGTCCTTATGTATCCGATCTGTGCAGGGAGCACAAACCCGAATTACAGGAAATCGGAGCAGGCCATTTCTGCAGATGTCATTTCCCGTCACAGAAGCGGTCACCGGAAAAGGAGGGGCAATAGAGATGCCAGTACAACTGGAAGTCAAAGATTTAATGAAATATTTCCGGATCCCGGTCGGGTTCCTTCATGCGGTTGACGGGGTATCCTTTCAGCTGGAGGAAGGAAAGACGCTGGGAGTCGTCGGCGAGTCCGGATGCGGGAAATCCACCCTCGGACGGGCGATCCTCGGATTAAATGAAGCCACCGGAGGTCAGGTGATCTTCGAAGGGGAAGATGTGACCCACCTGAAAGGCGCAAGCAGGAAAGCCTACAAGAAAAAAGTGCAGATCATTTTCCAGGATCCTTTCTCTTCCCTGGATGCCAGAATGAATGTACAGTCATTGATCGAAGAACCTTTGAAAGTCCTGGGAACCTACCGGAATAAGACCGACAGGCTTGAGAAAGTGGATGAACTGATGGATACGGTCGGTCTGGCCGGACGCTATAAAACGTCCTACCCTCATGAGTTGGACGGAGGAAGAAGGCAGAGAATCGGGATTGCCAGGGCCCTTGCCATGGATCCCCGTCTGATCGTCTGTGATGAGCCGGTATCCGCGCTGGACGTTTCCATTCAGGCACAGATCCTGAATCTGCTGGCGGATCTGCAGGAGGAAAAGGGGCTGACCTATATTTTTATTACACATAATCTGTCCGTCGTCAAACATATCTCCGACCGGATCATGGTCATGTACTGCGGTTGTCTTGCGGAAATGGCGGATACAGACAGTCTTTTCGAACAGCCGCTCCATCCGTATACCAAGGGACTGCTTTCCGCGATCCCTGTACCGTCACTGCATGTACAGCGCAATGAAATCCTGTTGGAAGGAGAGATCCAGTCTCCGATCAATCCCAGACCCGGATGCCGATTTGCCGGAAGATGCTGTTATGCAACACAGTTATGTAGAGCAGAGACTCCAAAACCGGCGGAGCTCCTTCCGGGGCATATCGTATCCTGCCATCATGCCGGAGAGATTAACGGATGATCATGAGCAGAACGAACTGGTATTTTGAAGGATGGAAAAAGCAGGGCGGGAGATGGGAATATCACGGCGTCCGTTATCGTTTTCAGGCGGAGGAGTCTGCTCTGCATAAGCTGAAAGCATGCTATGGCGCGGCGGCACTTGCCATGATTCTGATCTGGCTGGTATGTTCCGTTCTGTGGGGCGTCGGAAAGGAAACGTCTGCGTATGTCGGGGCACCCTGGTTTCTGCAGATTCTTCCTTTTATGTATCTGATCATGGGCGTTTACGGAATTCTCCGGTCAGGGTATGACATGACATACCGGGATCTGCGTGCCGGTTTTTTCCGGATCCGTATTGCCAAATGGGTGCTGCTGATCCTGCAGGCGGCTTCCGTCATAGGAGAACTGGTCTTTCTGATCCTTTATCATTCTGTTCTTCCGGTTTCGGAAGAGATCCTCTTTATGGCAGGCGCCTGTCTGTGCATTCTTTGTACAGCCGTCCTGTTATTTTTGCAATACCGTTACCCGCCATATCAGATCCCGGAATGAGGGATTCCTGTTTTATTCTGCGGAAACAACATCCCGTTTCCAGCGTCCGGAAAAAAGAAAAACAAGGCCGATGATCACCTGGACCAAAGAAGCAGCCGGGAGCGCATAGCCGACACCGAGCAGTCCTGTATGCAGAATGATGCCTGCGATGATGCATGCGGGGATGCGGATCACATAGGTAGAGACCACATTGTTGATCAGCGTCAGCCTGGTATGGCCGGTGCCGTTGATGAAACCGTTGATGCAGAAGGCCAGGGAGCAGAGAATGTATTCATATTTGTATCCTGCAAAATAGGAAATGCCTTCCGAGATAACACCCGGGTCGGTAGTAAAGATCCCGACCATTTTCTCCGGGATCAGAAGCCCCAGCAAAAAGAAGACAATAGCAAACAGAGTACTGAGAAGGGAGCCGTACAACAGACAGCTGACTGCGCGCTTCTGTTTTTTTGCCCCGATATTCTGTGCCACCATGGCTGAGATCGACGAATTGAATGCAAAGGTCGGGATCGTGGCAAACAGGAAGATCTTATCCAGGATGCCTGCTCCGGCAGAAGCGTTCAGTCCGAAGCGGTTGATGATCCCTGCGATCACGATGAACGAGAACATGACCAGGAATTCCTGCAGGGCAACGGGAATGCCAATCTTCAGAAGTGAGGACGCCTCTTCTTTCTGCAGCCGGTAGCTTTTCAGGCGGAAATCGAAAGAGAACCCTTTTTTCCTGACGTAGATCATACCGAATACCATGCATAACAGCTGCGCCAGAACGGTCGCGATCGCCGCACCGGCTGCACCGAGCCCGCAGATGCCGATCAGGATGATATCGCCGATGATATTAAACACAGTGGAAACGCCTACAAAGAGAAGAGGAGATCTGGAATCTCCCATTCCCCGCAGAATCCCGGCGAGCATATTGAAGACCGACTGAAAGAGATAGCCGATGCTGCAGATCAGCATATAGGAAACAGCCCCCTTCATGGCTTCTTCCGGGGTATTGATCCAGCCAAGAAGCGGGACGGTAAGAGCCGCAACGATCACCATCAGGCCTGCACCGGCGATCAGTGACAGCGTAAATGCTGTCGAAATGACGGAATGCAGGGACCGGTCACCTGCCCCGACCTTCTGGCCGATGATGACAGTCGCCCCGACAGACAGGCCGATCAGAAACATCAGAAAGGTGGAAATGACAGTTCCCGAGATCGAGACCGCCGAAACGTCCGCAGTCTCGGCATAGCGGCCGACGATATACAGGTCGACCATGCCGTAGAGCGTCTGGAGCAGGTTGGCTCCGATAAAGGGAAGGGTAAACATCCAAAGCTTCCGGAAGACATTTCCCTGTGTCAGATTGTTGTCTGCAGTATTCATATCAAAGACTCCTGAAGTAAAGGCATTCATGTATGTGTTGTTGTTTATGTTAATATCCCGGCAGCGACATTGCAAGCGCTGCTGTATCGGAATCCGAAATGGCCGCATACGGATACTGGCCAGGATCAGGATGTGCCTGTGCAGGATAATACAAACACTTGTACCGGAAATTGCATGTTCCCGGGATGTGTGAATGGGTAAGATATCATTTGCAATATTATGTAAACAATAAGCAGAGGAGGGACAATATGAAGAAAACATTTGCAGTTTTATCGGCGCTGATCCTGTCGCTGACGATGGCCATCGGTTCGGCCTATGCCGTATCTGCCGCTCCGGAAGGCGGGTTTGTCGCTGCGGAAGCAGTTGATGCACCGGCTGAATCCGAAGGCGGATCCAGCGAAGAAGAGCAGGCCAATGGCTTCACCACCACTGGCTGGCAGGGAGATGAAACCGGGTTTGACACCATTGAATATCTGGTGATCGCCGCGGAAGGTGACCAGGCGGAACTGGGATATCTGGAAAGCACTCCGATCCTTGAGGCAGACGGATTGAAGTTCAAGGATCTGAACAAAAACGGCGAACTCGATATCTATGAAGACTGGCGTCAGCCGGTCGAAGACAGGGTGGAAGATCTGTATGCACAGATGACTGACGAAGAACGCTGCATGCTGATGTACCATGTCTGCACATGCGGCGACAACGCAGGCGTTACCTACAATTATCATACTCTGTATGATCAGGACTTTACCTGGGGCGAGAAATATGCCTCCATGTGGTTCTACATTACCCAGTACGGCATCACCACCTATCTGGACAACTCCAACGGGACTCCGGATATGCAGGTTGGCGCACACAATGTCATGCAGGCGATCGCTGAGGAGACCCGTCTTGGTGTTCCGGTCACTCTTTCCTGTGACAGACAGTACAATGCATGGGGAGGATATATTGATTCCCCGAAGAATGCATTTGTCTATGCCCATGATATGGAACTTGCTGCACAGATCTACAAGATGTATGCGGAAGAGACCAGAGCCATCGGCTACCACGTGATCCTTCAGCCGGTCGTTGAACTTGCATCCAAGAACGGTGAAAATCCGGAATATGTTGCAGAGGTAGTCGGCACGGAAGTGACGGCAACCCAGGAGGGCGGCATTCAGACCTGTACCAAGCATTATGTCGGATTCCAGTATGCGGGTTCTCATTCCGACGCCATGATCTTCGACAGCTGGTTTGACGGCTGGAGAGCTGCCATTGCATCCGGCACCATGTGGATCATGAGCAACTCCTACAACCAGGGAATCGGCGAAGGCGTGAAGGTCGACTACGACAGAGTCTCCCTTCCGTATCTGCGCAATGAACTGGGATATGACGGCATCGTCCTGACGGACTGGGGTGCAGTCGGAAACGGCATGGCCATCGGGATCTATGACGAGGGCGGTCCGGAAGAAACTGACATCGCGGCACTGGATCTGCCGCATCGTTATGCATGGGTCATCAATAACGGCGTTGACCAGCTGGGTGCACCCGGCGCAGGCAGCCCGGAACTGGCACTGGAAGAATCCGGCCCCGGTATCCTTGCAGTCGGCACCGTAAAGGACGCACTGGATCAGGGCCTGATCACGCCGGAACGTATCAAGGAAGCCGCATGTCGTATCCTTACCAGCAAATTTGCATCCGGCATTTTTGAGAATCCGTATTCTGACGGACAGAAAGCACTTGAATTATCCGCCAGCCTGGAATTTGCTGCAGAAAAGTGGGAGATCACCGATAATGAGACCCTGGAAGCTGCCCGTAATCCGGAAGAAGTGGAATTAGAGCGTCAGTTAATGGCAAAATCCACAATCCTTGTCAAGAATGATGACAATCTGCTTCCGTTGGATAAGTCTCTGAAGGTTTATGTGGAATCCACCTCTTCCAGCATCGCACAGGATAAGCTGATCCGGTATTTCGGTGAGTATGCAGAAGTTGTGGAAGACATGGAAGAAGCAGATGTCGTTGTGGCAGACCTTACCTCCTACAATGACCAGGCAGAATATATCGTGGAAGATGCAAAGGATTTCGGCAAGAAGCTTGTCATCGTCTGCAACTGTGTGGAACCGGATGTATGGACCATTGAGAATGCAGATGCACTGCTTTATATGACATTTACCCGTACTGCAGACCATGGTACCGGTATCCAGGGCATCATCGTTACGACCGAACCGGATGTCTATGCGGAGATCGTTTACGGTGACAGAGAACCGGCCGGCATGATCATTTCCGAAGTCGCTCGCGACAGTGCTGCAAGTGAAGCACAGTGGAAAGACATGGCAGGCGATATGGGTGCAGACAACTGGACCCGTATGATTCTTCTTGCTATGCTGAAGACCAGCGAAGATCACAGCGTACCGGAGAATTTCGGCGATCCGCTGCTGTGCTACAAGTACGGCATGCGTTATGGTGCTGAACCGGAATTTGTCTTTGATACACTGGTGCTTCCGAAGTCCACGACTGAAGTCACGGAGGAGACCAGCAGCGGGACTTCCACATCCTTCCAGACGATCGACGGCATCAAAGCCGGCGAACCGTTCAGCGTATACAGCCTGCTGTGGAATAACGGTGCGGACGGCATGATCACGGTAGAGGCTTCTATTGACGGCGAAGCTGCAGCCCAGAAGGTGATGGCGGTGAACGGCGGTTCCTGGAGGATCGTCAAAATGGATCTGGTGATTGATGAAGCCGGCGAGCACACGGTGACAGTTGGTGACATTACCAAGACGATCACGGTAGAGTAGATCTGAGACTTTGCTTCCAAGTTGCTATCTGAAGACTCCGAGTCGGGCATTTTGCCGACCCGGGGTTTTCTTTTGTTGTAAATAGGCTTCAGTCTGTTGGGGACGGCTGTGCAGCGTACAGCTGCCCCCAACGAAAAACCACCCGCTATGCGGGTGGGGAAACTTTGTTCTACAAAGAATCACCTTTCCGCCTTAGAATAGAGGTGTCCAGCCACT
>JAFRKZ010000130.1 GCA_017431485.1 Parasporobacterium sp. | reverse complement strand
GCTGTCTGCCAGAGGGATCCTTACCGAGGAAGATGCGATGAGCATCACGGACGGGCTGGCCGGGATCCTGAAAGACCTTCAGGACGGTACACTGAAGATCGATCCGGCGGCAGAGGATATTCATATGTTTGTGGAGCAGGTACTGACAGAGCGGATCGGAGATGCGGGGAAGAAACTGCATACGGCGCGATCCAGAAATGACCAGGTGGCTCTGGACCTTCGGATGTATCTGCGGGAACAGGTCGACGAGATCACGGAAAAGATCCGGAAGCTGGGAAGAGCCGTTACAGGCGCGGCACAGGAACATACTGCAGCGATCATGCCGGGTTATACCCACCTGCAGAGAGCCCAGCCGGTTACCTTCGCCCATCACCTCCTTGCATATGCTATGATGCTGGCCCGGGATCTGGATCGATTCTCCGACTGCAGGAAGAGGATGAACATTTCCCCGATCGGAAGCTGTGCCCTGGCAGGCACAACCTATGACACGGATCGGGAAATGGAAGCGGCATCCCTGGGATTTGACGGAATCACCCTGAATTCCATGGACGGGGTTTCCGACAGGGATTTTTGTGTGGAGCTGGTAAACTGCATTGCCATTCTGATGATGCATCTGTCCAGATTTTCTGAGGAGATCATCCTCTGGTCCAGCTGGGAATTCAAATTTATCGAGCTGTCTTCCGATTATACGACCGGGTCGTCCATCATGCCGCAGAAGAAAAATTCCGATATGGCGGAACTGGTAAGGGGAAAGACAGGACGCGTATATGGGGATCTGATGACGCTCCTTACCATGCTGAAGGGACTGCCGCTGGCTTACAACAAGGACATGCAGGAAGACAAAGAGGCTGTCTTCGACGCCGTGGATACCGTGAAGATGTGTCTGGATGTTTTTGAAGGAATGGTAAGCACCATGACGGTCCTGACAGACAGGATGCGGGAAGCTGCCGGAAAAGGATTCATCAATGCAACGGACCTGGCAGATTATCTGGTGAAAAAGGGCCTGCCGTTCCGGGATGCTTACAAGATCTCGGGCGGGATCGTCAGGGAATGCATGGCAAAAGGGACCGTGTTGGAAGAGTTTCCGCTTGACGCCTATCGAAGCTTCTGCCCGCTGTTTGACGAGGATGTCTATGAGGCGATCGATCTGGCAGCCTGTGTGGAAAGAAGGATCAGCAAAGGAGGTCCTTCAGAGGCTTCCGTGCGGCAGCAGCTGGAATATGCGGTCCGGATCTTCGGAAAAAAATGAAATTCGGTATTGATTTAGCGTGATAAAGTGCTATCATACTAACACAACAATGTACACTCTCAAAGAGGGAGGAATTATCATGAAAGGATTTCATTCTGAATCGATCGATCGTTTATACCGTGCGCTTTTGCTGCTGGAAACAGAAGAAGAATGCGCCGCCTTTCTGGAAGATCTGTGTACGATCATGGAACTGCAGGATATGGCCCAGAGGCTGGATGCAGCGGTCATGCTGAAACAGGGACATAATTATCAGATGATCTCCCGTGAGATCGGGATCAGCACCGCAACCATCAGCAGAGTCAGCAAATGTATCAATTACGGCAGCGGAGGATACAATCTTATCCTGGAACGGCTGCTTGAAAACGGAGAAGAGAAATGAAGTTCAATCTGGAAGTGCTGGATGAATCCGAAAAGATCATGTTTGCCCTGCGCACGCTTTACAGCGGCAGGGGGTATGAGCGTTACCGGATGAGCAAGTTTGAAGAATATGATCTTTACAGCCGGAATAAGGATTTCCTTGTTTCGGATTCCGTGATCACCTTTACGGATATGAACGGCAGGCTGATGGCACTGAAACCGGATGTGACCCTCTCTCTGATCAAGAACAATAAAGATCATCCGGAAGTCTTAAAAAAGCTCTATTACAATGAAAATGTCTACCGCGTCGCGAAGGGGAGCAATTCCTTCCGGGAGATCATGCAGGCGGGACTGGAGTGTTTTGGAAATGTTGACAATGACTGTATCAGTGAAGTACTGATGCTGGCAGTACAGAGCCTGGAGACCGTCAGTGAGGAATATATCCTGGAGATCTCGGATCTTCAGATTCTTTCCGCCTTCATAGGAGCTGTGCCTGCTTCTGCAGAAGTGAAACAGAAACTTCTGAAATGTTTCAGCGAAAAAAACAGCCACGGCATCCGGCAGATCTGCGCAGACAATGAGATCAGCAGGGAGTATGCGGAAAGACTTAAGACGCTCTTAGGCCTTTATGGCTCTCCGGAGAAGGTACTGGAAGACCTGACCGGATTGTGCCGGGAACAGGGACTGGAAGCGGAAGTGAAACGGCTGATGGATGTGATCCGCATCTTTAAGGATACCGCGTATCAGGACCGGATCATCATTGATTTTTCTGCTGTTTCGGACATGAACTATTATAACGGGATCATTTTCCGGGGATTTATCGCCGGAGTTCCTGACAGCGTATTGTCCGGCGGCCAGTATGACAATCTGATGCAGAAGCTCGGCCGCAGATCCAAAGCCATCGGATTTGCCGTGTATCTGGATAAACTGCAGGGAATAAAGAGGTGAGGGATTTGGACAAACTTCTGAATGTGGCTCTCCCGAAGGGAAGACTGGGAGAGAAGGTATATAAGATATTTGAAGCTGCAGGCTTTCCCTGTCCGTCGATCCTGGAAGGGAGCCGTAAGCTGATCTTTGAGAACAGGGAAGCCGGGGTCCGGTATTTCTGGGCAAAGCCTTCGGATGTGGCGATCTATGTAGAGCGGGGTGCCGCTGACATCGGAGTTGCAGGTAAGGATATCCTGCTGGAATATGAACCGGATGTCTATGAACTCCTGGACCTGGATATGGGAAAATGCAGGATGGCAGTGGCAGCACCGAAGGATTTTCGGGATGATTCCCGCTATACCCTCAAGGTCGCGACGAAGTTTTCCCGGATCGCCGCTGATCATTATGCTTCCATTGGGAGAGATATTGATATCATCCATCTGAACGGTTCCATTGAGATTGCACCGATCCTGGGACTGTCGGATGTGATCGTGGACATCGTAGAGACGGGGACCACCCTAAGAGAAAACGATCTGGAAGTGATCGAAACGATCGTTCCCATCAGCGCCAGGCTGATCGCCAACAAATCCAGCTTCAAGTTCAAGCAGGAACAGATCGAGAAGATCGTCCGGGAAATGTCCGGACACAAAAACCAGCAATAATATCACAGCAGGCGGTACGGACCGCCTGACAGGAGGATCTTAATGATCAGGATCATGAAATACGGGGAGATCCCCGACAGGGAGATCTTTGCCAGGATCAACCCCACGTCTAATGTAGAAGATGCAGTAGCGCAGATCATCGCGGATGTGAAGGAACGAAAAGATGCAGCGCTATTTGATCTGACAGAGCGGTTTGACAGGGTCAGACTGTCCTGCCTGAAAGTAACACAGGGAGAAATGAAAGAAGCACTTGCTCTGGTAGAGCCGGAGTTTATCAGGATCCTGAACCGTGCAGCGGACAACATCCGCCATTTCCACAGCGCGCAGGTGCGAAACAGTTTTCTCATCAATGATATTCCCGGTGTTGTCATGGGGCAGAAGATCATCCCGGTAGACAGGGCAGGTCTTTATGTTCCGGGAGGAACGGCAGCTTATCCTTCCACCGTTCTGATGGATTCGATCCCGGCAAAGATCGCAGGGGTGAAGGAGGTGCTGATCACTACACCGCCCGGCAGGGACGGAAAAGTGAATCCGGCGATCCTGGCAGCCGCTCATGTGGCCGGTGTTGACAGCATTTACAAGGTTGGAGGCGCCCAGGCGATCGCCGCCATGGCCTACGGAACGGAGAGTATTCCGAAGGTGGACAAGATCGTTGGCCCGGGAAACGCGTTTGTGGCAGAAGCCAAAAAGCAGGTCTACGGACAGGTTTCCATCGATATGATCGCCGGTCCCAGTGAGATCCTGATCGTTTCGGACGAGAGGTCAGATCCTGCTCATATCGCGGCGGATCTTCTGTCTCAGGCAGAACATGACAAAAATTCCAGCGCTGTCCTGGTAACAGATTCTGTATCGTTCGCAGAAGCGGTCAGCGCAGAGCTTGAACGGCAGATCCCTGAGCTTCTTCGCAGTGAGATCGCCCGGGCTTCCATTGATGATAATGGAAAGATCATCGTTGCAGCAGATCTTGCCTGTGCGATCGATATTGCCAATGAGATCGCGCCGGAACATCTGGAACTGTGTGTGGATGAACCGTTTTCCTTCCTGGACCGGATCCGTCATGCGGGATCTGTATTCATGGGCCGCAATTGCCCCGAAGCCCTGGGAGATTATATGGCAGGACCCAACCATACCCTGCCGACCTGCGGAATGGCAAGGTTTTCCAGCCCGCTGTCGGTGGATGATTTTGTGAAAAAGACGCAGTATACCTACTTCACCAGGGAAGCCCTTTCACAGCTGGCAGAAGACGTGGCCTATTTTGCCCGGAAAGAAGGTCTTACGGGGCATGCAGCAAGTGCCCTGATCCGGACAGAAAACGGAGGGAAAAGATGAGCAGATTTTTCAGCAGCAGGTACGCTGCTCTTGAGCCGTATACTCCCGGGGAACAGCCCCGGGATATGCAGTATGTAAAGCTCAATACCAATGAATCGCCGTTTCCGCCTTCCTTAAAGGCGCAGGAAAAAGCCGCGCAGACGCTGGAAAGGCTCCGGCTGTATTCTGATCCGGAATGTACGGAACTTGTCCGGACCATCGCGAAGCGGTACGGCATCGGCACAGATGAGGTGCTGTTTTCCAACGGCTCCGATGAGATCCTGGATTTTGCTTTTATGGCTTACTGTGACAGGGAACATCCGGCGGTCTTTCCGGACATCACGTATGGTTTCTACCCGGTCTTTGCCGAGATCAACTGCATTTCCAGCAGACAGATCCCCCTGAAAGAAGATTTTTCGCTGGACCCGGAAGATTATAAAGAGGCCGGAGGGACCATCTTTATCGCCAATCCCAATGCGCCTACAGGGATCGCCCTGACGAAAGAGCAGATCGGTCAGATCCTCCTTGACAATCCGGACAACGTTGTGGTGATCGATGAAGCATACGTGGATTTCGGCGCAGAAAGCTGTGTCCCTCTGATCCACAGCCATGAGAACCTGCTGGTGATTCAGACCTTTTCCAAATCCCGTTCTCTGGCAGGTGCCAGACTGGGGTTTGCCGTCGGAAACAGAGAACTGATCCGGGATCTGAACACGATCAAGTATTCCTTTAACCCGTACAACGTGAACAGCATGACGATGGCGGCAGGCATCGGTGCCCTGGAGGATGAGGAGTATACCGTACAGAACTGCAGGATCATTCAGAAGAACCGGGAATATACAGTGAACGAACTGAAAAAGCTTGGCTTTTCCATGACGGATTCCCTGGCAAACTTTATCTTTGTGCAGCATCCGGATATTTCCGGAGAGGAGCTGTACCGGAAGCTGAAGGAAAACGGCGTTCTGATCCGTCATTTTACAAAGGAGCGGATCAGCAACTATAATCGGATCACCATCGGTACCCGGCAGCAGATGGATATCCTGCTCGACAGGATCAGACAGATACTGCAATAAGCGCACCTACAGGAGGTTATATGAGAACAGCCAACATCAAAAGAGAAACGACGGAAACCAGGATCTGTCTGTCCCTGGATCTGGATGGGAGCGGAATCTACAAGATCGACACCGGCTGCGGATTCCTGGATCACATGCTGGAATTGTTTGCCAGACACGGCAGATTTGATCTGGAACTGACCTGCCAGGGCGATACCCGGGTGGATGATCATCATACGACGGAAGATATCGGCATTGTTCTGGGGCAGGCATTCTCAGAAGCGCTGGGAGAAAAAAGAGGGATACGAAGGTATGGACAGACCATCCTTCCCATGGATGAAGCACTGATCCTGACAGCCGTTGACCTGTCCGGCAGAGGGTGCCTGGGATATGCCCTGGAAATCCCATCCCAGAAAGTGGGAAGCTTTGATACCGAACTGGTACAGGAGTTCTGGCTGGCTTTTGTCAGGAATGCAGCCTGTTCCCTTCATATCAGGCAGCTGGCGGGCATCAATTCCCATCACATTATTGAAGGGGCTTTCAAATCAGCCGCCCGGAGCCTGAAAGAGGCAGTCAGCATTGATCCGGAAACAGCACAGGAGATCCCGTCCACAAAAGGGCTTCTTTAATAACAGGTAGGAAATATGATAGCGATCATAGATTACGGAGTAGGGAACCTCTTTTCCCTGAAATGTTCCATCCAGGCAGTAGGACAGGAAGCAGTCGTGTCTTCTGACCGGCATGTGATCGAGCAGGCGGACAAGATCCTGCTTCCGGGAGTCGGCGCATTTGAAGATGCGGCAGCAAAACTGAGGGGGAGCGGTCTTGCAGATGTGGTGAAAGAACAGGCCGGGCAGGGGAAACCCCTCCTTGGTATCTGTCTCGGCATGCAGCTTCTGCTGGAGAAAAGCTACGAATACGGAGAGCATGAAGGACTGGGACTGATCAGGGGAGCAGTGCGTCCCATCAAGGACGTGATACCGGATGGATTTAAGATCCCCCATATTGGCTGGAACGCTCTGCTGTTTCGGAAGCCTTCAAAGCTGTATCGTTATGTCAGGGAAGGAGAGCATGTCTATTTTGTGCATTCCTATTATGCGGCAGACTGCGACAGTGCTGTCACGGCAGTGTCTGAATACGGAGCGGATCTGACTGCTTCCATAGAGGAAGACAATGTGTTCGGCTGCCAGTTCCATCCGGAAAAAAGCGGAGATGTGGGACTGAAGATCCTGAAGGCGTTTTGTGAATTGTAAGGAGGAAAGGTATGTTCCTGTTTCCGGCAATCGATCTGTATGAAGGAAAAGCCGTCAGGCTGTATAAAGGGGACTATGCGCAGATGACGGTCTACAGTGAAAGACCGTGGGAGATCGGTGAGGAGTTTGTCGCCTGCAAAGCTTCCCATATCCATATCGTGGACCTGGAAGGCGCCAGAGACACGAATACGCCAAACTTTGAGACTGTCTGCAGGATCAAAGAACATACCGGTGCCTTCTGTGAGATCGGAGGCGGGATCCGGACGATGGAAGTGATCGAGCGGTATCTTCAGGCAGGGCTTGACCGGGTGATCCTGGGAACGGCAGCGGTAGAGGACCGCAGTCTTGTAAAGGCATCCGTGGATAAATACAAAGACCGCATTGCTGTGGGCGTGGATATCCGGGACGGAAAAGTAGCGATCAAAGGATGGAAAGAACAATCCTCTCTGGATGCATTTTCTTTCTGTTCGGAAATGAAGGAACTCGGCGTCAGTACCCTGATCTGTACGGATATTTCCAAAGACGGGGCCATGCAGGGAACAAACCGGGAACTGTACCGGGAACTGTCTGCTAAGTATGATCTGAAGATCACGGCATCCGGCGGGGTTTCCTCTCTGGAAGATATCCGATATCTGGCTTCTCTGGGACTGTATGGCGCGATCATAGGGAAAGCATACTATACGGGAGCGATCGACCTGAAAGAAGCGGTTGCTCAAGTGCAGTAGAGTAGCGGAGAGATTATGATTACAAAAAGGATCATCCCCTGTCTGGATGTCAGGGACGGAAGAGTCGTAAAAGGAAAAAACTTTCTGGGGCTTCAGGATGTGGATTCCCCGGTGGAACTTGCCCGGTTTTACAGCAAAGCCGGAGCGGACGAACTGGTCTTCTATGATATCACGGCCTCTGCGGAAGGCAGGGCTATTTTTACGGATATCCTGTGCGAAGCGGCAAGCCAGGTATTCATCCCGCTGACTGTGGGAGGCGGCATCAATACGGCGGCGGATTTTGAACGGGTGCTGAACTGCGGAGCCGATAAAGTCAGTGTGAATTCCGGGGCCATCAGGAATCCTTCCCTGGTGAAGGAGGCAGCCCGCCTGTATGGAGACCAGTGTGTGGTCCTGTCTGTAGATATCAAACGGGTGGATGGAGTGCTGCGTGTCTTTGCCAAAGGAGGCAGGGAAAATACCGGTATGGAAGCGATCGAATGGATCAGGCGCTGTGTCGGGGAAGGCGCGGGGGAAGTCGTTGTCAATTCCATCGACACGGACGGTGTGAAAAAAGGTTTCGATCTGGAAATGCTGGAAGCGGTCTGCAACGCGGTCCGTGTGCCGGTGATCGCTTCCGGAGGAGCCGGCTGCATACAGGATTTCATTACGTTGTTCAAGACCCTTCCCAAAGTAGACGCGGGACTGGCGGCTTCTATCTTTCATTTCGGCGAAGTGAAGATCGAAGATCTGAAAAAAGAGATGGCAGCCAATCAGATCCCGACCCGGATCTGACCGGTCCGGAACGTATCAGAATAAAAAAGGAATGAATGCGATATGATCAGGGAAATCGATGCGGACCTGATATCACCGGATAAACTGATGACATCTTCCGATATGGCCAGGCTTGGGTGCCGTCACTGCGACGGCTGCAGCGAGTGTTGTACCGACCGGGCGGAAGCCATTACACTGGATGCCTGGGATATCCGGATGCTGAAAGAAGGTTTGAATTACTCTTTTGAAGGACTGCTTGGCAGTTCCCTGATCACGCTGCGTGTCGTTGACGGCGTCATCCTTCCCTGTCTTTCCGTAAAGGAAGGGGAAAAGCAGGAGTGTGTTTTTCTGCAGGAAGACGGAAAATGCGCGGTTCATTCTTTCCGGCCCGGGATCTGCCGGATGTTTCCTCTTGCCAGGATCTGGCGGGAAGATGGGAGTTTCTCCTATTTTCTCCAGGCAGGGGAATGCAGGCAGCCGGACGGCGTCAAGATCCGGATCTCCAAATGGCTGGAATATCCGAATATCCGTGCTTATGAGGAGTCGGTGCGGGAATTTCATGACGCTCTGACAGCTCTGCGCGGGGAAATGAAAAAGGACCTGTCCCATGAGGAACAGGTCCGGCTCCAGCGTCAGTTCCTGGAGCAGTGGTTTATTCATTAAACCCTGTCAGCATCTCCCGGTCTGTGGATCGCTTTTCCTTCACAGCAGGGATCTTTTGCTTCTGCATCCAGGGGTGCGTTTTCTTCCGCGGTCACATCTCCGAGACCGGCTGTTTCCGAAAAGATGACATTTCTTTTTACGGACTGTGTCACATCGGTCGGGATAATGATCTTGGATGCACGGCCTTCCGACAGTTTCTGAAGTGTTTCAAACCGTTTCAGTTCCAGTACCGCTTCATCTGCACCGGCCATCTTCAGTGCGGTGATCCCGGCGGCTTCTGCTTCTTTGGCCAGTTTCACTGCCTGGGCTTCACCCTGTGCACGGGCGATACGGGCATCCCTTTCACCTTCTGCGGCAAGGACCAATGCCTGTTTGTCGCCTTCTGCCCTGGTGATCACGGCCTGTTTATGTCCTTCTGCTTCCAGGATAGTCTGACGGCGGTCACGTTCCGCTTTCATTTCTTTTTCCATTGCATGCCGGATCTCATCCGGAGGAAGGATATTCTTAAGCTCCACCCTGGTGACCTTGATGCCCCAGGGGTCTGTGGCTACGTCCAGAAGTTCTGTCAGTCTCGCGTTGATCACATCTCTGGAAGTCAGCGCCTCATCCAGCGTCATACCGCCGATGATATTACGAAGTGTTGTGGCGGAAAGGTTTGCCAGGGCGAATACCGGATCTGCCGCGCCGTAGGTATACAGTTTTGAATCATAGATATGATAGTATACAATGGCGTCGATCTGCATCGTGACGTTATCCTTGGTGATAACCGGCTGCGG
>JAFRKZ010000129.1 GCA_017431485.1 Parasporobacterium sp. | reverse complement strand
ATAAATACCTCGCAGAAAGTTCAGTTTCAATTCACTTTCTGCGAGGTATTTATATACTTTAATCAATTCATTTATTATGATCAATATCTTTCCGAAAAAACTATACCCAATGGAAAGCGATACCATCATCATGACCTGTTTGGAGCGTCCAATCAAAAAATACCGTCATTCAGAAGATTTAGCATCCAAAATTTAAAGTATTTTCCTGAAAATTGGACCGAAGAGAAGAAAAATGCAGTGTTTTTCGAGATGCTGCATCCAAAGTAGTCGAACAGAATAAGACAGGATGGAAAGAGCAGAAAGATAGAGTCCAAAATCAGGATGTACCATATATAAAAAACCTCTCTGAAAGTTTAACTGCAACACATTCAGAGAGGTTTTATTTCTTAAAACCGGAAAGGATCAGTCGAGGTCGAGGTCATCCGGGTTCTGTTCGGCAAGACCAAAAGAAGCCAGAAGATCATCCGTTTCCGAAGGCACAGAACTGGAAGTTGGGTTATCAAAAGGCAGCCCCGCATCGGATTCTTCACCGTTGAAACCGAGTCTGTCACGTACCATTGCCTGCACCCTGGCAAAGAATTCCGGATTATTTTTCAGATAGCTCTTTGCATTTTCACGTCCCTGTCCGATCTTTTCCCCATTATAGGAATACCAGGCGCCGGACTTGTTGATGATATTGAACTCAACCGCCTGGTCAAGGATATCGCCGACAGCGGAGATCCCTTCTCCGAAAATAATATCAAATTCCGCCTCGCGGAAGGGCGGAGCCACTTTATTCTTTACAACCTTTGCTCTGACACGGTTGCCGATCACATCGCCTGCCTGCTTCAGGGATTCGATCCTTCGGATATCGATCCTGACAGATGCATAGAACTTCAGGGCACGACCGCCTGTCGTAGTCTCTGAAGGGCCATAGAACACGCCGATCTTTTCACGCAGCTGATTGATAAAGATAATGGAACATCCGGTTTTGTTGGCAACTGCGGTCAGTTTTCTCAAAGCCTGGCTCATCAGCCTGGCCTGAGCGCCGACTGTCGCTTCCCCCATCTCACCTTCGATCTCATGCTTTGGCACAAGCGCGGCAACAGAGTCTACCACGATAATGTCGATCGCGCCTGAACGGACCATTGTCTCACAGATCTCAAGACCCTGCTCACCGTAATCGGGTTGGGATATGTAAAGATTGTCCACATCAACGCCGATATCCCTTGCATACTTCGGATCCAGGGCGTGTTCGGCATCGATGAATCCTGCAATTCCGCCGGTCTTCTGAACTTCCGCTACGATATGGAGTGCCAGTGTTGTCTTACCGCTTGCTTCAGGTCCGTAGATCTCGATGATACGGCCCTTTGGTATGCCGCCGACTCCGAGGGCTTTGTCAAGGCTGATCGACCCGGTCGGGATCGTTTCGATATCGATAGCGCTCTTGTCGCCAAGCTTCATGACAGATCCCTTGCCGTAATCCTTCTCGATCTTGGAGATCGCAGCATCCAGTGCTTTTCTTTTTTCGTTAGTATCCATATTTCTCTCCTTCAACCAGACACGAACTAATGTTCGGTTTTATGTTATCTTATTTTATATGGTTTGTCAATAGACACTCCTAAATGTTTATCTTGAAAAGAGTGTATATTTTTAGTAAACTTACCACATGTATGTTTAGGATTACTGCTTTATCTGTATCCGCATGGTTCTGAATATAAATATTAATTTGGAGGTATTTTTTTATGAATGTTTACAAGACTGGTGATATCAGAAACGTCATCCTCATGGGACACGGCGGATCCGGCAAATCTACATTGGCGGAATCCATGGCTTATTCGACCGGCATTATCAGCAGAATGGGCAATATCACGGACGGAAATACGATTTCCGATTTTGATAAAGAAGAGATCAAGAGAAAATTTTCCATCAACTCTACGATCATTCCGATCGAATTTGATGGAGTCAAGATAAATATTCTGGATACTCCCGGATACTTCGATTTTATCGGCGCAACAGAAGAAGCGCTCAGTGTCTGCGACGCAGCCGTCATCGTTCTGAATGCCAAATCAGGCATTGAAGTAGGCGCTGCCAAGTCCTGGGAATTCTGTGAAAAATTCAAAGTCCCCAGATTCATCTATGTATCCGGCATGGACGATGCCAATGCAGATTATCAGAAGATCACTTCTGATCTTCATGAAAGATTCGGCGTTAAGATCGCACCGTTCCAGCTTCCGATCAAAGAAGGCGCTGAACTGAAGGGATATGTGGACGTGATCTCACAGAAGGCATACACCTACAAACCTGACGGAAAGTGCAGCGAGATCGCTGTTCCTGATGCTCTGAAAGCGGATGCGGAAAGCGTACGGGAAGGCGTTATGGAAAGTGTTGCCGAGACTTCTGAAGAACTGATGGAGAAATACTTCGGAGGAGAAGAGTTCACGGAAGAAGAGATCATGACAGCTCTTCATGACGCTGTGAAGGAAGGCGACTGTGTTCCTGTATTCCTCGGATCTTCGGTAAAGAATTTCGGTGCAACTTCTCTTATGACAGCGATCAAGAGCTATTTCCCGAATCCTGCCAATTCCCCGACCATGAAGTCCGGAAAAGATGTTAAGACCGATGCCGAATTCAAGTGCAGCTGCGATCCGAACGCTCCGCTGGCGGCTTATGTGTTCAAGACTATCATCGACCCGTTCATCGGCAAGTACTCCCTGGTTAAGGTTTATTCCGGCGTACTGAAATCCGATGACCTCCTTTTCAATGCAGAAACAGATCAGTCTGAAAAGATCGCGAAACTCTATATCATGAGAGGCAAGAATGTGGAAGAGATCAAGGAACTCCAGCCCGGTGATATCGGCGCGATCGGTAAGCTGGAACTTGCCAAGACAGGCGATACCCTTTCCAGAAAAGAAGCGCCTGTGATCCTTGACCAGTTTGTATATTCCACACCGTATACCTACAAGAAATACTATGCTGCCAATAAAGGCGAGGAAGATAAGATCTCCCAGGCTCTTTCCAAACTTTGCGCTGAGGACAAGACCCTCAAAGTCGTTGCAGATGAAGAAAACAAGCAGGCCCTTCTTTACGGTATCGGCGATCAGCAGCTTGATGTTGTGGCATCCAAGATGAAAGAAAAATACAAAGTCGACATCGTGCTTGACAAACCGGCGTTCCCGTTCCGTGAGACCATCAGAAAGACAGCTGAAGTCGAAGGAAAGCATAAGAAACAGTCCGGCGGTCATGGACAGTACGGTCATGTCAAGATGATCTTTGAACCTTCAGGAGATCTGGAAACTCCTTACGTATTTGAAGAAAAGATCTTCGGCGGTTCCGTTCCGAAGAACTTCTTCCCGGCAGTGGAAAAAGGCATCCAGGAATGTGTCCAGAAAGGACCTTTGGCCAGCTATCCTGTCGTAGGCGTTAAGGCGACTCTGATCGACGGTTCCTATCATCCGGTAGACTCCAACGAAATGTCCTTCAAGATGGCAGCTACGATCGCCTTCAAGAAAGGCTTTATGGATGCAGGCCCGATCCTTCTTGAGCCGATCGTATCCCTGAAAGTTACGGTTCCGAACGAATTCACCGGCGATGTCATGGGCGATCTGAACAAGAGAAGAGGCCGTGTGCTTGGCATGAATCCGGGAGAACTCGGCAAGACCGTGATCGAAGCGGATATCCCGATGTCTGAATTATACGGCTATAACACAGACCTTCGCTCCATGACAGGCGGTTTCGGCAACTTTGAATATGAATTCTCCCGCTATGAGCAGGCTCCGGCGGATGTACAGCAGAAAGAAGTTGCTGCAAGACAGTCGAAAGACGAAGAATAATCTGAATATGTTTTATGATATTATCATTATTGGTGGCGGTGCATCTGGATTATGCACCGCCATTCAATCCAAAACAGAAATTAATACCGTACTGGTCCTTGATCACAACAGCATTCCCGGGAAAAAGATCCTTTCCACAGGAAACGGCAGGTGCAATCTGACAAATGTCAATGCCAGCGTCGATCTGTTTGACAGTAACCCGGAAGGACTGATCCCCTATATGACATCCGGTGATCCGTTGTTCTATCAGCAGGTGATCTCTCAGTTTGACTGTCATGATACGGTCAATTTTTTCGCTGAGAACGGTCTTCTATGCACTGATAAGAACGGGTATATCTATCCTCGTTCCGAACAGGCGGTGTCTGTCCAGGAAGTATTGAAGAACCGCTGTGAAGACCTTGGGATCGATGTCGTCGTGAATCATGATGTCCGCAGTATCACCAAGAAAAAAGATCACGAATTCGTTGTCGACTCCAGATATGAATGCCTCAATCTCGTTCTTGCTACAGGCGGGCTTTCGGGAGCTTCAACAGGAAACGACGGAAGCGGCTACAAAATGGCACAGAGCTTCGGGCATCACCTGATCGATCCCACTCCGGCGCTTTGCGGCATCCGCTGCAGCGACCAGATCTTCCGCTATTTAAAGGGAACCAGAACGGACGGCAGACTGTCTTTTAAGGCGCAGGGAAAAGAGATCAGCGTTCACGGGAATATCCAGTTTACGGATTACGGTATTTCCGGTATTCCTGCATTTCAGATCTCTTCGATCATAGGCTATATGCTGGCCATTGGAGAAACTCCTGTGATCACGGTGGATCTTATGCCTGAGATTGCGCTTTATGAACTGGTCAATCTCCTTTACCGGAATTATAAACTGATCCCCGCAAAGAAAAGATATGACAAGCCGGCACAGCGCATGCTGGCAGGGATCCTGAACCAGAATGTCATTAATGCCGTGATCCGCCGTTTTTCTGCAGCAGGCAGCACAAATGACCCGGACGCCATGTGTCTTGCACTGGCAAGGGCGATCAAACTGTTCCAGGTGCATCCTTATGAGCTGATGCCGTTTGAAAATGCTCAGACGACAGCAGGCGGGATCTGCACGGACGAGATCGACCCTCTTACCATGGAGTCCAAACTGGTAAAAGGCCTGTTCTTTACCGGGGAGATGATCGATGTAAACGGTATCTGCGGAGGATATAATCTGCAGTGGGCATTCAGTACCGCATCGATCTGCGGAAAGACCCTTCAGGCACGTCAGTCCCTGAGATTATAGATATGATACGGATATCACAACTGCATCTTTCAATCGATCACAGTGCTGCGGATTTGAAAGCAGCAATCTTAAAGAAGCTTCGTATTTCAGATACAAGGCTTCTTGCTTTTATGATCGCAAAAAAATCCCTGGATGCCAGAGATCGGAGCAATATCCGGTACAGTTATACGATCGACTGCAGCATTTCCCGTGAAAATGAATATCTGAAACACTGCAGGAACGAGAAGATCACACCGGCGCCTGACCGCAGCTATCATTTTCCCGAATACGGAACTGCCGTTATGAAAGAACGTCCGGTGGTTATCGGAAGCGGACCTGCCGGACTCTTCTGCGCTTATTTTCTCGCAGAAAAAGGATTCCGGCCGATCGTGATCGAAAGAGGAGACCCGGTGGAGAAAAGGTTCCTTACGGTGCAGGACTTCTGGAAAACGAATGTTTTGGATCCCGAAAGCAATGTACAGTTTGGGGAAGGCGGAGCAGGAACTTTCTCTGACGGCAAACTAAATACCGGCATCAATGACACTTCCGGCAGGATAGGACTGGTCCTCCGGACATTTGTAAAGCACGGGGCGCCTGAAGAGATCACCTATATCAATAAACCGCATCTCGGCACCGATGTGCTGATACGTATCGTATCCGGCATGCGGGAGAGGATCCTCGCACAGGGCGGCGAATTCCGATATCGGACCGTCTTCCGGGAATTCTGTACTGAAAAAGGAGTATTGAAAGGGATCTTTGTAAACGATGGGGATTTTCTTCCTGCTCAAACAGTAGTCCTGGCGATCGGCCATTCAGCCCGGGATACCTTTGAGTACCTGATCGACAGATCTCCTCTCACGATCACTGCAAAACCATTTGCTGTGGGTGTACGAGCAGAGCATCTTCAGGCAGAGATCGATCAGGCTAGATATGGTCAGGATCCGAACCTGCAGCTGCCTCCGGCAGATTATAAACTGACCTATCACAGCAGCAGAGGGAACAGTGTCTATTCCTTCTGCATGTGCCCCGGAGGATATGTTGTCAATTCTTCTTCCGAAAACGGGATGCTGTGTATCAATGGTATGAGCTACTCCGGCAGAGATTCGGCAAATGCCAATTCAGCCATCGTAGTAGCTGTGAATCCTTCCGACAGCCCGAAACAGAATATCGAATTCCAGAGAATGCTGGAGCAGAAAGCTTTTCAGGCGGGAAATGGTAAGATCATCAGCCAGAGGTTAGAAGATTTCGAACAGGGCAGAGTATCTGAAGCTTTTGGGAAGATAAAGCCGGTTCACAAAGGAGAAACAGTCATGGCTGACATCCGTCATGTGCTTCCGGAAGAGATCTGTCTTGATATTTCCGAAGCGATCCATTATTTTGCAGGACAGATCGAAGGTTTTGACGATCCGGATGTTCTTCTTTCCGCCGTAGAAAGCCGGACTTCCTCTCCTGTAAGGATCTTGCGGGATGATCAGTTCCAGTCCTGTATAAAAGGCGTATACCCGGCAGGCGAAGGCGCCGGATATGCGGGCGGGATCACCAGCGCTGCTGTTGACGGGATCAAAGTATTTGAAGCTGTCTGCAGCCGGTTTTATCCGGGCTGATTTGTATTTCAGAATGCATTATGGTATATTTTTTAGGTTATGAATGTCACATTGATCAGCAATCATGAAAATTTAATCAAAGCAGAATCTGCCGGACAGTATATCGTTGAATACTATGCAGTCCCGGAACGTGCGGACCTGGTTTCCGTGCAGATCTTTGATCCGAAAGAGAATACCATCTCTGAGGTTGAACCTGAGACCCAGAAGATCCGGTTTATCGAGATCGTCAACTGTATCTGGAACTGCGGGGACGTTTATTTTGCCTCCTGCGATGTCACAGAAAACAGTAAACTGAATATTTCTGTATTCCGCTATTCATTAAAGGATCATAACACTGTCATGATCTGTTCCTTTATCAAGAACCGGGACCTGCTGAATGAAGATAAGCGGATGAAACTGTTTATCCTCAGCGACTCTACCATCCTGATGCAGACAGAGATCCTTCACAGGAGCGTTTCTGAGAACATGATGGGAAATATCGAATTTTCCCTGACGTTCTATAATCTAGACTCCGGTACCGAAACAGCTGTATCTGATGCCAATTTTATCAATAACGGCATTAATACCGTGATCCCTGTCTCGGAAAAAAAGATCCTGGTAAAGACAGGCTATTCCTATATTGAAGACAGCAGGCTGGATACCGGCAGCAAAAGCGAATCCTTTATCGAAAGCATATATCTGACGACTGTCGCCAAATTCATTGCCGATATCACACTGGAGAAAGAGATCGTAGATATGCCGATGATCGAATCGGCGTATCTGGACAGACATATCACAAAACCTTTTGTTGATGGAGACTATACACATTTTACGATCATAGACGCAGAACGAAAGATCACAAAATGTGTCTTTTTCCATAACGAAACAGAGGAACGGACAGAGTATTCCATCGCTTCCTTTGATCCGGAGGACCTGTATATTACCCATGTGGTAAATAACATTCCCTATGTGCGCAGGCAGAACGGAGACGATATTACTTTTATAAACCTGAAAAATGCGGAGGCTGATATCTGGTTTTACGAGGAACGTTTCCTGGCGCAAGCCGGGAGCCTGTTCCTGCTGGAGTCGTTCCAGATACGGCCGCGGCTTCATATTTATTCTTATCCCGGCATGAAACGCGTTGCGGACGAAGAAAGGGATTACTGCTGTCTGTGTCTTACAGAGGATAACTGTTATATTTACTGCTGAATACTAAAATAGATTATGGATAAAGATCTGATTGAAAATATCATGGCGGAGGCACCGTCTGAAGAACCTGAAAGACAGGCTTTTTTTAAAGAGGAATGCGCAAAGCTCCTTTCCGGTATCGCCAAAGAGCGGAACAGGGAATTAACCTTCCACGTCAACACCTTCGGCTGCCAGATGAACGCAAAGGATTCTGAAAAGCTGGCCAGGATCCTTACGGATATCGGATACCGTGAGACCGATTCTGAAAATGCCGACTTTGTACTGTTCAACACCTGTACGGTCCGTGAAAATGCCAACGTCCGCTTTTACGGACGTCTGGGATCGCTGAAGGGGATCAAAAAACAGAAACCGGATATGATCATTGCTGTCTGCGGCTGCATGATGCAGGAAAAACAGGTTGTTCAGACCATCAATGAGAAATATCCCCATGTCAATATCATTTTCGGGACGCATAATATCTATAAGCTGGCAGAACTGCTGTTTTTGTATCTGGCCAGGCAGCAGAACCAGACGGAGATCCTGGATGGAGCAGACCGGATCGTTGAAAACCTTCCTTCTTCCAGGAAATACCCCTTCAAGTCAGGCGTAAACATCATGTACGGCTGCAATAATTTCTGCAGCTATTGTATCGTTCCCTATGTCAGGGGACGCGAAAGGAGCAGGACTCCTGAGGATATCCTGAAGGAAGTCAGAAGTCTTGCTTCGGAGGGCGTGATCGAGATCATGCTGCTCGGACAGAACGTGAATTCCTATCAGGCTGATATCACGTTTCCCGAACTGTTAAAACAGGTCGCTGAAACAGAAGGCATCAAAAGAGTCCGTTTCATGACATCTCATCCCAAAGATCTTTCCGATGAACTGATCGAAGTGATCAGGCAGACTCCTTCAATCTGCCGTCATATCCATCTTCCTCTGCAGTCCGGAAGCAGCCGGATCCTGAAGGAAATGAACAGACGGTACGACAAGCAGGCGTATCTGGATCTGGCGTCAAAGATCAGGGAGCGGATCCCGGATGTTTCGATCACCACCGATATCATTGTTGGTTTTCCCGGAGAAACAGAGGAGGATTTTCTGGAAACCATGGATGTAGTGGAAAAAGTACGCTTTGACAGCGCGTTTACATTTATCTATTCCAAGCGTTCCGGTACAAAAGCGGCTTCCATGCCGGATCAGGTTCCCCGGGAAATCGTGGACGACAGATTCAAAAGGCTTTTAAACAGGGTCACAGAGATCTCCAGGGAACAAACCGTCCGATACAGGGGACGGACCATGCCGGTGCTGGCAGAAGAGATCAACGTGAAAGATCCATCCCTTCTGTCCGGACGGCTTTCCAATAACAGTGTCGTACACTTTAAAGCAGATCCGAAACTGATCGGTCAGATCGTGGATGTAACATTAGAAGAAGCAAAAGGGTTTTATTATTATGGCACTCTCGCCCATGATGTCTCAGTATCTGGAGACGAAGAAACAATATAATGACTGCATCCTGTTTTACAGGCTCGGCGATTTCTATGAAATGTTCTTTGAGGATGCGAAGATCGCATCCAGGGAACTGGAGATCACTCTGACCGGAAAAGACTGCGGCCTGGAGGAACGAGCTCCCATGTGCGGCGTGCCGTTTCATGCGGTGGATACCTATCTGAACAGACTGGTTTCCAAAGGCTATAAAGTAGCGATCGCTGAACAGATGGAAGATCCGAAGCTGGCAAAAGGGATCGTCAAAAGAGAAGTGATCCGGATCGTTACCCCCGGTACCAATATCAATTCTCTCGCATTGGATGAGACAAAAAACAACTATCTGATGTGTGTATACTACGCGGAAGATTCCTTTACCCTTTCTTTTGTGGATATCACAACGGGCGATTTCCAGACAACGCATATCGACAGTCCGGAGCATCTGTTCGATGAGATCAATAAATTCCCGGTTGCTGAGATCATTTCAAACCAGGCTTTTCTTATGACGCCGGTAGACTTTGATTATCTGCGGGACAAACTGGGGATCACCTGTTATACGCTCTCTGATCCATATTTTGAGAACGACAGCTGTCTGGAACTGATCAAAAAACATTTCCATGTGCTGGATATTGCCGGACTTGGTCTGAAGGATATCCCGGGGTCTGTGCCCTGTACCGGAGCACTCCTGAAATACTTATATGAGACACAGAAGACCAGCCTGGAATTCCTGAATCGTATCACAACCTATCACGCCGGCAGATACATGAGTATCGATCATGCTACCAGAAGGAACCTGGAACTGACAGAGACCATGCGTGAGAAAAGCAAAAAGGGCTCACTTTTATGGGTCCTGGATAAGACAAAGACCGCCATGGGAGCCAGGATGCTGCGTTCTTTTCTGGAACAGCCCCTGGTGGATGCCGCCCAGATCGAAAAAAGACTTGATGCGGTGCAGGAACTGAACGGCAGTCTTATAGACAGGGATGAGATCAGGGAATATCTGAATCCTGTTTATGACCTGGAGCGTCTTCTGGCCAGGATCTCTTATCGTTCTGCCAATCCGAGGGATCTTATCGCTTTCAAGAACTCCCTTGAAATGCTCCCGTTCATCAAACAGCTCCTGCATAATTTTTCCTCTCCGCTGCTGAAAGAAATCTGTGAGGAGCTGGATCCGCTGGAAGATCTGTATCAACTGATCGATGAATCGATCAGCGAAGACGCACCGATCACGATCAAGGAAGGCGGGATCATCAAGCAGGGGTATTCCGAAAGGATCGATAAACTCAGGGATTCCAAGATCGAAGGAAAAAACTGGCTTTCAAAACTGGAAGAAAAAGAGCGCAGCGAAACGGATATCAAGGGACTCAAGATCCGATACAACAAGGTTTTCGGGTATTATATTGAGGTGACCAATTCTTTCAGGGATAAAGTGCCGGAACATTATATACGCAAACAGACCCTGGTGAACGCGGAACGTTATATCACGCAGGAACTGAAGGAACTGGAGGATATGATCCTGGGCGCGGAAGAAAAACTGTTTTCTTATGAATATGATCTGTTCAATGATATCAGGGAACAGATCGCTGGACAGCTGGAAAGGATCCATCATACTGCCCATGCAGTATCCGGGATCGATACATTCTGTTCGCTTGCCTATGTTGCAGAGCACAACAAATATGTCCGTCCTTCCATCAATATGTCCGGAACGATCTCTATTACAGACGGCCGTCATCCGGTTGTGGAAATGATGATGGAAGAGGGAAGGTTCATCCCTAACGACGCTTATTCTGATCGCAGCGACAACCGGGTCAGCATTATTACCGGACCAAATATGGCAGGCAAGTCAACGTATATGAGACAGCTTGCGCTGATCGTCCTGATGGCCGCCATCGGCAGTTTTGTTCCGGCTTCTGCTGCAGATATCTGCACCTGTGACAGGATCTTTACGAGAGTCGGAGCATCGGATGATCTTGCCAGCGGGCAGAGTACCTTCATGGTTGAAATGACTGAGGTAGCCAACATCCTGCGAAATGCCACTTCAGATTCTCTGATCATCCTTGACGAGATAGGAAGAGGCACCAGTACCTATGACGGGATGAGCATTGCCTGGGCAGTTGTGGAATACATCGCCGATCGGACAAAATGCGGTGCCAAGACCTTCTTTTCAACTCATTATCATGAACTGACCGAACTGGAAGGCAGGATCGGCGGCGTTAAAAACTACTGTATCAGTGTAATGGAACAGGGTGAAGATATCATTTTTCTCCGCAAGATCAAGCGGGGAGGTGCTGATAAAAGCTATGGCATCCAGGTCGCCCGTCTTGCCGGTGTGCCGGACGAGATCATTGATCGCGCCAAAGAGATCGTGGTACAGCTGACAGAAGCAGATATTGCCGGGTCATCACCTTCCGAGAGGATACGTGCGCCAAAAGCGGATGCTGGAGTGCAGGATAAAACCGGCCAGTTTGTTCTGACTACGGCAGATGATATCGTACATCGCAAACTGAAAGGGATCGAGCCGGATAAACTGACCCCGCTGGAAGCTATCAATATTTTATACGAATTGAAGTCATTGCTATGAAACAACTGATCCTTGCCTCAACTTCTCCAAGAAGAAAAGAGATCCTGAAGCTTTCCGGATACGATTTTTCTGTGGTTTCCCCGGATTGCGAAGAATCTATCCCTGAAACAACGCCGGAAGAATATGTCATGGAGCTGTCACGAAGAAAAGCGCTGGCTGCGGGAGCTCTTCTGGAACATGCCGTTGTGATCGGCGCAGATACAGTCGTTTCTCTTGACAGGATCCTGGGAAAACCGTCGAACAAAGAAGACGCCCGCTGTATGCTTAAGAAACTGTCCGGACAGGTGCACACGGTTTATACAGGGGTAACGATCCTGGACTGTGATACGCATTTCACCAGGTCGTTTTATGAAGCGACGGAAGTGGAGTTTTATCCTTTGACCGAAGAAGAGATCGATGCCTATATCAGGACCGGAGAACCAATGGATAAAGCCGGTGCATACGGAATACAGGGAAGGGGAGCCGTTCTGGTAAAACGGATCAACGGAGATTATTATAATGTAGTCGGCCTGCCTCTTGCACATCTTATGCAGGTCCTGAAGGAATTTCTTTGATATGAATGAAATAAAACTGCTGGATCAGAATACGATCGATAAGATCGCAGCCGGAGAAGTTGTGGACAGGCCGGCATCGATCGTAAAAGAACTTGTGGAAAACTCTATTGATGCCGGTGCAGACGCCATCTCCATAGAGATCCGAAACGGCGGAATGGAACTGATCCGAATCACGGATAATGGTTCCGGGATCAGAAGAGACCAGATCAGCCTGGCATTTCTTCGGCATTCCACCAGCAAGATCACAGATGCCTCCGATATTTCCTTTATCCATACGCTGGGGTTTCGCGGAGAAGCATTATCTTCCATCGCAGCTGTTTCAAAAACACAGCTCTGCACGAAAACGGCAAATGATCTCACCGGTGTGATCTACAGGATCAACGGCGGCAAGGAACAGTCTCTGGAAGATGCTGCACTCCCTAACGGAACAACGGTTATCGTAAGAGATCTGTTTTACAATACTCCTGCCCGCCTGAAGTTCCTGAAATCTCCGCAGACAGAAGCAGGCTATATTTCCGATATCGTACAGCGTATCGCTATGTCCCGTCCTGATATCTCTTTTAAATTCACAAGCAATGGATCGGTAAGGCTTTCGACATCCGGAAACGGTTCCCTGAAAGATGCCATTTATGCCATATTCGGAAGAGACATCACTGCAAACCTGCTGGACGTAGACGATCGGGATGAAAATCTTTCCGTTACCGGTTTTATCGGAAAGCCACAGATCGCACGGGGAAACCGAAGCTTCGAATTCTTTTTTGTGAATGGCAGGTATGTGGGCGACCGGATCATTCAAAAAGCTCTGGAAGAAGCCTATACCGGCTATCAAATGAAAGGAACGTTTCCGTTTGCGGTCCTGAATATCGCGATCGAACCGGAACTGATCGATGTCAATGTGCATCCCTCCAAAATGGAAATACGCTTTTTCGACAGCGAATCCGTGTTCCGTTCTATTTACGATATCATAAGAAAAAGGATCATCAGAAGGGAAAGCATTCCCGATATTTCCTTAGGAAGACAGGAAAGCCCAAAAGAAGAACGATCTGAGAAAAAGCCGGAAGAAAAGGTTTATATCCCGGAACCTTTTGAGATCAACACACGGAAAGAAAAAGCAATGTACCCCGTTTTCCGGGAAGAAACCGGATATCCTGCGGAAAGAGAACGGATCGCTCCGGCTGTGAACCCGCTGCCGGAAAAAGCCATACAGCAGACCTGGGCGGAGATCCCCTTTGTTTCAGAAGCTGCAAAACCTGCCCATCGGATCGTTGGGGAAGTATTTGATACTTACTGGATCGTGGAATATCAAGAGCAGATGTATATCATTGACCAGCATGCAGCCCATGAGAAAGTTCTTTATGAACGGATCGTTAAAAGGCTGCAGGAAGAACACCATTATTCACAGAAACTGCTTCCCGCTTTGATACTGACCTTATCTTCCCGGGAAGAGGAAACTCTGAAACGCTATGCAGAGGAATTCAGAAAGATCGGTTTTGAAGCGGAACATTTCGGAGGCAGTGAATATGCGCTCAGCGCTGTACCGGCAGATCTTTTCAGCTTGGATCAAAAGCTTTGGTTCACGGAAATGCTGGATGATCTTTCTGACGTATCTTCCCAGGCAGCGCCGCAGATCCTGACTGACAGGATTGCTACGGCTGCCTGTAAGGCTGCTGTTAAAGGAGGGAATATCCTTTCCGTACAGCAGGCGCAGGCTCTGATCGATGAGCTGATGACACTGGACAATCCATACAACTGCCCCCACGGCAGGCCAACCATTGTATCCATGTCCAAATACGAACTGGAGAAAAAATTCAAACGAGTCCTATGATGAAACCACCTTTGATTATCCTGTCGGGCGCAACTGCAGTGGGAAAGACCGATCTATCCATCAGGCTTGCCAAAACGATCGGCGGCGAAATTATCAGCGCTGATTCCATGCAGGTCTATAAGGGTTTTGATATCGGAACAGCCAAGATCAGAAAAGACGAAATGCAGAATGTCCCGCATTACCTGATCGATGAACTGGAACCATATGAAGAATTCAGTGTTTTTGAATTTCAAAAAAGGGCCCTTTCATACATCCACAGCATCCACGAGAAGGGCAGGATCCCGATCCTGGCAGGTGGAACCGGTTTTTACATTCAATCAGTCCTTTATGAAATTGAATTTACCAGTTCCGAAACAGACATTGCTTACCGCCGTGAACTGGAACAGATGGCAAAAGAGAAGGGACCGCAGGCCCTGCATTGTCTTCTGGAAGAAGCTGATCCGGAGGCGGCGGGACAGATCCACGCCAATAATGTCAAGCGAACGATCCGGGCTTTGGAATACTACCGGGAAACCGGCCAGTGCATCTCTCTTCATAACAAACAACAGCGATCAAGGCAGCCGGCATTTAATGCGGCTTATTTTGTCCTGAACCGGAATCGCGCCGTGATCTATGACAGGATCGATCAGCGGGTGGATGCCATGCTGCAGCAAGGACTTGTGCAGGAGGTCAGATCTCTTATAGAACGGGGGGTATCGCCTGACAGTCTCGCCATGCAGGGTCTCGGCTATAAAGAGATCGTCAGATACCTGAATCATGAACTGACATATGAGGAAGCAGCAGATCTGATCAAAAAGAGTACGCGGCATTTTGCGAAAAGACAGATCACCTGGTTCAGAAGGGAACAGGACGTCATCTGGATGAATTATGAAGAGTATCCTTCGGAAGAGGAGATGCTTTCCAAAATGATCGATATATTAAAGGAGAAAAACATTGTACCATTATCCTGATATCAGTGAAAGAATTCAGAAAGCTGCTGCCGAAGCTGAGCAGCAGTGCCTTCCGGTATTCCGGGAGATCGAAGATGTTTCCGAAGCCAATCAGTATAAAGTGCTTCGGAGTTTTATTGACAACAGAGTTTCCGAATCGGATTTCTTTGCGAGCTCCGGTTACGGTTACAACGAACTGGGCAGGGAAAAACTGGAACGTGTCTATGCAGATATCTTTCACACGGAAGATGCGCTGGTCAGACCACAGATCACTTGCGGTACGCACGCTTTGTATCTGGCTCTCAGCGCCCTTCTGCTTCCGGGAGATGAGATTTTGTTCCTTACAGGAAAGCCATATGACAGTCTGGAGCGTTCCATCGGTATCACACCTGCCCCCGGTTCCCTATCTGAGATAGGAGTTACATATGCTGTCTCTGAACTCATAGACGGAGAACATTTTGATCTTCCCCGTATACGTTCCCTGATCAATGAACGCACCAGGATCATCTATATCCAGAGATCAAAAGGATACGCTTCCAGAAAATCTCTTTCTCCGGAAGCGATTGGCGAAGCGATCACATTCGCAAAGAATATCAAGCCGGACCTGATCGCTTTTGTGGACAACTGTTACGGAGAATTCACATCTCTTTCGGAGCCGACCGATCACGGCGCTGATATCTGTGTCGGATCACTGATCAAAAATCCGGGAGGAGGACTGGCTCCGATCGGCGGATATATTACCGGAAGGGCTGATCTTATAGAACGCTGCGCAAACCGGCTGACGGCTCCGGGACTTGGCAAGGAGGTCGGCGGATCCCTTGGGGTCCTGAAACAGTTTTATCAGGGGCTTTCCCTGGCTCCT
>JAFRKZ010000128.1 GCA_017431485.1 Parasporobacterium sp. | reverse complement strand
CGCAGGCAATCCCCTGGATAATATCGTGATCGAAGAAGCCAATCTGTCCCCGAAGAAAGTGACGCTCTATGCGCCGCAGTCCATCATAGAAAGTGCTGAAAAAGCAGTCGTTACCGTCAACTACGCGGATATCACACAGGATTGCACGGTGCCTTTGACGCCTTCCATCCGGGATGCGGCAGGCGCTTCAGTGAAGGAAACTCCGGATATGTCTCTGGATGTCTCTGAGATCAATGTGGAGTTCAAGGTCTCCGGCCGGAAGAATGTTCCGCTGTCCGTCACCGTGACAGGGGAACCTGCGGATGGTTATACTGTAACCGGGATCGAACTGTCCCAGGATATGATCGCCGTAAAAGGACCTCTTTCCGAGATCGAGGACCTGGAGGCGGTGGAGATCCCCTCTGACCTGATCAATATCTGGGGAGCCGCGGAAGATGTGGAGACAGAGGTGGATGTGACGCCGTTCCTTCCGGAAAACATGGTGGTATACGGGGAATCCCCGACCCTTACGGTGACGGTCCGGATCGGACCGGAAGCGACGGAAGAATAAAGCATGGAAACAGCCCGGCGATTGCTGCCGGCGGAAGATAAAGTTTTTAAAAAAAGGGAGATATGAAATGAAGATTTTGGTAACAGGCGGAACAGGTTATATCGGGAGCCATACGGTCCTGGAACTTCTGGAAGCAGGATATGAGACCGTGATCGTGGACAATCTCTGTAATTCCTCAGAGGAATCCATCCGGAGAGTGGAAAAGATCACAGGAAAAAAAGCCGCTTTCTATCAGGCGGACATCCGGGACGAGGAAGCTCTTGACCGGATCTTTGCAGAGGAAAAACCCGATGCGGTGATCCATTTCGCAGGACTCAAGGCAGTTGGCGAAAGCGTCAGGATCCCGCTGGCATACTATGACAACAACATCAACGGCACTCTGACCCTGCTTCGTGCCATGGGCAAGGCCGGCTGCAAGAATATCGTCTTTTCATCTTCAGCAACCGTATACGGCAAACCGGAAACGGTTCCGATCCGGGAGGATTTCCCGCTGAGCGCGACCAATCCGTATGGCCGGACCAAACTGATGATCGAAAAGATCCTGGGAGATCTGTATGTTTCGGACAATTCCTGGAATATCATTCTCCTTCGGTATTTCAATCCCATCGGCGCCCATGAGAGCGGCCTGATCGGAGAAGATCCTGACGGGATCCCCAACAATCTGCTTCCCTATATTGCCAAAGTGGCAGTGGGCAGACTGGACATCGTACATGTATTCGGCAATGATTACGATACGCCGGACGGAACCGGAGTCAGGGATTATATCCATGTGGTGGACCTGGCAAAGGGCCATGTAAAGGCGATCGAAAAGATCTGCGAAGCGCCGGGCCTGGAAGTATACAATCTGGGAACAGGAAACGGCTACAGTGTCCTGGATATCATCCGCGCGTTCTCAAAAGCCTGCGGAAAAGATCTTCCTTATGTAATAGAGGCAAGACGCCCGGGTGATATCGATGTGTGCTATGCAGATCCTGCAAAAGCTTCCCGGGAACTTCACTGGAATGCAGAGTATGATCTGGACAGGATGTGCCAGGACACCTGGAGATGGCAGAGCAATAATCCGGACGGGTATGGTACTGAGAAGTGAAACGTGACAGATACAAGAGAATGGTCATCTTTTTTGAGGTGATCATTCTTCTTGCCGTATTTACAGCATTATACAGCTATCTGTGGAATACATTGTATGAGAGCGTGGTCCTGATCCCGTTCTTCCGCCGTGGTAACTGGGCCATGGTTGCAATGTATCCTATTCTGCTGCTTGTTTTCGGCAAGATCTTCGGGGTCTTCCATGTAGCGGTGGCCCGCCGGGTGGACATGATCTTTTCCAATGTGTTCAATACCTTTGTGGCCAATCTGATCACATATTTTATCCTGGTCGCCCTGCTTCGTCATTACCCCGATATGACGCCGCTTATCATCCTTTGGGTGGTGGAGATCGTGCTTTCTGTTCTGTGGGTGTTCGGCGTAAAGGCGCTCAACAATGTGATCTTCCCGCCTCACAGCCTTCTGCTGATCCATGGAGACTATTCGCTGAAGGAACTGGTCCTGCATGTCAATGAGCGGAGCGAACGCTACGTGATCACCGAAGTGATCAACGTCAGCGAAGGCATGAAAAAACTGACCGAGCGGATCGCAGCGCATGACGCGATCCTGATCTCCGATCTTCCCGCAGAGATCAGAAACGATATCCTGAAATACTGCTACGCCATCGACAAGCGGATCTATATGCTGCCGAAGATCACGGATATCATCGTGTCCAGTTCCGATCAGATCCATCTGTTCGACAATGTGGCGTATATTTCCAAGAACTACGGTCTGGCACAGGATCAGAGGATCTTCAAGCGGGCGATGGACCTTGTACTTTCCTCTGTGATGATCGTGCTTACCTCCTGGCTGATGCTCATCATCGCGGCAGCGATCCGGATCGGAGACGGCGGACCTGCCTTTTACCGGCAGGAAAGACTGTCGATCGGCGGCAAGGTGTTCAAGATCATCAAATTCCGGAGTATGCGGGTGGATGCGGAAAAAATGGGACCGCAGCTGTCCACCATGCATGATCCCCGGATCACAAAAGTGGGAAGGATCTTAAGGGCCGCGCACCTCGACGAACTGCCTCAGCTGTTCAATGTGCTGAAGGGCGACATGTCCATGGTCGGACCGCGCCCCGAACGCCCGGAGATCTTCAATGAATATATCAATCATGTACCGGAGTTCCAGTTCCGCCTGAAAGTGAAGGCAGGACTCACGGGTTACGCCCAGGTGTACGGCCGGTACAATTCCACCCCCTACAACAAACTCCGCCTGGATCTGACCTATATCCAGAACTACAGCATCTGGCTGGATATCAAATGCCTTGTCATGACGGTCAAGATCCTGTTTCAGAAAGAAGCCCGGGAAGGGATCAGCGACGATCAGAAAACCGCACAAAAATGATGTGCGGTTTTTATCATTTTCCGGTTGACTGGCGGGCACTGGGTATGATATAGTAGCCGGGCAGAGGTAAAAGCCTCTATTTTTGATGTGTTCCAAATTATCATATATCCCGGACGCGGGACCCCACAGACATGATTTGGCGCGCATTCCGTCATCATTAACTACTCTTTATAAAATATGGAGAAAAAACATGAGAACAAGGATTACTTTGGCATGCACCGAGTGCAAGCAGAGAAATTATAATACAACCAAGGATAAGAAGAACCATCCCGACAGGATGGAAACCAAGAAGTACTGCAGATTCTGCCAGAGACATACATTACATAAGGAGACAAAATAATGGCTGAGAATGTTAAGAGCACCAAAACCAGCTACTGGAAAGGTCTGAAGTCTGAGTTCAAGAAGATCATCTGGCCTGCGAGACATGACGTTGTCAAGCAGACGGCTCTTATCATTGTAGTTACGATCATTCTTGGAGTTATCATCAAGCTTCTGGATACCGGTATCCAGGCTCTTCTTGGCCTGATCGCGTAAAGGAGTTCGTATGGCAGATGCAAAATGGTATGTTGTCCATACCTATTCCGGTTATGAGAATAAGGTAAAGGCCAATATTGAAAAAACCATAGAAAACAGAAAGCTGCAGGATGAGATCATTGAAGTTGCGGTTCCTGTCCAGGATGTCGTAGAGATCAAGAACGGTGCCCGCAAACAGGTCCAGAAGAAGCAGTTCCCGGGTTATGTGCTGGTCCACATGGTCATGAACGATACCACATGGTACGTCGTCCGTAATACCAGGGGCGTGACCGGATTCGTAGGACCGGGAAGCAAGCCTGTTCCGCTGACGGAGGAAGAGATGATCCCGCTGCTGGGCGGCGGTGAAAAGATCGAAGTTTCCTTCCAGGTGGGCGATCTTGTCACAGCGATCTCAGGTGTCTGGGAAGGAACCATTGGAAAGGTTACTTCCGTAAACGAATCCAAGCAGACCGTTACCATCAACGTGGATATGTTCGGACGTGAAACACCTGTAGATATTGGATTTATTGATATTAAGAAATTATAAGAATCGGACCTTATTTTGTAGGAAAGGTAGGAAACTACAATGGCAAAGAAAATCGATGGATACATCAAATTACAGATAGAAGCCGGCAAGGCAACCCCGGCACCCCCGGTTGGTCCCGCACTGGGCAGCAAGGGCGTTAATATTGTTCAGT
>JAFRKZ010000127.1 GCA_017431485.1 Parasporobacterium sp. | reverse complement strand
TCTGCCCGGAGGAGCAGTGGATCTGGAGAAGGACGATCTGCTGATCGAAACTGCACAGGTGGAAGGATTTGAATCTCTCAGCG
Organism: Parasporobacterium sp.; assembly: GCA_017431485.1. GTDB lineage: Bacteria > Bacillota > Clostridia > Lachnospirales > Lachnospiraceae > RGIG5612. The sequence continues at coordinate 7,463 of JAFRKZ010000127.1, read as the reverse complement.
ATTACGGCATCACTGTAGTGCTGGATCTGCATCTGACCAAAGACCTGGTGGATGAAGGCTTCATCCGTGAGATCGTTTCCAAGATCCAGACCATGCGTAAGGAAGCCGGCTTCGAGGTGATGGATATGATCACCATTTACCTGGCAGGCAATGACAACCTGGAAGCGCTTGTTTCAGAGAAGAAGCAGATGCTTCTGACAGACGTCATGGCAACAGATGTGGTGACCGGCCAGATGGACGGCTATTCCAAGGAATGGGATATCAACGGCGAGACCGTGACCATCGGCGTAAAGAAGAATCAGTAAAACCGCATATCGAAAAAACCTTCAGAAGGCTGCTGCATGAAAATGCGGCAGCCTTATTTATATGATCCCGGCAAGCGGTGTTTACTTCTGAATAACCGGTGCAGCTATTCGTGATTTCATTGTTTCGGTAAAACAAGAATAGTCTTCTGTCGTATTTTTAATATTTCGTATCAATAAGAATAGTGGTCTATTCTTTTTTTATTTTTTCAGCGGTTTTAAGAATAGTTTTTATTATTTTTTTCTTGGAAACTATTCTTTTTCCAGGAGTTTCTTTACAACAAGAATAAAGGCATATTCTTGTTTTGCTGATTTTTGAGAATCGAGGTAAAAGTCCTGATCTCGGATGAAATAAGGTAGAAACACTTGCTCTATAACATATATAATGAATATAACAGTCAGGAAATACCGCTTTTATGGCTGGAGGTTATCGAAGCCTGAGAACAGGATTGCCTGCCGCAGGCTTTTTGCTCTGCGGCTCACGAAAGGGGGAGCAACTGTTATGCTGAATATTGTACTTGAGTTTGATAACAGCAACATAAACCCGGTTTTGGAATCTTTTGGACTGGGAACAAAAAACTATGTGATACCAAGGGAAAGCTCAGAAGCGGTTATTATGCGGATCTTTGAGGAAATGTCCCGGGGCAGGGGAAGAAGAAAGACGGAGATATCACTGTCCGCTACCAGGTGCGGGGAGACCAGGTTCTTTCCGGTGGGAGAAATCTATTACATGGAGTCCTTTCGGAATCTGGTCTGTATTTTCAGTGAGAAGGGATCTTTTGAATTCTACAGTACTTTATATAGGGTAGAAGAGGCGACCAGAAGACTGGGATTTTTCAGGGTCAGCAATTCCTATATCATTTCACTGGATCATGTGCGGAAGGTTCAAAAGGGGTATGTTCAGCTGGACAACGGCAAGGAGATCAGCATCGGAAGAAAATACAGGAACAGCTTTCGGGAGGCGGTTACAAAGAAAAGCATCGTGAGGCTGAAGTAAGAGACAGAAAAGGAAAAAGGGCGGAGCAGACGGCTCCGCCCGCCTTATGCGTACAGCAGGCGGAAAGACACACGCACAGGTCTTTGTATAATTCTTAACATATGGTTGCTATTTACAGGCAATTGTTTTATAATCCGCCCGTCAATTAAATAACATGCTGCAAGCAGAAAGAAGGTTTTACTATGAAACATTTTGTAACTTTTTGGCTGGTAATTGCAATTGTCACAGCAGCTGCACTCACGGTATACGGAGGCACAAGCACAGACAATGAAGCTTCTGATTCTGTTGTTGTAGGCATCTCACAGGATATCGACAGTCTTGACCCGCATAATGCGGACTATGCAGGAACCCGAGAAGTCTTGTTCAATCTGTTTGAAGGCCTTGTCAAGGCAACTTCAGACGGAAATATCGAACCCGCGGTAGCACAGAGCTATGAAGTCGCGGAAGATGCATCGTCTATATCGTTTACGATAAGAGAAGGCATCACATTCCACGACGGCACACCGGTCACTGCGGAAGATATTCAGTATTCGCTCGAGCGTTATGCACAGATCCAGGGATCCGAATCCGCCTTTGCGGATTTCAAGGAACTGGAGATCGCAGAAGACGGGACGGTCACAGTCATCCTCAATGAGCCCAACACAGAATTCATCTACGAACTGACCTGCGCTATTTTACCGAAGGCAAACGAAGAGAACATCAACTCCGCGCCGATCGGAACAGGTCCCTTTAAATTTGTCTCCTTCAAACCGGGCGAGAGCCTTGTGGTGGAGAAATACGAAAACTACTGGAAAGAAGGATTCCCCTATCTTGACCAGGTCACCTTCAAGGTAGAGACCGATGTGGACGCTGCCATCAACCAGCTGAACGCCGGCACTCTGGACATTTATCAGTACCTGACAGCGGACCAGGCGGCAACCCTCAACGATCATTTCAACATCCTGGAAGGAAGCGTCAACTATGTACAGGGCATGTTCCTGAACAACGCGGTCAAACCTTTTGACGACGTGCGCGTACGCCAGGCGGTGTATTACGCGGTAGACAGGGACCTGATCAATGAATTCCTGTTTGCGGGCAAATCCCACATCATCGGCACCAACATGATCCCGGCTGCAGAGTTCTATTACAATGCAGATACAGAGACCACCTACACCCACGATCCGCAGAAGGCAAAAGAACTTCTGGCGGAAGCAGGCTATCCGGACGGCTTTGAGTTCACCATCACGGTCCCGAACAACTATGCGCCTCACGAGGGAACCGCGCAGATCATTGCGGAATCTCTGGCAGAAGTAGGGATCAAGGCCAATATCAACCTGGTAGAATTCAACACCTGGTATTCCGATGCTTATGTAGACCGCAATTATGAAGCAACGGTTGTGGCAGTAGACGGCAAGCTGGCACCGAACTCCTGGTTTGCGAAAAACATTTCCACAGCACCGAACAACTTCACCAATTACTCCAACCCGGAATTTGATGAAGTGTACGAAAAAGCCCTGGCGGAGATCGATCTGGATCAGAAGGCTGTATATTACAAACAGCTGCAGCAGATCCTGGCCGATGACGCCGCATCCATCTACGTACAGGATCCGGCCAACCTGGTGGCAGTCAATGCGGATCTGGAAGGCTATGTCTTCTATCCGATCTCTGCACAGGATATGTCGGTCGTCAAATTTATTGACTGATAAATGAGATATATAGGCAAGAAATTTTTAACACTGATCATCGCCCTGCTGCTGATCTCCATCGTCGTATTCCTGGCGTTTTCCATTCTTCCGGCGGACGCTTCCATTGCCAAGCTCGGACAGAATGCGACGCCGGAGCGGATCGCGGCACTGCGTGCTGAAATGGGACTGGACCGGCCTGTGCTGGTCCAGTACTGGAGCTGGCTGACAGGGGCGGTCAGAGGAGATTTCGGGACATCGTACCAGTACACCGGTACCGGCGTGGCTTCCCTGGTGGGAGGCCGGCTGGGCACCAGTGCGGTCCTGTCCCTGATCTCTCTTGTTATGGTCGTCGTGATCTCGATCCCGGTGGGGATTTTCGGGGCTAAGAGAAGGTCCGTCGCCGGACGGGCTGCCATGACGACGCTTGTCCATATCACCATGGGGGTACCTTCTTTCTTTCTGGGTATCCTGATCACCTATCTGTTTTCCCTTGTACTCAAATGGTTTACCATAGGAAAATATGTATCGCCGGCGGAGGATCTCTCCGCCAGCATTTCCTATCTTGTATTTCCGGCGATCGCGATCTCGCTGCCGAAGATCGCCATGACGGTCAAGTTCCTGGTCTCTTCCATCCGGGCGGAACTGCATAAGGATTATGTCAGAACGGCCTATGCCAAGGGCTGCAGCCGGAACGGCGTGTTCTACGGTCATGTGCTGAAGAATTCCCTGGTACCGGTCATCACCTTCCTGGGGATCATCATTGCGGAGATCGTAGCCGGGAGCATCGTGGTGGAGAAAGTCTTCTCAGTGCCCGGCATCGGGCTTTTGCTGGTAACCGCCATCTCAAACCGGGATTATCCGGTGGTGGAGGCTGTTGTGCTGCTGATCGCGGTCGTAGTCATCGTGATCAATTTCCTGGTGGACGTGATCTACCAGATCATTGATCCGAGGGTGAAATTGTAAATGAAAAAAAACAGGAACTACAGTCTGATCATAGGCCTGGTCATTACAGGGATCATGCTGGCGCTGGCGCTGACAGCTCTTTTCTGGACGCCGTATTCCACGACGGGAATGAGCCTGACCCTGAAGTTCGCGCCGCCTTCCTGGGCGCATCCCTTCGGATGCGACAATTACGGCCGGGATATCCTGAGCCGTGTCATGCAGGGGATCGGAACCACGTTCCTGGTCTCTGCCAGTACCGTGATCTTCGGTATGATCGTGGGAAGTGTGATCGGATTTTTCGCCGGCTACTTCGGCGGCTGGTTTGACGAAGTGATCATGAGGATCAACGATGTGCTGAACGCTTTTCCGTCGATCCTGCTGGCGCTGGTATTTGTCAGCTTCCTGGGTTCGGGCCTCATGAACATCATCCTGGCTCTCGGGATCTTATTTATTCCCAGCTTTGCCAGGATCGCCCGGTCGGAGATGCTGCGGCTGAAGGGGCTGCAGTTCGTGCAGAGTGCGAGGCTCTCCAAGGCAGGTACCTGCCGGATCATTTTCGCCCATATCATGCCCAACGCCTATATCGGTATCCTGGCATCCGCGGCAGTCGGCTTCAACAATGCAGTCATCGCGGAAGCGGGCCTGAGCTTTCTGGGACTGGGCGTGCAGCCCCCCAATGCTTCCCTGGGCCGGATGATCGATGAAGCCGGGAGTTTTCTGATGCAGGCGCCCTGGTACGCTATCTTTCCGGGCGTGACCATTATCATCCTGGTGCTGGGCGTAGCGCTGATCAGCGACGGCGTCAACCGTATGGATTAAGCCGGCTTCCGCCGTGTATACGATATCGTGAACGATTATGTTATTACAGGTAAATGATCTGAAAGTCGAATACCATACCAAGACCAAGATCTCCTATGCGGTAAAAGGGGTCTCCTTCAGCATGGAGAAGGGCGACATCCTGGGCATCGTGGGAGAGTCCGGGTCCGGCAAGAGCACCATGGGGCTTGCCCTGATGATGCAGCTTCCCCAGACAGCGAAGTTTACGGGCAGCGTGATCTTCAAGGACCGGGACCTGGTGCCTCTGACCTTTGATGAACTCCGGAAGATCAAGGGCTGTGAGATCTCTACCGTGTTCCAGGAGCCGATGACCTCCCTGAACCCGTTGGTCAGGGTGGGAAAGCAGGTGGAAGAGATCCTGAAGATCCATGACAAAACGCTGACCAAGGAAGTGCGCAAAGACAAGGTGCTTCGTATGTTCCGGAATGTGGAACTGCAGAATCCGGAAGAGGTATACCGCAAGTACCCCCATGAGCTTTCCGGCGGCATGCAGCAGAGAGTCATGATCGCCATGGCGCTGATGAACCATCCGGACCTTCTGATCGCGGATGAACCGACGACAGCACTGGATGCGGATGTCCAGACCCAGATCCTGGAACTGTTAAAGAGCATCAATGAACGGTACGGGACCAGCATTATCCTGATCTCCCATGACCTCCGGGTCATCCAAAAGCTTTGCCGCAAGACGCTGGTCATGTACCAGGGCCTGATCGTGGAGCAGGGGGATGTGGAGCAGATCTTCGAACATCCCGAACACGAGTATACGAAAAGTCTGATCAGCGCCCTGACCAAGGGCGAGAAGGAGTCGGAAGAGTACGACAATGAAGCGATGCTCCAGGTCAGGGACCTGACGCTTTTCTATGATATCAAACCGGAAAAACTGGGGCAGAAAAAGACCCGGAAATACATTTGCCGGGATATGAACTTCACGGTCCATGAGGGAGAGATCGTAGGCCTTGTGGGGCCCAGCGGTTCCGGCAAGAGCTCCATTTCCCGGGCGATCCTGGGACTTCATAAGGACTACACGGGAGAGATCCTGCTGAAAGAGCCCAATCCCCAGATGATCTTCCAGGACAGCGCTTCCTCCCTCAATCCGGGCAGGAAGATCGGCTGGATCTTAGAAGAACCCTTGCGAAATCTCCGCGATGAGAAGCAGCTCAAACGAGTCCGCCTGGTAAGCCGGGTGAAAGAACTGCTGGGCGGGGAAGAGCCGCCGTCAGAAGGGGCGAGACTGTCCCGGAAGGAGCGCCGCGCCATTGTCAGGGATATCCTGAAGCATGTGGAACTTCCGGAAGAGTTTCTGGGCCGCTATCCGGACGAACTGTCCGGCGGGCAGAAGCAGAGGGTGAACATCGCCCTGGCGCTGATCGCCGGTTCCCGGTTCGTGATCGCCGATGAACCGGTCTCCGCGCTGGACGTGACCATACAGGGGCAGATCCTGGAACTTCTGCTGAATCTGCAGAGGGAACTGAACCTGTCCATGCTGTTCATTTCCCATGACAAAGCGGTGGTGGACAGAATGTGCGACAAGGTGGTGCAGCTGGAGCCGCTGAAATAAGAGACGGTATAGCAAAGGATATCTCAGATATGTTTCAGGCCGGGAGAGGCAAATCCTTCCCGGCTCCTTTTTTTGTAATAAATAAGGAGCGCCACATCCGTCACCAGCCAGGACAGCGGGTAGCAGATGCACAGCACCATGAGGGTCGGGGAGATCCGGAATGCGGTGAGGATCCAGATGATCCGCAGCAGGCACACGCCGAGGGCCGTGATCACGGTGGGCTTTACGGCGTCGCCGATCCCTCGTAAGATCCCGGAAAATGTCTCTACAACCGTCCACAGGACATAGAACGGCACGAACATCAGCATGATGAACCAGGTCGTTTTGATAACGCCCTGATCTGTGGTAAAGATATGAAGAAGCGGCTTTGCCAGTAAAAGCAGCAGCCCGCTGATCACGACAGTGCCGCCCAGGAAGAGCAGAAAGCCTGTTTTCGCGCAGGCGCGGATCCGGTCCATTTTGCCGGCGCCGTAATTCTGCGCCACGAAATTCATGATGGCGGTTCCGAAGGCGGAGGAGACGGCCCAGTATACGCCGTCCAGTTTTCCCGACATGGACCAGGAAGCCACCACTACGGTGCCCAGGGAATTGACCCCTATCTGGAGAATGATATTGGAGACGCCGTACATGGCAGACTGGATGCCGGAGGGAACGCCGATCCCGAGCATCCGCTTCAGGATGATCATATTGATCTTCAGGGAAGACAGATCAAGTCTGTAGTATTCCTTCGTGCGCAGGAGCTTGATCAGTACCAGGAGGAAGCTGATCCCCTGGGCAATGGTGGTTGCCCACGCAACGCCGGCCACGCCCCAGTGGAACACGACCACGAACAGGATGTCCAGGATGATATTGGACAGACAGCTTATGACCAGATAGATAAAAGGCCTCCGGGAATCTCCGATCGCCCGCAGGATCCCGGATCCCATGTTAAAGACCAGCAGGAAGATGCTTCCAGCAAAATAGATCCTCATATACACACCGGCCTGCATAAGCGTTTCTTCCGGCGTTCTTAACAGCCGGAGTACCGGATCCGCGCAGAATAACATGGCGATCGTCAGGACCGCGCCGATCACCACACAAAGAAGGACAGAAGTCCTGACCGCAATAGTGATCTTTTCCTGTTCCCGGGAACCGAAATACTGGGCGATCACCACCGCCGCACC